>NZ_JAUXPI010000064.1 GCF_030684035.1 Phaeovulum sp. | reverse complement strand
CGTGAACCCGGTCGACTACATCGCCGCCACACTCCGTGCCATCTTGGAGGGCCACCCGCAAAGCGGCATCGAGGACCTGATGCCCTGGCGCTTCAATCAGCCGTCAAGCCTCGCCGCATAGGGCAGCGACGTCGCGCTTACAACTTTACGAAACGACCAGCGTCATCATCACCACCAACCTCGATTTCGGAGAATGGGTCTCTGTGTTCGGCGATGCCAAGATGACAACCGCGCTGCTTGACCGCGTCACGCACCACTGCAGCATCATCGAAACCGGCAACACATCCTACCGCTTCGCCCAAAGCAAATCCCGCCAGAACTCCTGAAACTGCGCAAGCAAAGCCCACAGACGAGCTTGCTATTTGGTGGCCGCTCGCCCGTGGGCTTTGCCACCCCTGGCCTGGGTCAGTTTTGGATGATCACACTGGGTCACTTTTGAATGCTCATTGACAGCTATGGTTAACGGAAGTAAGAAAATCGCTTATTTACAAAGCCTTTCAAGAACTATCTGGGTTTCCTCGGAAACTGGCATGGGGGAGTCTGGCTCCACCAAAATTCCCTGAAACCTGATCCTGCGGCGGCGCGGCTTCGATGTAGGGTGCCGGGCTTCGGTGCCTGTGCGGCTTTGGGCAGCGGCTCACGCCCCGTAGATCTTTGCCCAGCGCGCAACCAGTTGCTGTTGCAGGGTTCTTGCCCGCCCAACCCAGGCACGCGAACCGGCGGGTGACTCGACAGGCCCGGCCGCCGCGCGACGCGCCTCATCGCCGGTGAAAATGGCAAAGGCAAGCTCGCCGCCGCCCGCGGTGCTGGCATAGCCCGCCAGTGTCGAGACGAAATTGAGCGTTCCGGTCTTGGCCGCCACCTGCACCGGGTTGGCACCGCCGCCAACCTCGGGCATCGCGAAGGGCCGCAGCATGGCGCGCAAGCCTGCGGTGGGCCCCAGCCGCACCAGCGCCGCCGCCATTTCGCCCGCCCCCAGCCGCGACTCGACGCCAAGCCCGGAATGATCGGCGAAATGCGCGCCGGTAATGCCATGCCCCGCCAGCCAGCCGCCCATCGAACGCGCCGAGCCGTTCAGGCTGGCCGCCTCGCCCCGCTTGCCGCTGGCGCTCATCCCTACCGCTTCGGCAATGATGTTGGTCGAGTAGCGCAACATGTCGCGCAGCATCGCGGAAAGCTCTTCGCTTTCGTGCTGCACCAGAACCGCGCCGCCCGGCAGCCGTGCAACCTGCTCAGGCTCCGGCAGCGTGATGCCCTGCGCGCGGGCAAGGGTGCGAAATACATCGCCCGCATAGATCTCCGGGTGGCGCACCGGCAGCCAGCGCCCGCCGCCGCTGCCAAGCGCCGATGCGGCGACCGTCCATTCCTCGCGCCCATCGCGCTCGTCGTGGGTGAACACCGGCACGTCGCGCGCCACCACCGAAACCCGCGCCATGTTGACCCGTGGCACCACCTTTTCCGAACGCGCATCCACCGAAAGCTCGTATCCGGCTCCATTGGCCTTCCACTCGAAAAACACCCGGTTGAAGTTGAGGTTGAGGCCGCTGACGGCGGGGTTGTAGCCGACATATTCGGGCTGATCGTGGGCAATTTCGCGCGTGTAGGGCAGCGTACCGCCCCAAACCAGAAATCGCCCGGCGATGCCGCTCACCCCTGCTGCCCGCAGGTCCTTCGCCATCGTGGCGAGATGGTCGGTGTGCAGCGTCGCGTCGCCTCCGCCCGCCAGCACCAGATCGCCCTCGATCCGGCCCCCGGCGAGCGGACCGGTAGCGATCAGCCGGGTTGCAAAGCGGTGCCCCGGGCCCAATTGATCCAGCGCGTAAAGCGTGGTGATGGTCTTGGCGACGCTCGCTGGCGGCATTGCCAACGCGGGTTTGCGCGACTCGAGCAGTTGCCCGGTGCGCAGGTTGATGACCGCAAAGCCGACCTCGCCGCCAAGGCTTGCCGCGTCGATCAGCGCCTCGCTTGCCTGCGCGCTGCGCGCCACAAGCACCGACGCCGGGCGCTGTTCTGGCCAAGGCGAAGTATCCGGCGGCTCGGGCCATGCGGGCGTGGCTAGCCCGGCCACCGCACCGCCCAACAGAAACCGCCGTGTGATCTGCATGCAATTGCCCCCGCGCAATGCACAAAGCCTAGCCTGCCGGGCCCCGGTCGATCAAGCCGCGCCGTGCCAATCGCTGCGCGCCCTGATCGCCGACGATGAAACCGCAAGCATCGGCATGTCGATGTAGCACCAGGCCGGGGTTTCGGCCCTTGCCAGCAGTGGCGCGGCCGAGGCGGCAATGCGCGCCCCGGCATAGGCCCGCGCCGCAGGCCCGCACTGCGCCGCCAGCCGCTGACCGGGCCGCGCCAGCACCCCAAGCGGCACCATGCCGAAGATGCCGCGCCAGTCGTGCCAAAGATGAAACTGCGCCAGATTGTCGGCCCCCATGAGCCAGACAAAATTGACGCAGGGGTACAGCGCCTTCAGCCGGCGCAGGGTATCGGCGGTATAATAGGTGCCTAGCCGTGCCTCAATGTCGCTCACCAACACCCGGGGGTCATCCATCACCTCGCGCGCCCGCGCCATCCGGACGGCAAGCGGGGCCGGGCCCTTGGCCTTCAGCGGATTGCCGGGGCTGACCAGCCACCAGACCCGGTCAAGCCGGAACCGTTTCAGCGCCTCGTGTGTCAGCCGCACGTGGCCCTCGTGCGCGGGGTCGAACGAGCCGCCAAGCAGCCCGATCGCCATTCCCGGCGCGGCAATGGGGAAACCCTGTCTCATGGCCGCCTGCCTAGCGCATCGGGTGCCGCTTGGGCAGGGGAAATGCTAAGCCGCGTGGCAGTGTGGCGGCACCGGCACCCTGCGCGACTGGCCCCCTGCGCCCCGGCCGCCGCCTCGCTGCAACCGCTTGCGCACCGGCCCGCCGCGCGCCACCCCCCGGGCGCGGCAATGGGAAACCCTGTCTCATCGCCTCCCGCCGATCGCATGGGGCGGCGCTTGTGCAGGGGCATTTTCCGCCGGGTGGTGGTGGGAAGGCAGCGGCCCCCTTGCGCACCGGCTCCGGCAAGAGAAACCCTCGCTCCCGGCCCCGCCGGGCCCGATGCGGAGCAAGCGACCGGCGCACCTGGTATCATGAAGCGCCGCATCGGCAACGGTTGGCAACCGCAGGCCGGTGCCGATATGGGCCGACGTTCGGCAGTGCAAGCCCCTTGCGCGGGGTTGAACGAGCCGCCACAAAACCCGCCCGCCACCCCGAAGCGGCGTTTGGGGGAGCCCTGTCTCATCGCCGTCCCTGCGCCGGGTGCCGCTTTTTGGGTTGGCGAAATGTTCAGCCAGCGGGCGTGGCGGCGGTGGGCGGTACGGCAGCGGCTGCCCGGCCTGCCGCCGCAACACACCCGGCCCGACCAAGCACGATGCAGCGCCCGCGCCCGCTGCGCTTGGCGTCATAAAGCGCCACATCGGCATCGGTCAGCATCCGCTCGGCATCGGGCGGGTCGTAGCAATGCGACAGCGCAATTCCGATGCTGGCCGAAATCCTGCAAGTTGCGCCCTCATGGGGTATCGGCTTTTCAAGTCGGGCGATCACCCGCTCGCCGAGCGCCTGCAAATCGTCGGGGTCGATTGTGCCGCGCAACAGCAGCACGAATTCGTCGCCACCTACCCGCGCCACCAGATCGCTGCGCCGCGCTGCCAGCTGCAACACCTCGGCGGCATGGACCAGCACATGGTCGCCCGCCGCATGGCCCAGCGTATCGTTGACCGCCTTGAAATGGTCGAGGTCGATATGCGCCAGCGCAAAATGGGTGCCGCTGCGCTGGGTTTCGGCTGCGGCGCGCGCCAGTTCACGCTCCAGCGCCCGGCGATTGGCAAGCCCGGTCAACGGGTCGCTCAGCGCCTGCGCCTCGGCGGCGCGCTGCGCCTCCTGCAACCGGGCATTGAGCGCCCGAAGCTCTGCCATCACCGCGGTTTTCGCCTCTTGCAGATAAAGCAGCTCCATCGCCAGTTCGGTCGGCGCAAAGTCGGCGTCGGTCAGGCCATGCTCGCGCACCGCCCCGGCAATGCCGACGCCAAACGAGAGGTTGAAGAACACCCCGCCCGCGCTTTCCGGACCTACCGCAACGGCCAGCCCGCGCAGCCCGGTCGCAGGGCCGCGCCGTAGCGCGAGGTGCAGCCGCCTGCCCGGCAACATTCGCAAATCGCCGGGCAGGGTGAACTGATGCGCGCCGGTAACGATGAAATGCTCGGCAAACGGATGGCCGACCAATCCCGCGCCGCCGCAGATCTTTGCCAATGTCGGCCCAAGCGCGCGGATCTCGCCAGCCGGGCCGATCCAGAGGAACATCGGCATCAGCCGACCGAGCGCCGACAAAGACACATCGGGCATCGCGGTGGGGATCGGGCGCGCGGTCACAAGGCCACCGGCTGCGCCAGTTCGAAACGGCGACCGCTGGCGAAGCGGCTGTCAAGCAGGTCAACGGAAATGCGGTCTTGCCCGTCAGCTGCTGCGCCAAGTTCAATCAGCGCCAGCGCGCCATAATCATCGGCCATCGCGCGCAGCAGCCCCGAGAGCACCAGCCCCCAGCCCGGCACCCCGGCCCGCACCATCAGCACCAGCCGCCCTTCCGCCGCAGCGGCAAGCGCCAGTTGCGGCAGATCCAGTTCCGGCAGCGCCATGCGGCCGCGCGCCGGCAGTTCCTCCAGCGACATCAGGAAATCAGCGTAATCGACACCGCCAAAGCGCAGAAGCCGCCTGAGCGGCTCCAGCGTCACCAGATAGGTGCCAAGGTCTTCCAGCAACGCCTCTTGCGGTTTGCCAAGCCGGTCGGCGGCGACCCGGAGCATGGCGGCGGTCAGCGCATCGTCATACTGCAGCATCGCCTCGAACCCGGCGGCAGGCACCGCCGCAGCTTCGGCCACCGTCTGCCAGAGCTCCGGGCCATAGGTGTCGCGCAAAAAGCGCTGGATCGAGCGGTTGATAAGACCGTGCATGCCCCTGCTCCAAAAAGTTGCAGCAGGCTAACAAAGCGGCGTTAAGGAACCCCGAACAGCCTCAGGGCCTGAGCAGCACCGGCAAACCGCCGATATCGAGCGCGAAAATGCCTGCTGGTACCAGCTTCACCCCTTCAGCGTGCAGCCGGTCAATGGCTGCGGCGGCGCTGATGCCAGGCGCATCGCCAAGGAGCCGCAGGTCGCCCGCCGCCTGCCAGCCTGCACCATCTTGCCGATAGCTTTGCGCGGCACCCGCAAGCGCTACCGGCCCGGCCCCGAACAGGAACACCGCCTCGTCGCCCGGCCATGCCATGACCAGATCGGCGAGCACCAGCAGGCAACCCGGCGCGCCCTCGGGGGTGGCACGGCCACAACCTTCCAGCACCGCCTGCCGCGCGCCGGTATCAAGCGCCTGCCAAAGCCCCTCGGGCATCGCCCTCCCGGCGGGCAGCACCGGCACCTCGGCGTTGCGTGCAAGCGTGGCATCGGGTGCCGCAGCCGACTGCGCAAACTGCCAGTCGCTCGTCGCGGCATCAAGCGCGGCAAGGCGCGCGGCCAGCGCCTCTTGTCCCGGCTCGGCGGCGCGCGCGCGCAATTCCGCCAGCGCCGCCTGCCCCGGCCTGCCCCAGTCATGCGCAAGCTCCCAGAGCGGCAGGGCGCCTTGGCCGCTTTCGCCCGCATCGAAGCGCGCCATCTGCGAGCGCACGGATATCGCCTCGGCGTTCAAGAGCGGTGTCAGCCAGAGCGCCGCCAGCCCGATCAGCGCCAGCGCCATTGCCAGATTGGCGCGGCGGATCCGCTCCATCCAGCCGGTGCCAAGCAGCACCGCATAGGCGTAGAACACCCCATAGCCAAAACTGACCCCGGCCCCCGCCGCGGCAGAAACCCGGCCCGGGGTCCAGCCATATTGCCCGACCCGCAGCACCACCGCCCAGACCGAGAGCGCGCCGAGAATTGGCACCAGCACCGCCAGTATCCGCGCCGATTCAGGCAGGAACCAGCCGGTCACCGCCTCGTCGTCCGCCTGATCGACCGCGATCGAGATCAGCGCCACCGACCCGGCCGCCGCCGCCATCAGAACCGCCGCTGCGGAAAGGTTGCCGAAAAGCTCGCTCAGGCCGCGCAGCGGCAGCACCACCACGAACACCGCAACCACCGCCAGCACCACCGGCACCAAAAGCCGCAGCAGCCGCAGCAACAGATAGGGCGAAAGCAGGTCGGCCAGCTCTGCCACCACCGCCAGCCCCAGCCCAAGCGCGCCGCCGGTCAGCAGCCATGCCACCAGCGGCTGGCGCAACGCCTCGCCCAGATGCGTGACGCCGACCAGATCGAGCAGCACCGACGAAAGCAGCAGAACCACCCAGACAACCCCGGCGAAGGCCGCCGCCGAGGCTATGCGCACCAGCGCGTTCCACGAATGGGTGAACAGCGTCGCATAGTCGAACCAGCCCCAGCGCCCGCCCGCAAGCCGCGCCATCAGGAACGGCACCGGCACCGCGCCAAGCACCGCCAGTGCCAGCACCACATGCCCCGAGCCAAAGAACTCAGCGACCGAGGCAAACCGTCCCGCCCCCCAGAACGCCAGCGCCGCCACCGGCGGGGCGAGCACCGCCGCAGCAAAGAGCGCCGCGCGCAAGCCAAGCTCGGCCAACATCGTCAGCGCGCCGCCAAACCCCACCACGGCAAGCACCGCAAGCACCAGCAGCACGCGATCCGGAAGCCGGTCGGCAAGAATTTCGGCCAGAAGCCAGCCCGACAGCCCGCCCGCCGTTCCCAGAAGGACATGCAGCACCCGGTCTTTCAGCATCATTGCCTCCGTTCGCATTGCCCGCAAAGGCTAGCGGCAGGGGCTGCAAAAGGCCAGTGGCGGCTCAAGCGCCCTGCCCGGCCAGCCAATCCGGAATCGCGCCGATGTCGGGCAGGACGGCATCGGCATGGGGGGCCAGATCGGCGGCACTCGCAAGCCCGGTCAGCACCGCCAGCGTGCGCATTCCGGCGCGCCGACCTGCCACGAGGTCATGCGCGCTGTCGCCCACCATCAGCACCGCCGCCGGGGCAAGGCCGAAGGCCCGCGCAAAGGCCAGAAGCTGCCCCGGCTCCGGCTTGGCACCATGCCCCGAGTCATAGCCCGCCACGAAATCGAAGAGATCGGTCACCCCTGCCGCCGCCAGATGCGCCCGCGCCGGGGCCTCGCCATCGTTGGTGGCAAGCCCAAGCCGCAGCCCGCGCCCGCGCAACCCCGCCAGCAGCGGCCGCAGCGGCACCGCGGGCATCTGCGGGGCCAGCGCCGCGCGGGCATTCATCAGCGCCACCAGTTCTGCCCTGCCATGCCCCGGCAGATGCGGCAAAAGCGCGTCGGCGATGACCTCCGGGGTGCCCGCGATCACCGGGCTTGCGGGCAGAAAACCGCCCTTCTCGCCCGCAGTGGCATCGGCAAAGCGAAAGCTGATGGCCGCACCAAGTCGCCGCGCAAAGCCCGCATCCCCCTCCGCGAGTTCGCCCAGCAGGCCCTCGGCCCAGACACTCCAGGTGGCGTGAAAATCGAACAAGGTGCCGTCCTTGTCGAAAAGAATCCCTGCCAGTGCCGTCATATCATTCCCGCCCGCGCGCAAACGCCCGCACTCATGTCCAATGCGCCGCCGCGCCGCCGGCAAGCACATCCGCCGCCTGCATCGCCGCCTCGGGGGCAAGCCCCGCCTCGTCGGCAAATTCAAGCACCGTCGCGTCGCTTTGCAGCAGAAAATCAAGCACCGCCGCCAGAAACGCCGGATCGGCCGCGCGGCTGCGCAGATCCGCCACCGCCGCCCCGCTGGCAGCAAGAAACGCCTCGAACAGATCATCGCGCGCGGCGATCCAGCCGAGCGCCTGCAAGCCCACGGTTTCGGCGAAATTGCGGTTCATCACCGTCCTTCTGGCTCGCGGAAAGAGTTTATTAACCTTTTCCAACAAAGGATGACCACAACGATTGCGGAAGTAAAGGGAGAGGCCCAGGCCATGGCAGGAAAGATCCTGATCGTGGATAGCGTTGCGACGAATCGAATCGTGCTGAAGGTCAAGCTCACCGGCGCCTGCTACGAGACGATTCAGGGCGCAACGGGCGAAACCGCTCTGCGTTTGGCGCGCAGCGAACGGCCCGACCTGATCCTTCTCGATGTGCAACTGCCCGACATCAACGGCATCGATGTCTGCCGCCGCCTGCGCGCCGACCCGCTCTTGCGCACGATCCCGGTGGTCATGCTCGCCGCCAGTAGCGACGCCACCACCCGGATTGCGGCACTCAAGGCCGGGGCCGACGATTTTCTGGCCAAGCCGATTGACGAGCTGCTGCTGCTCGCGCGGCTGCGAAGCCTGCTGCGGGCGCGCGAAACCGATGAGGAGCTGCGGCTGCGCGAAAGCACCTGCCGCGCGCTTGGCTTTGGCGAAAGCGTCACCGGCTTTGAACCACCGGCGCGGGTGGCGCTGATCAGTTCGTCACGCGAAAGGGCGGCGGGTTGGCGGCGCGCACTGGTGCCGCATCTGGCCAATGTCGAGCTTGCGGTAATGTCGCGCGACGAGGCGCTGGCCGAGGCAGGCGGGCAAGCCGCGCCGGACGGCTTCATCATCGATTCCAACCTTTTGCGGGCGGGTGACGGGCTGCGGCTCATGTCCGAGCTGCGCTCGCGTCAGGCGAGCCGCCACGCGACCGTCTGCATCGCGCTTGAGGGCGCGTTGCGCGAAGCCGCGGCGGTCGCGCTCGACCTGGGCGCAAGCGATCTGCTGCCCGCCAATCTGAGCCGCGTCGAAGATGCGCAGGAGGCGGCTCTGCGGCTCGGCGCGCAACTGCGCCGCAAGGCGGTGGCTGATCGTCAGCGCAGGTCGGTCGCCGACGGGTTGCGTCTGGCCGTCACCGATCCGCTTACCGGCCTTTACAACCGCCGCTACGCGCTGCCGCATCTGGCCCGGATCGCTGATCGGGCCCGCGAAACCGGGCGGCAATTCGCGGTGATGGTGCTCGATCTCGACCGCTTCAAGGCGGTGAACGATACCTGGGGCCATGCTGCGGGCGATGCCGTGCTGGTCGAGATCGCCGCGCGCCTGACTGCAAACCTGCGCGATGTCGATATGGTGGCGCGGATCGGCGGCGAGGAATTTCTGGTGGCAATGCCTGAAACCACGCTTGAAGCCGCGCGCATCGCCGCCGAAAGGCTCTGCCGCCTGGTCGAGCAAGACCCGGTTCGGCTTGCCGATGGCATCACCCGCATTTCGGTAACGGTATCTATCGGGCTGGCAATGGGCGGCGGTGCCGCGCTGGCCCCCGGGGTCGAGGCGCTGATGGGCGAGGCCGACCGCGCGCTGCTCGGGTCAAAGGCCTTTGGCCGCAACAAGGTGACGGTCAGCGCCACGGCGGCCTGAGGCGCGCACCGCCCGCGCTGCGGGTTGAAGCGCTGCCCCCGGTCAGTTCCCGCGCGGCGGCGGCGCGGCGCGCTCGGCGCGAAAACCGCGGCGAAGCGTTTCTTCCAGCCGCTCGGCAAAGGCACGGCGCCCCGCAGGCCCCATCGCTGCCAGCCGTTGCAGCATCAGCCGCTCGCCCGCGACCAGCCGTTCCTGCGCGCGCAAGCCATAGGCGGCTATCGCAACGCGCGCGGCCGCTTCATTCCATGGCTCGGCCCGCACTGCCGCGATCAGTGCACGGAAATCTTCGCCCGCAGCCCGGTGCATTTCGCGGATGCCAAGGCTTTCGGCCTCGGCGGCAAGCCGAAGCGCCTCGCGGTCTTCGGGCGAAAGCGCCGCGGTAAAGGTGCCAAGCGTGATATCCGAAATAACCGGCCGTGGTGCGTGCCGCGCAATGCTGATCGCACCCCCTGCAAGGATGCCCAACAGCAGCAGGTTGACCGCCAGCGAGCCGATCAGCAGCGCCCGCGCGCTTCGGCTTGCACCGCCGCTGGCTGGTGCGGGGGGCGTCGCGGCAGGAGGAGTGGTGGGCGGCAGCGTGTCGGTCATTCGGTATCCTCCAGCCCCATCGCCAGCGCGAACACATCATCGCCCGGCAGCAGATTGAACGTCACCAGCGTATCCGAACTTACGCCCAGCAGATCGGCGGCGGTAACCGAAAGCGTGCCCAGCCCGGCAAAGCCGATCCAGACCCCGGCAATGGTCGCGGTTGCAAGGCCGCTGATCGCGCGCCAGCCACCGATCAGCGCCAGCAGGTCGGCCAGAATGCCGCCCGTTACCGCAGCGGGGCGCGATGCGGCCATGGGCAAGCGCGGCGCGGCGCGCGCCGCAAGCTCCGCCTCGGCATCCTCCAGCACCCGCGCCAGCAACGCCGGCGGCAGTTCGGGCAACTCGCGCGATGCCGCTGCGAGAAGCGTGTCGAGTTCGTCTGCCTGGTGGTTCCTGTCAGCCATGGCCATACCCCAATTCATCCCGCTGCCCCGCCAACAGCGCGGCAAGCGCCCGTTTTCCCCGCGCCGTCAGGCTTTCGACCGCCTCGACGCCGATCTGCATCACGGCGGCAATCTCCGGGTTCGTAAGCCCCTCCAGATGCCGCAGCACCACAGCCTGCCGCTGCCTTTCGGGCAGCGCATCCAGCGCATCTTGCAGCGCGCTGGCGCGGTCGGTATCGATCATCCGCTCGACCACGCCCGGCGTGCCGTCTTCGGGCTCGGCGATCTCGTCAAGCCCGACCCCGCGGCGACGACGCAACCGGTCGGTGCACAGATTCGCCACCACCCGGTAAAGCCAGGTCGAAACCCGCGCCTCGCCCTGCCGCCACTCCGGCGCAACGCGCCAAAGCCGCAGCATCGCCTCTTGCGCCACATCCTCGGCCTCGGCCCTGTCGCCCAGCATCCGCGCGGCAACGCGCAGCGCCAGCGGGGTGAAGCGCAGCGCCAGCGCCCGCGCAGCCCCCCGGTCCCCGTTGCCGTAGAGGACCAGAAGCACCTCATCCGAGGCCTGCGAGCTTGCGTCAAACGCCATCGACATTGCCCCCGAGGCCTATCGCCTATGCGCCTTGAATGCAAACCCCCGCCGGGCGGCAGCCCGCCCAGCGGGCCCGGTCACATCTCAGCGGTGCCAGAACGGCATCCAGCCGCCGCTGTTGCCCTGATTGCCGCGGTGATTGTCGTGCTGGTTGCGGTCATTCCGGCCGCGCGGATTCTTGCCGCGCAGGGCGTCAACGCGGAAATTGTCACCGCGCATGTTGAAGCTGCGAGACCGCACAAGCGCCTTTGCGGCATCGAATTCGGCCTGGCTGATCGCGCCATCCTTGTCGGTATCAACCCGGTCGAACATCGCCTGCGGCATGGTCGCGGGCATCTGCACGATCTGGCGCGCCGCAAGCTCGGCCGCCGAAAGCGCGCCATCGCCATCGGTATCAAGCGCCGCGATCTGCGCCTTGGCGCGGGCCTCGGCATCGGCCATGCGGTAGGCGGTCAGCTCCGCCGCGTCGATCTTGCCATCGCCATTGGCATCAAGCGCCTTCACCGCCGCGTCGCGCGCCGCGGTGATCTCGTCCATCGTTACCTTGCCGTCGGCATTCGCATCAAGCTTGGCAAAGTCGAAAAGCACGGGCCGGGCCAGCGGCGCAGCGGGCACCGCAGGCTGCGCCAGCACCGGCATGGCAAAGGCAAGCCCGGTCACGGTGACGATTGCGGCAGTGATAAAGCTCTTGTAGGTCATCATGCGGTCCCCTGTTGCTCCCGGCGGCTCTCCCACCACCCGATGCAGTTGAAACGCGCGCGGTACCGGATTCCGTCGCAGCGCGAAAGGCGGCTTTTATCCCACTTCAATTCGCGGAATAAGGGGATCGAGTAAGCCGAGGGAATCCCAATGCCGCTGCCCGCCCCTGTTGATGATCGCCCGCTAGGCCGCGCGCTGCGCCGGGGCTTTTTCGGTGCCTGCCCGAATTGTGGCAGGGGGCGGTTGTTGCAGGGCTATCTGCGGCTGCGCCCCACTTGCCCGGTCTGTGGCGAAGACCTGTCGCACGCGCGTGCCGATGACGGGCCCGCCTATCTGACCATCCTTGTTGTCGGCCATATCGTCGCGCCGACGCTTCTGGCGGTGTTTGTACACTGGCGCCCCTCGCCGCTGCTGCTGATGACGTTTTTCGCGGTGGCAGCAGTGTCATTGTCGCTAGCGCTGCTGCCGCGCTTCAAGGGCATGATGGTCGGCATCCAGTGGTCGCGCCGCATGCACGGCTTTGGCAAAGCCGAGTCGCACCATGTCTGAGCGCGCAGCCGACGCCCCCCTGCGCATCCGCGACGCCGCGACACTCCTGCTGGTGCGGCGCGCGCCCGAGGGGCCACAGGTGCTGATGGGAATGCGCGGTGCCGGAGCGGCCTTCATGCCGTCAAAATACGTCTTTCCCGGCGGCGCGGTCGATGTGGGCGACGCCGCCGTACCCTTTGCAGCACCGCTCAACCCCGCTTGCGCCGCACGGCTTGCCGAACGTGCGCCCGCCGAACTTGCCGGGGCGCTTGCCGCCGCTGCGGTGCGCGAACTTTGGGAGGAAACCGGCCTCATGCTTGGGGCACCGGGCCGCTGGCCTGGGCCGGTGCCGCGCGACTGGCAGGGATTTGTCGATGCGGGCCTTTTGCCCGATGCCTCGGCGCTGACCTTCGTCTTTCGCGCCATCACCCCGCCCGGCCGCCCGCGCCGCTTTGATGCGCGCTTCTTTCTGGCCGATGCTGACGCGGTGCACGGCGACGCAGATGATTTCTCGCGCGCCTGTGACGAGCTTTCGCACCTGCATTGGGTGGCACTTGCCGAGGCACGGCGGCTCAACCTGCCGTTCATCACCGAAGTCGCAGTGGCAGAGGTTGCAGCCCTGCTGGCACGCAACGGTGGCACTCGGCCGCGCCCTGAGAACGTGCCGTTTTTCGATAATGCGGGCGCGTATTCGACCTTTCGCAGGCTTCAGTAAAGCCAGCCTGCCAGCGCCAGCGTGGCGGGAAGCGTCACAAAAGCCAGCGCCGTCTGCACCGAAATCATCGCCGCCATCAGTTCGGCATCGCCGCCCATCTGCCGCGCCAAGGCATAGGCCGAGGCCGCCACCGGCAGCGCCGCGTAGATGATCGCAACTTGCGCCACCAACTGCGGCGGCTCGATCAGCGCAATGGCGGCCAGCACCAGCAACGGAAACACCACCAGCTTGCCAAAAGCCGCCAGCGCCACAGGCCCCCAGGCCCCGCCGATGCCGCGCAGCTGCAGGTTCGCCCCGACCGCAAGCAGCATGATCGGCAACGCCGCCTGCCCCAGCATGTCCGCCGTGTCATGCAGCACCGGAACCTGTTTCAGCCCCGCCAGATTAAACGCAAGCCCCGCGAGGATCGACAGAATGAACGGGTTGCGCGCCAGCTCGCCAAGCGTGCGGAAGAACCGCGAGCCGCTACCCCGCTGACCGAGCATCGCCGCAAGCACGGTCACCACGCTCACATTCACCACCGGCACCAGCAATGCCGAGCCAAGCACCCCTGCCTGCAACCCCGCAGGCCCATAAAGCGCCCCGGCAATCGCGAGACCCAGAAAGGTATTGAACCGCCCCGACCCCTGCACCACATCGCTGCCCTGCGCGGGCGCAAGCCCGATCAGCCGCTGCGCCACCCAGCCGAAAGCCAGCGCCCCGAAAAAGCCTGCGTAAAGGATCGCTGCAAACGCGCCAAGCGGCGACGAGCCAAGATCTGCGCTCGAAATCTTGGCCAGAAACAGCGCCGGGATCAGCAGCCAGTACACCAGCTTGTCGAGCGTGTTCCAGAACTCCGCCGCCGGCAGCAGCCGCCGCGCCGCATAGCCGACCGCAATCAGCAGAAAACTCGGTGCCACCAGAACCGCAATCCCGATCATGGCGCAGCCCCCAGCACGATGCCGACCAGACTGAACACCACCAGCCCGATGCCGACCGCTTCGCGCAGCCGCAGCTTTTCGTGAAACACCAGCGCCGAGACGGCCAGCGTAAAGACAATCTCCACCTGCCCGAGTGCGCGCACATAGGCAGCGTTTTGCAGCGCAAAGGCGGTGAACCAGCCCGCCGACCCGACCACCCCGGTAACCCCTACCCACAAAGTCCGCCGCCACGCCCGCCCAACTCGGCCAAGCTCACCCGGCTCCCGCAGCCGCAGAAAAAGCGCCATGCCAAGCGATTGCGCGAAGGTGACCACAGCCAGCGTGACGATCGCGCGGCTAAAAAAGCCAAGCGGCAACAGCTCCTGCGTGGCACCCCGGTAGCCAATTGCCGAAATGCCGAACAGCCCGCCCGCCAGCACTCCGTAAACCGCAGCACGGCTGATGATTCCACCGCCGCCGGGCCGGTGCGACAGCGCCAGCACGCCGAGAAAGCCGACCCCGATTGCCAGCCAGCCAAGACCGCTGACCGGCTCGCCAAGCACGATCAACGAAAACACCGCAACTTGCAGCGTCTCGGTCTTGGTGAATGCCACACCAACCGCGAAATTGCGCAGAGAAAACAGCGCCACCGTCAGAAAAGTCGCCGCCACCTGCGCCGCGCCACCCGCCAGCGCAAAGGCCCAGAACCGCGTACCGGGCATGGGCAGGCCCGTTCCGGTCGCCAGCAGCGTCGCCGCCGCCGCCATTGCCGCCAGCGGCGCGCCAAAGAGAAACCGCGAAAAGGTGGCCCCACCGGTCGAAAGCCCGACGCCCTTGAGCTGTTTTTGCAGCATGAAGCGCAAGGTCTGCACCAGCGCCGCGAAAATCGTGATCGCCACCCAAAGGCTCACCGCGCACCTGCCAGTTGCGCAAGGTCATAGCCGTTGAACGCCAGCACCTCGCGCGCCGCCACCATCAGGTCGCCCCGCGCCGCACCGGGCCGCGCCAATATCATCGCCCAGCGCCCGGACGGGGTGCCAAGCACCGCTACGCGATAGTCCTGATCGACCCAGAGCACCCAGACCGGATCGCCGCCAAAGGCTTTGCCCGCAGCCTCGATCCGCGCCCCCGGCCCGCGCAGCCACGCCTCCGCCAGAAGCGGTGCCGGAGCGGTGCCGGTGCAGTCGCTGCCCGAAATCGCAAAGCCCCCGCCCTGCGCCGCCCAGACCATCTCGGCCCCGGCGCAGCCCGGCACATGGCTTGCCGCGACCTGCCAGCGCCCGGCAAACCGGGCCGCGTCAAAAGCCATGACCGAGGCGATGCGTACCGCGGGGTCGCGGCGCGGCACCGTCTGCGATGCGCAGCCGACAAGTGCAAAAAGCAGCAACGACAGGCCCAGCGCGCGGGTCATTGCAGACATTCGCTGACCACCGTGCCCGCCGAGGTCAGAATATCATTGCACCCCGCCAACGGGGTCAGCGGTGCGCAACTGCGCGACCGTGCCAGACAGACGCCTTCGCAGTCATCGGCGCGGGCGCAGGCCTTGCCCGCGTCGCCGGTCTGTCTTTGGCAGAACATCAGGCTTGCCCCCAACGCGCGCAGGCTGCCGCCGCGGGCCTCGCAGGCGGCGCGCTCGGCTGCAACCGCGGCCGTGCCCACCGGCGGCAGGCCGGGTGTCGCCCCCGGCTTGCAGCTCACCACCGCCAGAAGCGCCAGCACCGATATCAAGGCAAAGGCAAACCGCATCATTTCCCCTTCAGAACGGCATCGGATGCGCCTTGTGCGCCTTCCCGATTGCGGCCAGCACCTCGGCGGGCAACACCAGATCAGCGGCCCCGAGCGCCAGATCAAGCTGCGCAACGCTGGTCGCGCCGATGATCGGCAGCACCGGAAATGGCCGCTGCATCACCCAGGCAATCGCCATCTGCACCGGGTCAAGCCCGGCGTCCCGGGCGATCGCGTGATAGGCATCAATCGCGCCCCAGACACGCGGCGTGATGCGCCCGCTCAGATGCGGGTGCAGCGTCGCGCGCGAACCGGGCGGCGGCGGCGCGTCGGGCGCATATTTCCCGGTCAGCAGCCCCGCCGCAAGCGGCGAATAGGCCAACAGGGTGACCGCCTCGTTCACCCCCAGTTCCGCCAGATCGGTATCATAAGCGCGGCAGAGCAGCGAATATTCGTTCTGAATGCTGATCGCCCGCGGCCCCACCCCTGCCTCGGCCAGCATCAGCCATTGCCCCATGCCCCAGGCGGATTCGTTGGAAAGCCCGAAATGGCCGATCTTGCCCTCGGCCTGCATCTTTGAAACCTCGGCAAGGCAGGCGCGCATGTCGGCAAGGTTCCGCTCGCGGCTCTGCCCTGAAGGGTCAAAGGACCAATGCTGGCGAAACGCATAGCTGCCGCGGTTCGGCCAGTGAAACTGGTAAAGCTCGATATGGTCTGTCCGCAGCCGCCGCAGCGAGGCCTCGACCCCTGCCCTTATTGCCGCCGGGCTGATCGGGGCACCAGCGCGCACCGCGCTCGACCCCACGCCGGTAAGCTTGGTTGCCAGCACCACATCGCGCCGCCGCCCGCTTTGGGCGATCCACGAGCCGATGATCTCCTCGGTGCGACCCACGGTTTCGGCGCGCACCGGGTTGACCGGATACATCTCGGCGGTGTCGATGAAGTCGATCCCGCAAGCCAATGCCCGGTCGATCTGCGCATGGCCTTCGGCCTCGCTGTTCTGGGTGCCCCAGGTCATCGACCCAAGGCAGATCGCCGATACGTCTGGCCCGTTCTGCCCCAATCTTACCCTGCGCATCCGCCGCCTCCCGGTCAGTTATCCAAACCCGCGCGACCCTGCCACAGCCGCAGCGCAGTTGAAAGCCACCACCCCGCGCTTCTTTTTCGCCCACATACCCCGGGGGTCCGGGGGCAGCGCCCCGGCCCGCGCGCGGCACGCGCCCGGGGGCTTCACACCCCCGGACCCCCGCGGGGTATTTTTGCGAAGAAGAAACGGTGCCCGGCGTTCAGAACGCCAGCGTCGCGGCCACCGCGCGCTGCCAGCGCGCATATCTGCGCGCCCGCTCCGGTTCGGGCATGGATTGGGCAAAGCGGCGCTCTGCCAACCAGCTTTCGGCAAATTCCTTTTGTCCGGCGCAGATGCCGACCTGCATTCCGGCGAGCCAGGCGACACCGAGCGCTGTGGTTTCGAGCAGTCTTGGCCGGTCCACCGGAGCCCCGAGAATGTCGGCGAGAAACTGCATCGTCCAGTCCGATGCCGTCATGCCGCCATCGACGCGCAGCACCGCCTGGCCAATGCCGCCCCAGTCCGCCCGCATCGCCTGCAAGAGGTCGCGCGTCTGGTAGCCGACGCTTTCAAGCGCCGCGCGGGCCAGCTCGGCAGGGCCGGAATTGCGGGTCAGGCCGAACACCGCGCCGCGCGCCTCGGGGGCCCAATGCGGGGCACCAAGCCCGGTGAAGGCGGGCACAAGCACCACCTCTTGCGCGGCGTCGGCGGCCTCTGCCAGCGCCTGCGTTTCCGCCGCAGCACCGATCAGCTTCAGCCCGTCGCGCAACCATTGCACTGCCGCCCCGGCCACGAAGATCGAGCCTTCAAGCGCATAGGTGGGCGCGCCGTTGAGCTGATAGGCAATGGTGCCCAGCAGCCGGTTGCGGCTTTCCACCAGTTCGGCACCGGTATTCAAGAGCGCAAAGCAGCCGGTGCCATAGGTCGCCTTCAGCATTCCCGGCAGAAAACAGGCCTGCCCCACCGTCGCCGCCTGCTGATCTCCCGCCACCCCGCGAATGCCGATCGCCCCGCCGAACAGCCCCGGTTCGGTCATGCCAAAATCGGCCGCGCTGTCGCGCACCTCGGGCAGCATCGCCATCGGCACCCCGAGGCGGGCGCAAAGTGCCGCGTCCCAGCCCCCGGCGCGGATGTCGTAAAGCATCGTTCGCGCCGCGTTGGTGGCATCGGTCGCATGCACCCTGCCGCCGGTCAGCCGCCAGATCAGGAAACTGTCCACCGTGCCGAAGGCCAGTGCCCCCGTCTCTGCCCGCGCCAGCGCGCCCGGCACGTTTTCCAAAACCCACGCCAGCTTGGTCGCCGAGAAATAGGGGTCGATGAGCAGCCCGGTCTTCCGCCGCACCTCGGATTCCAGCCCCTCCTCGCGCAGGGCGGCACAGAGCGGTGCCGTGCGGCGGTCTTGCCAGACGATGGCATTGTGGATTGCGCGCCCGCTGGCACGGTCCCAGACTATTGTCGTTTCACGCTGGTTGGTTATTCCGATCGCGGCAACATCGCGCGCCGCAAGCCCCGCCTTTTCCAGCACCGCGCGCACACAGGAAACCACGCTGGACCAGATATCCTCGGGATCATGCTCCACCCAGCCAGGTGCCGGGTAGTGCTGCGCGAACTCCTGCTGCGCCGCCTCGCGCAGCTGCAAGCCCGCGTCAAACAGCATCGCCCGGCTCGACGTGGTGCCCTGATCAATCGCCAGCACATAACCGCTCATACCGCCCCCATGAACTCCGCCAGCGCCGCCACCTGACCGGTGTCAAGCCGCAGCCCCAGTTTCGAGCGCCGCCAGAGCACATCCTCGGCGCTGCGCGCAAACTCCTCTGCCATCAGCCAGCGCAGCTCGGCCTCGGTCAGGCTGCCGCCAAAATCGCGACCTAGCGCAGCGGCGGTCTTTGCCCCGGCCAGAATCCGCCGCGCCTCGGTGCCGTAGGCATGCACCAGCCGCGCCGCCCATGCGGGGGTGAGGAACGGGTAGTCGGCGATCAGCGCCCCGGTCAGCGCCGCGACCCCGTCATGCGGAAAATCGCCCCCCGGCAGCGGCACCCGCGCGGTCCAGTTGTCGGCGATGCCGCCCAGGCCCGGCGCGATCTTCGCCAGCGCCGCCTCGGCCAGCTTGCGATAGGTGGTGATCTTGCCGCCGAACACCTCCAGCAGCGGTGCCCCCGGACCCGCATCGAGCGAAAGCACATAATCCCGCGTCGCCTGGGTCGCCGATTTCGCGCCATCGTCATAAAGCGGGCGCACCCCGGAATAGGTCCAGACAATCTGCGCGCGCGTCACCGGCTGCGCGAAGTATTTCGAGGCGAAAGCGCACAGATAGTCCTGCTCGGCATCGGTGCAGACTGCCTCGCCGGGGTCGCCTTGATGGTCAAGGTCGGTGGTGCCGATCAGGGTGAAATCCTGCTCAAAGGGCAGCGCAAAGACAATCCTCCCGTCTTCTCCCTGAAAGAAATAGGCGCGGTTGTGATCGAAGAGCCGCCGGGTGACAATATGGCTGCCGCGCACCAGCCGCACCCCCTCGCCCGAGCGCACGCCCAGCGCGCTGCCCATCACCTCCGCCACCCAGGGCCCTGCGGCATTGACAAGCGCGCGGGCAAGGTGTTCCTGCCGCCCCGCTTCGCCCTCGGTGACGATCCGCCAGTGGTTGCCCTCGCGCTCGGCATGCACCACGCGGGCGCGCACCATCACCTGTGCCCCGCGCGCCGCCGCATCGCGCGCGTTCAGCACCACAAGCCGTGAATCGTCCACCCAGCAATCGGAATACTCAAAGGCGTCGGTGAACTTCGGGTTCAGCACCGCCCCCGCCGGGTCGCTGTGCAGGTCGATCTTGCGGGTGCCGGGCAGGATCTTGCGCCCGCCCATATGGTCATAAAGGAACAGCCCGGCCCGGATCACCCAGGCCGGGCGGCGGCCACGCATCCACGGCATCGTCAGCCCAAGCAGCGTCGAAATCGGGGTGCCGCCGGCAAAGCGCATCATCGGATGCGTGGGCAGCACAAAGCGCATCGGCCGCGCAATATGCGGCATCGCCACCAGCAACACCTCGCGCTCGGTCAAGGCCTCGTGCACCAGCCGCAGTTCAAGAAATTCCAGATAGCGCAACCCGCCGTGGAAAAGTTTGGTCGAGGCCGACGAGGTGCCCTGCGCCAGATCGCCCATTTCCGCCAAAGCCACCCGCAGGCCGCGCCCCGCGGCATCTCGGGCAATGCCGCAGCCGTTCACGCCGCCGCCGATGATGAAGATATCGTAGGGCGCGGCTGACACGGGATTCACCTCTTTCTTGTTCGTGCCATGCTTGTGCCGGGTCGCGTGCGCCGTCAAGGCCGCAAGGCTCGTGCCGCGCGGAGTTTCCTCTTGACGGCTCCGCCCGCGCGCACTACCCACCGCCCCGAGTGGCTAGGTAGCTCAGCTGGTTAGAGCACGTGACTCATAATCACGGGGTCGGGGGTTCGAGTCCCCCCCTCGCCACCACTTTCCCCCGCAGCGTTTGCCGGGTTTGAACCGCCTCAGACGGCCTGCGCCAAACCTTGAAATTTCCCTGATGTGAACACGCGACTCCAAGCAATTGCAATGGGTTGCCAAAATGTCCACGCGTGAAAAGCCTCACCACGCCGCACGGTACATCGCCAGCGCATCGGCCTCGGTCACTGGCCGGGGGTTGTTGACCAGCAGCCGCGTCTGCTTCATCGCCTCGGCCGCAAGCCGCGGCAAGGCCCCGGCAGGCACCCCCGCCTCGCGAAGACGGGACGGCAGGTCGAGGCGGGCACGAAGCCCCGCCAGCGCTTCGATGAAGGCCGTGCATCGCGCCTGACCGCCCTCGATGGCGGCCAGATCCGGGAAGGCGTCGGCGGCAATCTCGGCATAGACGCCGCCCGCCACCGGGGCGTTGAACGCCAACACCTGCGGCAGCACCAGCGCATTCGAAAGCCCGTGCGGAATGTGGAAAATGCCGCCCAACGGGTAGGCAAGCGCATGCACCGCCGCAACCGGAGCATTGGCGAAGGCCTGCCCGGCCAGCATCGCCCCCATGAGCATCGCCCCGCGCGCATCACGTCGCCGCCCCGCCGCACCGCCGTTTCGATATTGGCCCCAAGCAGCCGCAGCGCCTCGCGCGCCAGCAGCTTCGAGATCGGGTTGGCGTTCGGATTGACCGTCGCGTAAGCCTCGATCGCGTGCACCATCGCGTCGATTCCGGTGGCGGCGGTGATGGCCGGGGGCAGGCCCAGCGTCAACTCGGGGTCAAGCAACGCCAGATCGGGCAGAAGCACCGGCGCGGAAACACCGCGCTTTTCCTCGGCACCCACGGTGATGATCGCCACCGGTGTCACCTCCGACCCGGTGCCCGCGGTGGTCGGCACAAGTACCAGCGGCAGCCGCGGCCCCTTGGCGTTGCCCACGCCCCAGGCGGCATCCAGCGGCTCGCCAGACCCCAGAAGCAACGCCGCCAGCTTGGCCACGTCCATCGCCGAGCCACCGCCAAAGCCGACCACGCCCGTCGCCCCCTGCCCGGCCGCGACCGCTGCCAGCAAGGTCTCACGCGAGGGGTCGGCCTCGGCCTCGGCAAAGATCGTGACCCCAGGCCCAAGCGAGGCCAGCGCCGCCTCGGCCAGCCCCAGCCGCCGAATTCCGGGGTCGGTTACAAACAGCACCCGCGGGCCAAGCAGCGCCCCGGCCAGCGGCCCGAGGTCCGCTGCGCCGCCGGGCCGGAACAGCACCGACCTGGCGGTGTGAAAGGCAAAGGCGGTCATGCTTTTGCATCCTCCAGTATCATTCGTGCCGCCTTTTCAGCGATCATCATGGTCGGGGCCGCGGTATTGCCCGAGGTGATGGTGGGCATTACCGAGGCGTCGGCAACCCGCAGCCGCCCGACCGCGCGCAGCCGCAAGCGCGGGTCCACCACCGATCCCGCATCCGCCCCCATCCGCGCAGTGCCCACCGGATGAAAGATCGTGGTGCCGATGTCGCCCGCCGCGCGCACCAGCTCTGCCTCGGTCTGGAAGCCGGGGCCGGGCCGGAACTCTTCCGGGTGAAAGCGCTGAAAGGCGGGCTGCGCGGCAATGCGCCGGGCCAGCCGGATCGAAGTTGCCGCCACCGCGCGATCCGCCTCGGTCGAAAGATAGTTCGGCGCAATCGCCGGGGCGGCGCGAAAGTCGGGGCTGGTCACATGCACCGAGCCACGGCTTTCGGGGCGCAGGTTGCACACGCTCGCGGTCATCGCCGGGAACGGATGCAGGCCCTCGCCGAATTTGTCGAGGCTGACCGGCTGGATGTGAAACTCGAGGTCCGGGGTCGCCTTCTCGGGCCCGGATCGGGTGAAGATCCCCGCCTGACTGGGTGACATCGACATCGGCCCCGACCGGTTCAGCGCATATTCGGCGGCGATCATCGCCTTGCCCCAGAGAGAATTCGCCATCGTGTTCAAGGTTTTCACCCCCCGCACCTTGAAGGCGAGGCGCAGTTGCAAATGGTCTTGCAGGTTCTCGCCCAGCCCCGGCACCTCGACCAGAGGCGCGATTCCCGCCGCCGCCAGCACATCGCCGCGGCCAATGCCCGAAAGCTCCAGCAGTTGCGGCGTGCCGATGGCACCCGCCGAAAGCACCACCTCGCGCTGGGCGGTGAAGCTGCGCGAAACCCCCTCGTGGCGCACCACAACCCCGCGCGCCTCGCCGCCTTCAAGGATCAGCCGCTCGGCCTGCGCCCCGGTCAGCACCCGCAGGTTGGGCCGCGCCATCGCCGGGCGCAGAAATGCCTTGGCGGTGGTCCAGCGGATACCGCGCCGCTGGGTGACCTCAAAGTATCCCGCTCCCTCGTTGTCGCCACGGTTGAAATCGGCGATGCGTGGAATTCCGGCCTGTTCGGCGGCCTCCAGAAAGGCGTCGAGCACCTGCCAGCGCACCCGCGCGCGTTCCACCCGCCACTCGCCGCCCGCGCCGTGAAGGTCGCTGGCACCGGCATGGTGATCCTCCTGCGCAAGATAAAGCGGCAGCACATCGTCCCAGCCCCAGCCGGTGCAGCCCGCCTGTGCCCAGCCGTCAAAATCCGCCGCCTGTCCGCGCATGTAGATCATGCCGTTGATCGACGAACATCCGCCCAGCACCCGCCCGCGCGGGTAGCCCAGACTGCGCCCGTTCAACCCCGGCTCGGCCTCGGTGGAAAAGCACCAGTCGGTGCGCGGGTTGCCGATGCAGTAAAGGTAGCCCACCGGAATGTGGATCCAGTGGTAATTGTCGCGCCCGCCCGCCTCAAGCAGCAGCACCCGGATGCGCGGATCGGCGCTGAGCCGGTTTGCCAGCACCGATCCTGCCGAGCCGGCACCGACGATGATGTAATCGTAGTTTTCCATCTGCCCCCCCCCGGTTTCGCCGATTAGCCCCCGGATCGGGGCGCGAGGCAAGCGGAAGCTGGCGGGGGGCCCGCCCCCCGCACCCCCCGGGGATATTTGGACCGAAGCAGTTGCAACCGCAGACGCTTGCATTTCCATGGCCCGGGAATATCTCTTGCACATGGGTCGCGCGCCGCGACCGGGGCTGGCAATGATCCGCTACACGCTCAAATGCGACAGGGAGCACAGCTTCGAAAGCTGGTTCGCCTCGGCAGAAGGCTTCGAGCGGCTGCGCGCCGAGGGCCGCCTTGCCTGCGCGCTCTGCGGTTCGGCTGATGTTGCAAAGTCGCTGATGGCCCCCGCGTTGCAGGCGTCACGGGAACCCCCGGACGCAGCCGCCAAGGGCGCGCTCAGCACTGCCGCGAGCGAACTTGAAACCGCCTTGGCGGCGCTGCGCCGCCAGGTTGAGGAGAACTCGGATTATGTCGGGCTCAACTTCGCCGCCGAGGCTCGCGCCATGCACGATGGCGCGCTTCCGGAGCGCCCGATCCATGGCGAGGCGAGGCTTGAGGAGGCGCGCGCGCTGCTGGAAGATGGCGTGCCGGTTGCGCCACTGCCATTCCTGCCACGCCGAAAGACCAACTGAGGCGCGTCGTCGCGCCCCCTTGCAAGCGCCCCCGCAATCGGCACAGTGAGGCAGAACAACCCATGCGGAGAGGCAGATGAGCATTCTTGTCACCGGTGCCAACCGCGGCATCGGAGCCGCGCTACTGGCCCATTACCGGGCCGAAGGGCGGGCAGTGTTCGGCACCGCTCGCAAGCCCGGCACCGGGCTCGAACGGCTCGAGGTGACCGATCCCGAAAGCCACGCGCGGCTGGCGCGACGGCTGGCGGGCAAGCCGCTGTCGCTGCTGGTCTGCAACGCCGGCGTTTACCCCGACAAGGGCCAGAACCTGAATGACGGCTACCCCGCCGCGCTCTGGTCGGTGGCGCTGGCGACCAACGTGACCGGGGTGTTTCTGACGATCCAGAGCCTGCTGCCAAATCTGCGCGCGGGGCAGGGCAAGATCGCCATCATCTCTTCGCAAATGGCCTCGCAGGCCCGCGCCCCGGGCGGCTCCTACATCTACCGCGCCTCGAAGGCGGCGGCGCTCAATCTTGGCCGCAACCTTGCGGTGGACCTTGCGCCCGAGGGCATCGCGGTCGGCGTCTATCACCCCGGCTGGGTGAAGACCGACATGGGCGGGCACGGGGCAGAAATCACCGCCGAAGCCTCGGCTGCGGGTCTGGCCGCGCGTTTCGCCGCGCTCAACCTGTCGAGCACGGGCTGCTTTGAAGGCTGGGACGGCAAGGCGATCCCTTTCTGAGCACTTCTTCTTTGCAAAAAATACCCCCGGGAGTCCGGGGGCGGGCCCCCGGCCTTCGCGAGGTGCCCCTTCGCCATTCCCCTTGCCCTTGCCCCCGCCGCCGCATAAGAAACGCGCGGGTTGGGCAGGCGGTTTCAGGGGGTATCCATGCCGCTTCTGGTGATGAAATTCGGCGGCACTTCGGTGGCCGACCTTGCGCGCATCAGGAATGCGGCCGCCAAGGTCAAGCGCGAGGTGGAACGTGGCTATGACGTGATCGTCATCGTTTCCGCCATGTCGGGCAAGACCAACGAGCTGGTTGGCTGGGTCGAGCAGACCTCGCCGCTCTTTGACGCGCGCGAATATGATGCGGTCGTCTCGTCGGGCGAAAACGTCACCGCCGGGCTGATGGCGCTCAGCTTGCAGGAAATGGATGTTCCCGCCCGCAGCTGGCAAGGCTGGCAGGTGCCGATCAACACCACGAGCGCGCATTCCGCGGCCCGGTTCACCTCGATCCCGCGCGACAATATCGACACCAAGTTTGCCGAGGGCATGAAGGTGGCCGTGGTCGCGGGCTTTCAGGGCCTGAGCGCCGAGGGGCGCATCACCACGCTTGGGCGCGGCGGGTCAGACACCACGGCGGTTGCCTTTGCCGCTGCGTTCAACGCCGAACGTTGCGACATCTATACCGATGTTGATGGCGTCTATACCACCGACCCGCGCATCACCACCAAAGCACACAGGCTTGACCGGATCGCCTACGAGGAAATGCTGGAACTTGCCTCGCTGGGGGCCAAGGTGCTGCAAACCCGCTCGGTCGAGCTTGCCATGCGCTACAAGGTGCGGCTGCGGGTGCTGTCGTCCTTTGATGACACCGATGAAAACTCCGGCACTCTAGTTTGCGACGAGGATGAAATCATGGAATCGAAAGTCGTCTCCGGCGTCGCCTACTCGCGCGACGAGGCCAAAATGACCCTGCTCAGCGTCGAAGACCGCCCCGGCATCGCCGCCGCCATCTTTGGCGCGCTCGCGGAGGCGGGAGTGAACGTTGACATGATCGTGCAGAACATCTCGGAGAAGACCGAAGGCGGCAGGGCAATTGCCGTTACCGACATGACCTTTTCCTGCCCGGTCAACCAGGTACTGCGCGCCCGCAAGGCGATGGAAGAGGCCCGTGCCGCGGGTCTCATCCGCTATGACGACCTGATCGAAGATACCGACGTCGCCAAGGTTTCGGTGGTCGGCATCGGCATGCGCAGTCACGCGGGGGTTGCGGCGGCGATGTTCAAGGCGCTGGCGGCGGAAAACGTCAACATCAAGGTCATCGCCACCTCGGAAATCAAGATTTCGGTTCTTATCGACCGGAAATACATGGAACTGGCCGTGCAGGCGCTGCACGACACTTTCGGGCTGGAAGAGGCCTGAGGCCGGGGCTCAGCCCGCGCGCGCAAGGCTTGCGGTCGGGGCCACGCGAAGAGTACCATGCAGGCCGTCGCGCCTTGCCGCTCTGGCGCGGTCAGCTGCGGGAGCAACGCCATGAAGCGCGTCTGCATTGTCGGCATTTCCGGGAAACTCGGGCGCTACATGGCATAGCATGCGCTGGCGCGCGGCTATCAGGTGCAGGGCGTCTGCCGCCCCGAAAGCGTGGGCAAGCTGGCTGATCTGGCAGGCAAGATCACCCTCTTCCCCGGTCGCACTGACGATGCCGCGGTGATCGCCGCCGCGGTGAAGGGATGCGACGGGGTGCTCTGCGTGCTGGTGCCCTGGGGCGTCAAGGGCTACGCCACCAAGACCGCCGAGGCGGTTCTGGCCCATGCCGACCCCGGCGCGCGGCTGGTGTTTTCCTGCGGCTGGCACATCAGCATGGACGGCAAGGACCGCTACCCGCGCCGCTTGCGACTGGAAATGCGCATCATCCCGCCGCTGGTGCGGCTGTTGCGGGTGGCCGACATCGGTGACCAGGTGCGTGCCTGCGCGCGCATCTTCGCCTCAAGCCGCGACTGGACCCTGGTGCGCGGATCAGACCTCGAAGAGGGGCCGAGCGAGGGTCTGCCGATCTGGTCAGACCATGTCGGCGACCCGATTCTGGCGCTCAACCGCACACGGCGCATCGATTTTGCGCTGTTTATGGTGGCGGCACTCACCGACGATGCCCTTATCCGGCGCGCGCCCGCCATTGTCAGCCGCCGCGCCGCAACCGCCGGGTGATTTCGCTTCACCTTTCGCCGTCGGCCTGCCAATAGATTTGACAAGGCCAGATCGGACGCACCCATGCCCGAACGCACGGAAAGCGATAGCCGCAAATTGCTGCGGCGCCTGCGCGACACGCTCGCCACCCCCGCCAAGGGGCAGGAGCGGCTTGACCGGATCACCCGCCTGATCGCCCATTCGATGGGCACCCAGGTCTGCTCAATCTACCTGTTCCGTGACCCCGAAACGCTGGAACTATGTGCGACCGAAGGCCTCAAGGCGGCTTCGGTGCACCAAACCCGGCTGAAGCTCGGCGAGGGCCTCGTGGGCCGCGTGGCGCGCTTCGGGCAGCCGGTCAACACCGGGAGCGCGCCTGCTGAGCGGGGCTTTCGTTACATGCCCGAGACTGGCGAAGAGATCTATTCAAGCTTCCTCGGTGTGCCCATCCAGCGCGTCGGCGAGAAACTGGGCGTGCTGGTTGTGCAGTCGCGAGAGGCGCGGCAATTTTCCGACGACGAGGTTTACGGCCTCGAAGTCGTGGCGATGGTGCTTGCGGAGATGGCCGAACTTGGGGCCTTTCTCGGCGAGGGCGAGGCGATGGCGCGGGTGCACACCCGGCCGGTGCTGTTTCGCGGTGCAACCGGTCAGGAAGGCTCGGCGGAAGGCCGGGTCTGGCTGCACGAGCCGCGGGTGGTGGTGACGAACCCGGTGGGCGACGACCCCGAAAAGGAAAGCGCGCGGCTGGCGGTCGCGGTGGCGGAACTGCGCGAGGCCGTTGACCGGATGCTTGCCAACGCGCTCAGCACCGATGCCGACCATCTGGAAGTGCTCGAGACCTACCGGATGTTTGCCAATTCGCGCGGCTGGATGCGGCGCATGGAGGAAGACATCGCGCGCGGCCTTTCCGCCGAGGCGGCGGTGGAAAAGGAACAGTCTTCGGCCCGCGCCAGGCTGGAGCAGGCCTCCGACCCCTATCTGCGCGACCGGCTCTATGACCTCGATGACCTTTCCAACCGGCTGTTGCGGCTGCTGACCGGGCAGGGTGCCAATACCGGTGCCGAAATGCCCGAAAACCCGGTGCTGGTGGCGCGCAACATCGGCCCGGCGGAACTGCTCGACTATGGCCGCCGCCTGCGCGGGGTGGTGCTGGAGGAAGGCTCGGTCGGCAGCCACGCGGCAATCGTGGCGCGCGCGCTGGCGATTCCGCTGGTGATCCATGCCCAGCGCATCACCTCCGAGGCGCTGAATGGCGACGCGATACTGGTCGATGGCGATCAGGGACTGGTGCACCTGCGCCCCGAGGAAACCGTGGCCCACGCTTTCCGCGACAAGATCGCCATGCAGGCCGAGGCGCAAAGCAGCTACGCGAGTTTGCGCGAATTGCCTGCGGCGGGCACCTGCGGCACGCATATCGCGCTTTTCATGAACGCCGGGCTGATGGCCGATCTTCCTTCACTGGTCGGCTCGGGAGCCGACGGGGTGGGGCTGTTTCGCACCGAACTGCAATTCCTGATCCGCAATCAGGTGCCGCGCCGGGGCGAGCTGGCGGCAATCTATTCGCGCGTGATGGATGCAGCGGGCCACCGCCCGGTGGTGTTTCGCACCCTCGATATCGGCTCCGACAAGGTGCTGCCGTCGATGAAACCGCAAGACGAGCCGAACCCGGCGATGGGATGGCGCGCGATCCGGGTGGGGCTCGACAAGCCCGGCATCCTGCGCATGCAGGTGCAGGCGTTGATCCGCGCGGCCAAGGGCCGGCCGCTGACGGTCATGTTCCCCTTCATCGCCAACCGGGGCGAGTTTCTGACCGCCCGCAAAGTCCTGACCGACGAGGTTCTGCGCGAGGCCGCGCAGGGCCGGACGGTGCCTTCGCAGGTCGAGGTCGGGGCGATGCTGGAAACCCCGAGCCTCGCCTTCGCGCCGCAGGAGTTTTTCGACGAGGTCGATTTCATCTCGATCGGCGGCAACGATCTGAAACAATTCTTCTTCGCCGCCGACCGCGAAAACGAACGCGTTCGGCGGCGCTATGACACGCTCGACACCTCGTTTCTGGCGCTGCTGGAACAGATCATCGACCGCTGCGCGCGGTCCGACACGCCGCTGAGTTTCTGCGGCGAAGATGCGGGCCGCCCGATCGAAGCGGTCACCTTCGCGGCGCTCGGCCTGCGCACGCTTTCCATGCGCCCCGCCTCGATCGGCCCGGTGAAACACCTGATCCGGCGGGTCAACCTCATGGATTTGAAAGACGTGATCGACGAGGCCCGGGCAAGCGGGGCGGAAAGTGTGCGGGCGGCGGTGACGGGGTGGCTGGCGCGGCAATAAGCGGCGCGTAACACGCGTGTTATGATGGGTAAGTGGTTGATATGGCTGGTGTTTAATGGTTTTATTAAGGAATTGGCAAGGACTGCGGGGAGGCGTTATCGAGACCGATAACTTGCGCTGCTGCGCCTTGTCCACGCATCAATACCATTCGCCTTTAGCGCCGCCTCGATTGTAGATCGAGAGGTTAAATGTCACATCCCGGAAGATGGCAGGGCTGTTTCCTGAACAACTCTGGCTTCAGTTTGTGCCAGTCCTTCATCGCCTGCAAGGGGGTCCTGCTGCCCAAGGCTGACTGCGGCAGCTGCTGATTGTAGAGCAGCGCGTAGCGGT
>NZ_JAUXPI010000044.1 GCF_030684035.1 Phaeovulum sp. | reverse complement strand
AAGCCGGAAGGCGATGTTCATCACCCCTTCCTGCGCCTCGCTGAGGTTCATCAGCCGCGAAAGCAGAAGCGGCCCCATTTCGCTTACCGTGGCGCGAACCGGGTGGCCTTGCTCGGCGAACATGTCCCAGAAGGTCACCGGAAAGGCGCGGTAGGCAAGATCGAACCCGATCGTGGCGGCGCGTTTTGAAAACGCCTCGTGCAGCTTGCCTGCGGCGGTTCCCGGCATCGCCAGCCCCGCAAGGTCGCCCTTCACATCGGCCAGAAACACCGGCACCCCGGCGGTCGAGAACCCTTCCGCGAGGACTTGCAAGGTAACCGTCTTGCCGGTTCCGGTTGCCCCCGCGATCAGGCCGTGGCGGTTGCCGTATTTCAGCAACAGCTCCTGCGGCGTTGCATAGAGATCACCACCGCCACCAACAAAAACGCCGTTTTCCGTCAACACCGCGCCCACTCCCAGCAAGGATTCCGGAGCCACAATACAGTGTTAACCTTTCTCTGCCAGTGTTCCCTCGATCCGCGCCTCTGTCCTCTCGCGCGGATTACTTCCTCCCTGTCAGACTCGCCGCGCCGCCTGGCGCGGCGTCTTTTTGCCCCGAGAGGGGGTCGCGAGGCGGATTCTTGGCTGTTGACGGAAGCGGCTGCTCGCATTAGCGTCACCTGCAATGAAAGTCGGCCAGTCCGACAGGGAGATAATCGGAAAAGGGCACCCCGCGGGGGGCCCTTTTCTTTTGGTCAGCCGCTCACGCGAACGTGGCGGGTTTCCGCCCTGTGCGGCGGGGCATGGGGCAATTTGGTCGCTGACACCTTCTGCCTGCCGTGCTAATCGGGCCGCAACGCCTATTTTTTCAGGATGGAACCCATGGCTGACATGTTCAAACCTCTGGCACTTTCGCTGTTTCTCGGTCTCGCCGCACCCGCCTTCGCGCAAGACGCGGCACCGCAAGCCCCCGCCGCCGATGCTGCGGCGACGGAAGAAGTGGTGGTAGGCGAAACCTACATCGCGGCGACCCATGGCGACTGGGAAATGCAATGCATCCACAGCGCCGACGGCTTTGACCCCTGCCAGCTTTACCAGTTGCTGAAGGATTCCGATGGCAACGCGGTTGCCGAAATCAGCCTGTTCGGTCTGCCCCCGGGGCAACCGGCGGCGGCTGGTGCAACCATTCTGACGCCGCTCGAAACGCTGCTCACGCAGATGGTTGCGATCAGCTTTGATGGTGGCGAACCGCGCCGCTACCCCTTCACCTTCTGCAACTCGATCGGCTGCGTCGCCCGTGCCGGGCTTTCAAGCGAAGACATCGAGTACATGAAAACCGGCACCTCGGCGGTGATGTCGCTGGTGCCGATGGTGGCACCCGACCAGGTTGTGAGCGTGGCAATCACGCTGCCCGGGTTTGCCGCAGGCTACGAGGCAGTCAACGCCGCCAATGCCGCATCGGATGCCGCCGCCGCTGCCGCCGCTACCGCCGCTGCAACCGCGCCTTCTGTGCCATCCGACGCGCCGACGCCGCGACCCTGAGCCGCGCATTCCTTCCCAAACCGCGCAGCGCCGCCCAAGGGGCGGCGTTTGCCGTTTCTGCCTAGACCCGCGTCAGCGCCAGCACGGCGTTGAGCCCGCCAAAGGCGAAAGCGTTCGACAGCACGACATCGACACGCGCCTGCCGCGCCTCGTTCGGCACCACGTCTAGCGCGCAATCGGGATCGGGAACACGGTAGCCCACGGTCGGGGCAATCACCCCTTCGCCGAGCGCCATCAGGCAGGCAAGAAGCTCCACCGCCCCGGTGGCACCGATCAGATGCCCGTGCATCGACTTGGTGGACGAAATCATCAGCCGGTCGGCATGCGCGCCAAACACCTGCCGCACGGCGGCGCATTCGCTGCGGTCATTTGCCGCCGTGGCGGTGCCATGCGCGTTTATGTAGCCCACCGCCTCGGGCGCGAGCCGCGCATCGGCGAGCGCCCCGGCCATGGCGCGTGCCGCGCCCGCGACCGAGGGCGTCAACATGTCGCCGGCATCGGCCCCCATCGCAAAACCCGCGACTTCGGCCAGAATCTGGGCACCGCGCGCGCGGGCGCGATCATACTCCTCGAACACGAAAACCGCGGCCCCTTCGCCCTGCACCAGGCCGTTGCGGTCGGCGCTGAACGGGCGGCAGCCATCGGCAGACATCACCCGCAAGCCTTCCCAGGCCTTGATGCCGCCAAAACAGAGCATCGCCTCGGCACCGCCCGCCAGCATCACCGGGGTCGCACCCGAACGCACCATTTGAAACGCCAGCCCCATCGCGTGGTTCGACCCGGCGCAGGCGGTGGAAACTGCCAGTGTCGGGCCGCGCAGACCCAGCGCAATGCTGATCTGGCTTGCCGCCGCATTGTGCATGAGCCGCGGCACCACGAAGGGGTGAACCCGGTTCTTGCCCTCGGCATAGACCGCGCGGTAGGCCTCGTCGGAAGTGGTCAGACCGCCCCCGGCGGTGCCGATCACCACCCCTGCGCGGTCGGCAAGCTCGCCCTCAAAGACAAGCCCCGCTTGCGCCACCGCTTGCCTGGCGGAGACCAGCGCGAATTGCGCGAAGCGGTCGGAAAAGCCGATTTCGGCGCGGCTCAGGTGGTCTTCCGGAACAAAACCATGAACCTGCGCGCCGATCTTCACCGATAGCCGTTCCACATCGCGGAACTCCAGCGGTCCGATGGCGCAACGCCCCGCCTGCATCGCTGCCCAGGTCTCGGCCACATTGCGCCCGAGCGGGTTGATGCTGCCCGCGCCGGTAATGACAACCCGCGCCATGAGGCTAGACCTTGGCTGCCACGAGCGCCTCGACCCCGGCGATGACCGCGCCGACCGACGAGATGTCAAAGTCTGTCTCGTCCGGCTCGTTGGCATTGTAGGGCACGGTCACGTCGAATTTCTCTTCGATGGCAAACAGCGCCTCAACCAGCACCAGACTGTCAAAGCCCAACTCGTCAAGCGTCATGTCGAGCCGCACCTCGCGCGCGTCCAGCATCGCCTGCCGGGCGATAATGGCAATGATTTCGTCCGCAACTGCACTGGCCATGAATACCTCCGTTCAATCCTTGTCGCGCGCCCTTGTAGCAGCTTCGCGCAATTCTGCCACCTGCGCGAATAGTCGCCCGAGACGGCGCATGTACTTCCATGCCTCGATCTGTTGTTCCATCTTGATTGCGGGTGTGCCGAACAGGGCGCGCCCCGCGGGCGCGTTCGACAAGATCACCGTCGCCGCCCCCGCCACCACATCATCCCCGACGATGATGTTGTCGGTGACACCCCCCTTGCCGCCCAGCACCACCCTGTCGCCGATGCGCGCCGAGCCGCCGATGGCCACCTGCCCGCACAAGAGGCAGTCGCGGCCGATCTGCGCGTTGTGGCCGACCTGCACGAGGTTGTCGAGCTTGGTACCCGAACCGATCATGGTGGCCCGCACGGTGCCCCGGTCGATTGTGGTATTCGCCCCCACCTCGACATCGTCGCCAATCACCACGCCGCCGAGGCTTGCAATGCGCGCCCAGGCCTGCGGGTGCAGCGCGCCACGCTGGCCAAGCGTCTGGCGCACTTCCTCGGCAGCCGATTTTTCCGGGGTCACGAAGGAAAAGCCGTCACCGCCGATCACCGCGCCGGGCTGGCAGATGAAGCGCGCACCGATCTCGACGCGGGCGCAGATGGTGACACGCGGATACAGAAGCACATCTGCCCCGATCCGGCAGCCTTCGGCAATGCTGGTATGCGCGCCGATGCGGGCGCGCGGGCCGATCTGCACATCGCGCCCGATCACCACGAAGGGGCCAATCGCCGCGCTTGCGCCGATCTCTGCGCTTGGGTCGATCACCGCGCTCGGGTGGATACCGGGGGCGATTTCCGGGCCGGGATCGAACAGCCGGCTGATGCCCGCCATCGCATAGCGCGGCCGCTCGGCCAAAATCGCTGCGGCAAGCCCCAACCCGCGCCAATCAGCGCCCGCCCAAAGCAACGCCGCGCGCGCCTGCCCTTTATCAAGCTCGGCCGCGTATTCCGGGTTTCCGGCAAAGGCGAGGTCACCCGGCCCCGCCAGCGCGGGTTCGGCAACACCGGTGACGGTCAGCCCGACCTCACCTTCGGCGACAAGCCCAAGCATGCGGGCAATGGATGCTACGGTCTGCGGCATGGTTGGCCCCGGATCTTGCGCCGGGGCCACCTTGCCCCGCCGCTTCCGGTTCCGGTTTAGCTCTGCCACGAAGGCAGCGCCACCCCGGCGTTTTGCAGTGCCTGGTAAATCGCCTGATCGCGGCCATAGATGTCGCGGCGAAACTCGGTCCGGCCCTTGGCGTTGGGCCAGGCGGTGAAATAGACCAGATGCACCGGAACCGAGCGTTCCAGCGGCAGGATGCTTTCCTGCCCGGTGCGCAGATACCGCGCGAACAGCCCCTGCGGATCGCTGCTTTGCGCCGCCAGCAGCGTATAGGCAAAGTCGAATGGCTGCTGCAACCGGATGCAGCCGTGCGAGAAGGTCCGCGTTTCGCGCGAAAACAGCGATTTCGACGGGGTGTCATGCAGATAGATGTTGTGCGGGTTGGGGAACATGAATTTCACCAGCCCCAGCGCATTGCTGTTGGAGGGGGCCTGCTTCATGTCGAAGGGAAAGGTGTTGGCGTCGAACTGGGTGAAATCAAGCCCGCTGCGATCAACGACCCTGCCGCTCACATCGATCAATTGCAGATAGGAAACCGCGTTCGGGTCTGACTGGAGCATCGGCAGATACTCCTTGACGGTGATCGAGCGTGGCACGTTCCAGCTCGGGTTCACCACCATATGTTCCATGAAATCCGAGAATTCCGGGCTGCGGGTATCCTTCAGGTTCTGCCCGACCACGGTGACGGTCTGGAAGGTGACCTTGCCGTCGTCGATGATTTTTGCCGAGAAGTCGGGAAGGTTCACCCAGACGTGGCGCGCGCCGCGCTCGGTTCCATACATCCAGCGCAACCGCTCCATCGCCACCACGATCGCGCGCAGCCGTTCCTCTGGGTCCCGGTTGACCTCGCGCATCGTGGTCTCGCCCGCCACACCGTCGGCGGTCAGCCCGTTGTCGAGCTGGAACATCTGCACCGCTTGCTGGAGCGGCAGATCGTAGCTGGCCGAGGCGCTGCGGCCAAGATAGCCAAGCGCGATCAGCCGGTCGCGCAGCGCAATCACCGCCGGGCCGGTAGCGCCGGGTTCCAGTTTGCCTTGCGCCGGAACCTTCGGGCCCCAGCCACCGCGCGCCAGCGCCGCCTCGATATCGAACTTGGCGCGCATCAACTGGGCGTATTCAGGCACCTGCGGCGGCAGGCTGCGCAGGAAGGCATCAGGATCTGCACCCGCGAAACCATCCAGAATCGCCAGCCGGTCCTGCCGCTTTGGCTTGCGCACCAACCCATCTTCCAGCGCCGCAGGGTTGGTGACGACACCTACCTGAACATCGCGCGCGTAGGTCAGCAGCGTTGCCGACATTGCCGCCTCAAGCCGGGCGCGGTCGCGCTCGGTGTGCAGGCTGGAAAACCGCGCGGCCAGCGCCTCGGCACTGTATCGCGCGGCAGGAAGGCCATGCGCCGGGGCGGCGGCAAGCGCGGCAAAGAACGCGCCACGACGGTCGGCATCGGCCCCGGTGGTCCAGATCGGTTCATAGCCACGGTTGCCATAGAATGCGGCAAGCGCCGGGTCCGACGAAGCAGCCTCGGCAAGGGCCTGTTGAAACCCCGAAAGCTGCGCCGTAGCGGGCAGTGCAAGCCCAAGTACCAGAAGCCAGGCAACAAGAACCCGCTGCACCAGCCCGCGCCATGTGCCCGAATGTGTCAACTCCACCATACCCGCCTCTGAACCGGTCAAAACATTCACCGCAGGGTCAGACAAAATGTCGCGGCTGTCCACCCCCCGGCGCGCACATTCGCGTGCGCAAGCGCGGGCAGGGCAAACGCGACACAGTGCGATGCACGCGCGCAACAGCCGCGCGCTTTCGGCAAAAAGTGGCCGATCGGCATATGAATTCCCCTTGTGCGACAAAAGCGATGTTGGAAGGCGAATCGCTTTGTGCCATAAAGTTTCGGTGGTTGAGTGTGAACAATCGATTAAGCCGTTGGCAAATACGGCAAATACGGGACAGGCGAAGCGGAATGAACACAGGGTCAATTTCTCGGCGCGGCCTTCTTGGTGCCTTTGCGGCAACCATGATCGTCGCTGCCCCAGCCTCCGGCAAGCCATTCGGCTTTCTCAAGGGCGCTGGCGACATCCGCCGCATCCGCATGTTCTCGGGCCGCACCGGCGAGTCGATCGACATGGTTTACTGGGTCGAAGGCGAATACATCAAAGAGGCGATGGCCGAGATCAGCCGTTTCATGCGCGACGTTCGCAACAATCAAGTGATCGGTATCGATCCGCGCACCATCGACATTGCCGCCGCCTCGCACCGCCTGATGGAGGCTTCCGCCCCCTACAACATGCTTTCGGGCTACCGCTCCAAGGAAACCAACGATGCGATGCGCCGGGTTTCGCGCGGGGTTGCGGCGAATTCGCTGCATATCCAGGGTCAGGCCGCCGATCTGCGGCTTGATGGCCGCTCGGTCTCGCAGATCTACCGGGCTGCAGCGGCGTGCAATGCCGGTGGGGTTGGCAAGTACAGCCGCTCGAATTTCGTGCATATGGATTGCGGACCGCTGCGCACCTGGGGCAGCTGACCAATGCAGCCCTGCTGAAAAAGGTGCCGCTTTCGCGGCGCTTTTTCGTATTCAGCTCTGCGCTTCTTCCTTCAGCCGCTCGGGCTTTTCGGCGGCAAAATAGGCCTCCGCCTCTGCCGAAACCTCGACTTTCTCGAAACCGGTGATCATCGGGCGCACATGCTCGCGAAAACCGTGGCCGATGGTCAAGAGATAGACATGCAGCACCACGAAGGTCGCCACCGAAAATGCCGCAAGGATGTGGATATTCGCAACGATGGTCAGCCAGAAGCTCGCGTGATCCGCAGGTGCCCAGAAAGTGTAGCCCAGATAGGCCAGCCCCGAGATCCAGATGGCCGGGAACAGCACCACCTTCAGCGCCAGATAGGATAGCGCCTGCAACGGGTTGTGGCGGCGGTGATAGGCCTTGTGGTAGGGGTGCGGCTCGCCCTTGAACACCCCCCAGGCATAAAAGCGGATCACCGCGGGCAGCCCTTCGTAGCGCGGAATGAACTGCTTCCAGTTTTCCGTGGTAAAAAGCCAGAAGGTGGCAAACGCCCAGAGCACCAGCAAGAACAGCGCCGTGAGCGTGTGCAGCGTCACCGCAGCCTGGAACGGCAGGATCGGGTGCAGGCTCATGATCCGGGTGCCGGTGAACAGCAGCATCAGGATTGAGAGCACCTGCAACCAGTGCCAGATGCGGTTGAAACGCGAATATACCTTGACCAGACGCTCAGCCATGTTCAGCCCCTCCGCGCTTGCGCCGCGCCGCACCGAAAACGCGCAGCAGCGCGTGCCCGAGCACGCCCAACGCGCCCATCATGAAAACCAGCAAACCAAGCTTGCCGCCCATTCCCAACCCGCTGCCGGGCACATAGATGCCGGCGATATTGACCATGCGGCCGCCGGGCGAATGGCACTCGGCACAATCGACCGCGTCGCGCGCCGGGGCGACCATGTGCGCAATCGGCCAATACATGTAGGTGTCAACAAAGCCGAAGTTGCCCGAAAAACCCTCGCCGACATAGTCCATCCCCGCCTGCAACGATTTTGCCCAGTCGAAGTTGACCCAGAAGGCGGTGTCCGTGCCGGGACCATAGGCATGGTTGAAGGCAAGCCGGTTCGAGACGGTATCAAATGCCTGTCGCCCTTCCATCCGCTTGAACGGGAAGATACGCGAGTCCTGATCGGCGGCGTCACCATGCAACTGGTTGATCTCGACGCGCGAGGTCGGGTCGATCACGGTATCGCGCAGGGTGAAGGTCACGTTGCCATCAAACCACGCATAATGGGGCACCACGTTCTCGGCCCATTCGAAATTACCCTTGGTCGAGATGTAGCTATGCAACTCGGTGCCGTTGCCCTGCGTATAGCCGTGCTCGGAAATAACCTTGCCGTCTTCGGTCAGACGTCCGGCGGTAGACCAGTCCCACAGCGTCTTGGTGGCAATGCCGCCACGCGCGAAACTGGGAATATGGCAGCTTTCGCAGGCAACCCGGTCGGTGTGGTCATTGAGCTTCAGCCCGACCACGGTCGCCGGATGCGGCGCATTGGTATGGCACGAATCGCAGGCCGCGACATCCGAGGCCGCTCCGGGCAGGCGGTCTGCCGCATGCGGGTCGGTCACGTTGGTCGCAAAACGGCTGCCGTCGATGGCGTGACCCTCGGTCACATGGCAATCGACGCAGGTCATGTCGGCACCTTCGCTCGACATGTGCACATCGACATCGCGTGAGGGCGCGTAAAGCACCGAACTCAGATCGCCGTGTTTAACGTTGTCGCCGCCGCCGCCGTAGAAATGGCAGTTGCCACAATTATCGCGCCCCGGCGCGCCGACGGACTGCGCGGCTTCCGAGAGGTTCACCGCCCACGCCACAGCGCCCGTGATGGTTTTCGCCCCCGGCGCGACCGGATCAAGCGGCGGTTTGCCAGCTTGATTGTCCTGTTTGGCATACTGACCTGACGTATCATGGCAAGCCAGGCAATCAACCTGTGTCGGATCGGACGAGGCTTCTTCGCGCACGTCGGTCCAGCCATAGCCGATATGGCACGAGGTGCAACGCGCCTCGTTGCCCGCCACGTTACCACAGAAGGAATTCAGAACTTCCGATTTGCCGAGCAACTGCCCGGTCTCGGGTTGGGTGTAATCCCACTGCCAGTGCACCGTGTGCATGACCTGATCGGAGGCCTCGGTGTGGCAGCTAAGGCACGCTTGCGTGACCTCGGGCCCCGAGGCGAAGGGCTTTTTCAGCACCTCGAACTTGGAATGGTCGGCGGTGCTGCTGCCGACAAGTGCCGCCGCCGGCACCCCCGCCGCCGCAACCTCGGCCTGAGCAGCCACTGCTCCTCCCCACAAGATCGGCGCGAGCGCGAACGCCGCAAGTGCCCATGCGCGATGTGCCATCAGTACCCCGTCTAAAGTATGAAAAGATAACTCCCTGTAATTAGTTTACTGGAGACACATATTATTCTGCAAACGCCGAATTGACGCAGCGGCAGGGCATTGTGTCGCACCCCGCGCGCATTGCGCCCGCATTCCAGCCCCCGCGTCCAGCACCCGACAAGCCCGAATCGCTTGCATCAAGGTGCATTCCCGGCACCAAATGGGCGCGTAATGCTCGACTTCGCCTTGGGTGGCGCTCCACCCCAACCGGATCAGGGGACTGACATGGATTTCAGCATTTCGCGCGGCTTGGGCCTGATGCGGCAGACGGCACCTTTCGTGCTGTTCCGCATGGTCGTCTATTTTGCCATCACCGCCGCCTATATCATCGCCACCGGCACCGGCGCGGGCATCGGCTGGGGCATCGGTGGTTTTGGCGACGAGGAATTCCGCGCCTCATCCACGTTCTGGGGCGGCCTGATCGGTTTTGGCGGCGTCGCCGGGGTGCTGTTCTTCCTGCGCGACTATCTGCTTTATGTCGTCAAGGCGGGCCATATCGCGGTGATGGTCGAACTATTGCAGGGCGGCACCCTGCCGCAGGGGCGGGGCCAGATCGAACATGCCCGCGCCGTGGTGACCGAGCGGTTCGGTCAGGCTTCGGCACTTTTCGTGCTCGACCGGCTTATCAAGGGCGTGCTTGGCGCAATCACCGGTCTGGTGCAGGGCTTGCTTACCATTCTGCCGATTCCGGGGCTCGACAAGATCATGGGGCTGGTGCGCGCCTATCTGCGGGTTGCTGTCGGCTTGCTTGACGAGGTGATGCTGGCCCATGCGATCCGCACGAAATCAGACAATCCCTTTGCCAGCGCGCGCGAGGCACTGGTGCTTTACGGGCAGAACGCCAAGCCGATCATGATCAATGCGGTCTGGCTTACCGCCATCGTCTATGGCCTGTCGCTGGTGGTGTTTGTGGTCATGCTCGCACCCGCCGCCGCGGTGGTCTACCTGATGCCCGGCACGATCGCGGCAGGCGGCGTGGTGTTTGCGCTGCTGTTCGCCTGGGCGGCAAAGGCGGCGCTGATCGAACCCCTTGCCATTGCATGCATGTTGCAGGTGTTCTTCAAGGTCACCGAAGGCCAGACCCCTAACCCGGAATGGGAAGAAAAGCTCACCCGCGCCTCTGACAAGTTCCGCAAGCTGGGCGAAAAGGCGGCAGGCTGGGTGGGGCAGAAACCCGCCGCTCCGCCTGCGGCACAAAACGCCGCGCCCCGACCGGAATGACCGTCGGGGCGCAACTGGAACCTATTTGACGGCCTGTTGCTCAAGGTAGGCGATGACGGCCTTGAGGTCGTCAGCGCTAAGCTTGATGCCGTCCATTCCGGCAACGGTGGCGAGCGCCAGATGCACTTGGCCAGGGTTCTTGCCGCCAAGGTTCGGTGCCACCAGCACGGTTGCATCATGGCCATGGCACTCAACGCAGCCAAGGCCGTCGGGCCCGGATTCAAAGATGGCCTTGCCCATGGCCGCCAACTGGATGAAGGACGGCGAGGTCGAGGCAGGGGTACCCGCGGCACCCGGTGCAACGAGCGTGGCCGTCGCGGTGCCAATGCTGAGCAGATAGGCCGAAGCGGCGGCGATCTGTTCTTCGGTCAGCGTCAGCGGCTGCATCGCAAGCTGTTCAGCCAGCGCCGAGTGCACCGTGTTGAAATCCTGGCCAGGAACAAGCCCCCCGACGACCAGAACCGGGTCAAGGCCGTGGCAGTCGACGCAGGCGGCACCTTCCACACCCGTTTCGTAGATTGCCTTGCCCTTGGCGGCCAGGTCCGCATCTGGCACCGTCTGTGCCCAGCCTGTTGCCGCCCCGGCCAAGCCCAGGGCAATGGCTGCGACCGAAACCCTCGCGCTGCGCAGATGGTTCAAATTCATGACGACCTCCTCGTTCAGGGGCGACGCACCCAGGCACTGCCGCCGCAATTCGGGAAAAGGGCTCGACGCCGCGCTTGCCGCATGTGCCCAAGGCGCACACGACCCGAGGGGCGATGAAGCCCACACCAAGGTACCGGGCAGCGATACTGATCCGTGCCACCCGACTTAGGAACAGTGCGGCAAGATTCGCCCCTGCGCCATGACCCATATCAAATATGTATTTTCAAAAGAGCAAATGTAATCGCCCGGCTGCCTGCGACTTCGGAACCTTCGGTACCTTGGCAGCGGATAGTTACTGTGGGGCGTCGATCGAGTTGAGGTAGGCCGACACCGCAACCATTTGTGGCAAGGTCAAAAGCACGCCCTCCATCTGTTCGATCTGATCCATCACGTCATGCACCTGCAAAACCGTTACCCCGGTCAGGTCAGGTGCAACAAGAACGGTCTGGTCGTGGCCGTGGCATTCGACGCAGCCAATATGTGCCTCGGACGATTCGTAAAGCGCCTTTCCTTCGAGCACCAGTTTGCTCATCGGTGCCGCCGCCGGTGCCGGGGTCAGCGATTGCAGATAGCTCGAAACCGCGACCATCTGTGCCAGGTTGAGCGAAAGCGACTGCATCGCTTCGACATTCTCCAACGCGGTGTGAACCATCTGCACGCTGCCACCCTCGATGCTCGGACCGACAAGGCCCGTCTGGTCTTCGCCATGGCAAGCGGCGCAGGGAATACCGCCTATCCCTGCCTCGAAGATCGCCTTGCCCTTTGCCACCAGATCAGAGCCATCGGCAACCTGCGCCCTGGCAGGAGCCGCCAGCACGGATGCCAGCGCCGCAACTGCCAGTGCAACCCCGCGTCCGCTCCGCGCCAGTTCAAGAATTGTCACCATCGGATCCTCCTGCAACGACGCGCGCACCGGGCCGCGCGGCCCAGCTTGCAGCGCTATCGCGCCTTTCGTGCCGACGCGCTTTGATGTGCATCAAAGATACATATTTACTTGATCGATACCCTGCTTTCGCCGTGCACAAGGTGGACGAGCCGGTGGGCATTTGCCTAAGCCTCGGGCCATTGATGCAGATCAAGGAAGCGCAGACGTATCGGCGTAGGGTCCGGCCAAACCACCGACAGGGGGAAGGCAGTGACCGACTACAATGACGCAGGTGCAGCCGGGGCGATACATACCCGCCCCTCCAAGACAAATCCTTACGAAGACATTCGTTCCAGGGGTTTCCCGATCCTGACACGCACCGACTTTTCCGATGTCACATTTCTGCTGGAGGTCGAACACCCGGCAATGGCGCGCGCCGCGAAGCCCGGGCAGTTCGTGATCATCATTCTCGACGAGCATGGCGAGCGGGTGCCGCTGACCATCGCCGATTTTGACCGGGACCGCGGCACGGTGACGCTGGTGGTGCAAGCGGTGGGGAAATCCACCCGGCAGATGCAGGCAACGCTGCACGAAGGCGGCACGCTTTACGGCATCGTTGGCCCGATGGGGGTGCCGAGCCATGTATCGGGTGCGAAAAAGGTGATCTGCGTCGGCGGCGGTCTTGGCGTCGCGCCGATCTACCCGCAGGCCCGTGCCTTCAAGGAAGCCGGGGCCTACGTCATCGGCGTGGTGGGTTTTCGCAACAAGGATCTGGTGTTCTGGGATGACAAGTTCCGCGCTGTCTGCGACGAGTTCATCATCTGCACCGATGACGGCTCGGTCGGCATCAAGGGCCTCGTGACGCTCGGCATCACCCAGGCGCTGCAGGCCCATGTCGATGTCGACGAGGTGGTGGTGATCGGCCCGCCGATCATGATGAAAGGCTGCGTCGAGACCACCCGCCCCTACAAGGTCAAGACCATGGTCAGCCTCAACCCGATCATGGTCGATGGCACCGGCATGTGCGGCGGCTGCCGGGTGAAGGTTGATGACCGGATCCGCTTTGCCTGCGTCGATGGGCCGGACTTTGATGGCCACAAGGTCGATTTCGATGACCTGATGCTGCGCCTCAAGCGCTACAAGGCGCAAGAACGCGACGCTCTTGAACGTTACGACGAAAACTGCCGCCGCACGCAATTGCCGCATGAAGCCGGGGGGGCGCACTGATGGCCCGCAAGACGATCCGCTCGATTCCGCAGCAGCGCGCGCTGATGCCGGTGCAGGAACCCGAAATCCGCGCCAAGAACTTTGACGAGGTGGCACTCGGCTTCGACGTGCCGAACGCGCTTCTGGAATGCGAGCGCTGCCTGGTCTGCCCGCAGCCCGCCTGCATCGAGGGCTGCCCGGTCAACATCGACATTCCGGGCTTCATTACCCGGATGATCAAGCACGATTACCAGGGAGCCTATGATCTGCTGACGGATTCGACGCTTTTGCCCGCCGTCTGCGGCCGCGTCTGCCCGCAGGAAGACCAGTGCGAAGGCGTCTGCCCGGTGGGTGCGGGCGGCACGCTGGAACCTGTCGCCATCGGGCGGCTGGAACGCTGGCTGGGCGACCGCGCCATTGCCGAGGGCTGGCGCAAGGTCAGCCATATCGAACGGCAGCCTTTTCGCGTCGGCATCGTCGGGTCGGGTCCGGCAGGCATGGCCTGCGCGGCGGACCTTGCCAAGGCCGGGTGCAAGGTCACGATCTTCGAGGCGCTGCACGAACCGGGCGGCGTTCTGCGCTACGGCATCCCCGAATTCCGGCTGCCGAATTCGGTTGTCGATGCGGAGATCGGAGCAATCGAGGCGCTGGGGGTGGAAATCAAGTGCAACACGCTGGTCGGGCGGCTGTTCACCATTGAACAGATGCTTGGCGAGATGGGGTATGACGCGGTCTTCATCGGCACTGGCGCAGGCTCGCCGCGCTTCATGGACCTTCCCGGCGAGGGGCTGAATGGCGTGCTTTCGGCCAACGAGCTTCTGACCCGCTGCAACCTGATGCGCGCCGGTCAGTTCCCCGCCTACGACACGCCGCTGGGTCTGGGCAAACGCGTCGCGGTCATCGGTGCCGGCAATACCGCGATGGATGCGATGCGGGTAAGCCTGCGGCTTGGGGCGGAAGAGGTGCATTGCATCTACCGGCGCACCGAAACCGAATGCCCCGCACGCAAGGAAGAACTGCACCACGCCGAAGAAGAAGGCATTGAATTCCACTGGCTGACCAACCCGGTCGAGATACTCGGCGACGCGAATGGCAACGTGCGCACGCTGCGCTGCGTGCGGATGGAACTGGGCGACCCTGACGCGAGCGGTCGGCGCAGCCCGGTGGTGGTGCCGGGGTCGGAGTTCGATTTCGAGGCCGATACCGTGGTTTACGCAATCGGCACCTCGCCCAATCCGATCCTCGGGCAGACCTCGAAGCTCAAGCTCGACAAGCGCGGCTATATCCAGTGCGACGATAGCCTCGCCACCTCGCTTGCGGGGGTTTATGCGGGCGGCGACATCGTCACCGGTGCCGCCACGGTCATTCTGGCCATGGGTGCCGGGCGCAAGGCTGCGGCAAGCATCAAGCGCTACCTCGGCATCCGCGACTCGGGCAGGGTTTACGCGCCCGAGCATGCCGGGCTCGATGGCAGCATTTTCGGCATCGATCTGGCGGAACGCAACTTTACCCATGTGCGGCTGATCTAGGAAAGCAGGCAGATTATGGACAACAAAGCCGAACAGGCGGTGATCGAACGGCAACCGAGCAAACCGAGGCCAAAGCCAGCGGTGGTGCTGAGCGAGCACATCGTCGAAATCGTTTCCGACTCGGGCGAAGGCGCGCAACGCTGCGGGCAAAGCTTCGGTGCCATCGCGGCGCGATCCGGCAACGGCATCTGGACGGTGGAAATCATTCCCGCCGAAATCCAGCCCCCGCACCGCTCGGTGGCCGGGGCTTCGGGCAACCGGGTGCGCTTTGCCTCTGGCCCGGTGACAAACGGCGGCAACGAGGCCGACCTCGTGGTGGCCTTCAACGAACAGGTGCTGCTCAGCCGTCTGCACGCCGACGAGATCAAGCCCGGCGGCATCATCCTGATGGAAAGCAAATGGCGCAATGACCGCAACGCGGGCATCGCCGCCTCTTACGCGCAGGTTGTCGAGGAGATCCGCACCCGCGGCTTTCGCGTCTATGAGGTGCCGATGGAGGTGGAATGCCTCAAGCTCGTGCCCGACCCGCGCAAGGGCAAGAACATGTTCGTGCTCGGCATGCTCTGCGGCATCTACAGCCTTGATGAAGGGCTGGCGCGGGCGCAGGTGGCGCGGATTTTCGGCAAGAAAGACCAGAAGATCATCGATGCCAACATCGAGTTGCTTGATGCCGGCCGCAGCTGGGCAGAAACCAACCTCGATCTGCGCTTCACCGTTCCGGCCAAGCGCGCGACAGAAGCGCAGGTGGTGATGAACGGCAACACCGCGCTCGCGCTCGGCGTGGTCGCCTCGGGTATGGAAGTGTGCGCGATGTATCCGATCACGCCCGCCACCTCGACCTCGCATTACCTGAGCAACATCTTCGAAAAGGTCGGCTGCGTCGTGCACCAGGCCGAAGACGAGATTGCCGCCTGCGCCTTCGCCATTGGTGCCAGCTACGCGGGCAAATGCGCGGTCACCATCACCTCGGGCCCCGGCCTCTCGCTCAAGCAAGAGGCGCTTGGCCTTGCGGTGATGGCCGAGATCCCGCTGGTGGTGATTGACGTGCAGCGCGGCGGCCCCTCGACCGGGCTGCCGACCAAGGTGGAACAGGGCGATCTGATGGCGGCGATTTTCGGCGGTCACGGCGATGCCCCCAAGGTGGTTATGGCACCCTCGACCATCGAGGACTGCTTTTATTCGGTCATCACTGCGCGCAAGATCGCCGAAACCTTCAACATGGTGGTCATGCTGCTGTCGGATGCGAGCCTTGCAACCGCCCAGCAACCCTTCCCGCGACCGAGCTTCCGCGAAGACTGGCTGGCCCCGCCGGTCAACCAGAGCCCGGTGCCCGAAGATGCCAAGCCCTATGACTGGGATCCGCGCACCGGCATTGCCACCCGCTTCATCCCCGGCCAGCCGAACGGCATGCACTGCCTGACCGGCCTTGCACATGACCGCGACAGCCATGTGGCCTACGACCCCGAGATCAACGAAGAAGGCTTGCTCAACCGCTCGCGCAAGCTTGCGGCGCTGCAAACCACGCTGCGGCTGCCGCCGCTTTGTGGCGGCGACAGCGGCGAAATGCTGTTGATCGGCTGGGGCAGCACGCTTGGCGCGATCGAGGAGGCGGTGGGAATTCTGCGCGCCCAGGGCATCGCGGCCTCATCGCTGCACCTGAAGTTCCTGCAACCGATGGCTTCTGGCATTGGCGAGGTGATGAAGCGCTTCACCCATGTGATGAGTATCGAAAACAACTGGAACGACCCGCTTTCGGACCCGCTCATCACCCCCGAAAACCGCCGCTATTCAAGCCTCGCGCTGCTGTTGCGCTCGCGTTACCTGGTTGACATCGATTGCTGGGGCAACGCCCGGGGGCAACCCTTGAAACCCACCGCAATCGTTGCCGCCGTGCGCTCCAAGCTTGGGAAGGAATAGCCCGATGTCCGAGAATCTTTCCGCCTGCATGATGCGCATGGTCGAAACCGACTATGCGCTATCGGACTACCAAAGCGACATCGCGCCGCGCTGGTGCGTCGGTTGCGGCGATACCGCGATTTTGACCGCGATGCAGAAACTTTGCCGCGATGAGCAACTGGCCCCTGAAAAGACCGTCTGCGTATCCGGCATCGGCTGTTCCAGCCGACTGCCGCACTACATGAACGCCTATGGCTTTCACGGCATCCACGGCCGTGCCTTGCCGGTTGCCGAAGGCGTGAAAATCCGCCGCCCCGACCTCGACGTGTTCGTCACCACCGGCGACGGCGACTGCACCTCCATCGGTGCCGCGCACTGGATCCACGCGATCCGCTACAACATGAACATGACCGTGCTTTTGCACGACAACCAGATTTACGGGCTGACCAAGAAGCAGGCCTCGCCCACCTCGCCGATCGGCCAGAAAAGCAACACCACGCCCTTTGGCTCAGTGCTCTTGCCGCTCAATCCTCTGACCGTGACACTCGGGGTTGCCAACGTGTCGTTCGTGGCGCAGGCGGTGGACTGGATCCCCGATCTGCTCTACGACATCCTGAAAAAGGCGTTCCATCACCGTGGCTTGTCCTTCGTGCGCATCTTGCAGCGCTGCCCGGAATTCATGCAGCACCGCTTTGACGACTATGTGCGCGACCCCTCGAAAATGCGCATTCTCACCCATGGCAACGGGCTGCGCCTCAGCCCCGAGGTTTCGCGCGTCTACAAGAACCAGGAAACCCACGACCCGCTTGATATGGGCCGCGCCCTGGCGATAGCGGCGATTGCCGACGAAATTCCGGTGGGCATTCTCTACAACGATCCCTCGGTGCCCTGCTACGACGATCTGCGCGCCGGCGAACGGCCGTCGACCCCCGCGCTGGTCGAGACCGTGCTGCGGGAGGAATTCGACAAGGTCACGATCTGGCCCGATGACGCGGAACCGGTGGCAGCGGAGTAAAGACATGCAGCACCAGAAAATGCCCGGAACCACGCCCAGCCATGGCCCTGCCAGCGCAGTCAACCGCCCCGCGCTTTTTGCGCGCTATGGCACACTTGAAGATTTGCGCTACGACTACCCGCTTGTGCTGGTCGAGGATGACAAGGGCGGGACCCAGTTCCGCCCGCTGATGCGGCTCATCGACGACGCGCTTGGTGCTGTCGCCCAGCCGGGCCCGGCAGGCGAGGCGCAACGCCAACAGGTGCTGCGGCTCGAGGCCGCGATACGTCGCCGTGTCGCCGCAGGTGAAAGCGGCCGCCTTTCAGACCTGTGGCGGACCTCGGCGGCGGCGCTTTTGCAGGCGCAGGGCGAACAGCCCTTCGGCCCGATGGACACCAACCTTGACCGCGCGCGCGAGCGGCTGCATGCCGATGGCATGGTGATCGGCTGCGATGCGGCCACACCCAAGGCGGTGCTGAGCCATGCCTGGCACGCTGTTCACCGCGACAAGGCCGCGGCCTTTCGCAAGAAGGTCGATGGCCTGATCTTGCGGCTTTCCGACATCCTCAAGGCCGACTTCATGAAATCGGACGAGGCGCATGGTGCCGAGGCGCTGAAATCTGCCGTCGGCCAAGCCGATAGCGTCGGCATCGATTTTGGTGCCCTGTCCGGCATTCTCGCCCGCGCGCGGCCGGTGGACAGGCTGCCCGAAGACCGCTTGCATCGCATTGGCTGGGCGCTTTCGGTGCTTGGCGGCCAGCGCTTCTATGGCCCGGTGCGCGGTTCCGAACTGCTGCCCGGCCAGCCCAAGCCGCACAGCTACATATTCGAAAGCTGCGCCAGAGCGCTTGATGCCTACCGCGAGCGGCTGCCCGAAATGGTGGAATTCGTGAAGGCGCTGACCACGGCAGAGCTGGAAGCCGAGGGCAAGTATCGCCCTGCCCAGCACGACCCGGTGCTCAACGCTTACGACGAAAGCGACCTTACCGCGGAACAGGAAGCCTTGCTTCCCGCCGCGCTGGTGCTGCTGCGCGACGGCGAGGACGACATCGCCGAAACCGTGCGCGCCTTCGAGGCACTGGCATCGGGCCTGCCGATCAAGGTGCTGGTGCAGACCGACGACATTCTGGGGACCACCTCGCCCGAACCATCTCGCCACGCTTTTGGCGGCGGCTCGGCGCGGCTTGCGGCAATGGCAATGGGCACCAACAACGCCTTCGCATTGCAGGTTTCCTCGGCGCATCTTTACCGCATGCGCGATGCCCTGGTGCGCGGCATGCGCTACGATGGCGCGGCGCTTTTCTGCGTCTATTCGGGTGCCACGCCAAGTGTGGAGGGGGTCGCCCCCTACCTTCTGGCGGCGGCGGCAACCGAGTCGCGCGCGTTTCCGACCTTCTGCTACGACCCCTCGGCTGGCCCCGACTGGGCGCGGCGGTTCGACCTTGCCACCAACCCGGCGCTGGAGGCTGATTGGCCCGGCTATCGGCTCGATTTTGAAGATGGCACCGGGCAGCGGCTGAGCATCGATACCGCCTTCAGCTTCATCGACTTTGCCATGTGCGATGCACGCTACGCGCGCTACAGCCAGCCGATTGCGCAAAAGGACTGGTCCGAAAAGATGCTGCCTGCCGCCGATTGGCTGACACTCGAACCGGCCATGGCGGTGGCGCGGGTTCCCTATGTGCTTGGCATCAACGCGCACAACGAGTTGACGCGCTGCGGCGTGGCAGAAAAGGTGGCCGAAGCGGCAACCCGCGCGATTGATGCCTGGCGGCGCCTGCAAGAGCTTGCCGGCATTCGCAATTCGCACGCCGAGCGGTTGCTTGCCGCCGAGCGGGTGAAGTTCGAGGCGCGGACGGCCGAGGCGGTGGCAAAGGCTGTTGCGGCAGCCGCCGCTGCCGCCCCCGCAAGCGTCGGCCCGGCACCGACCGTCGCCGTTGTTGCCTCCGTCCCGGCGGCCAGTCCCGCCAGAGCCGCAGCGCCATCCGCAGCGGCCACGGCGGCACCCGCTGCCAGTGCCGCCGCCGCGCCGCCTTCGGACCTGCCCTGGATCGAAACCGCGCGCTGCACCACCTGCAACGAATGCACGCAGATCAACGCGCAGCTTTTCGCCTATAACGACAACATGCAGGCCTATATCGTCAACCCTGACGGCGGCAGCTTCCGCCAACTGGTCGAGGCGGCTGAAGGCTGTCAGGTGTCGATCATTCACCCCGGCAAGCCGCGCAACCCGGACGAGCCCGACCTGCCTGCCCTGATCGAGCGCGCCAAGGCCTTTGCCTGAGGCAGTGCTTTCGTTTTGTCCGCGTCGGCGCTATCTTGCGCCGACGCGGCGCTTTGCCGCATGGGGGGCCGCAATGCTCGACGGGTTTCAAAGGCTTCGCTCCATCGTCAACGATCCGGCGCTGACGCCTGCGCAAAAGGCGCATGCGCTGGCGGTGCAGGCGGAAAACCTGCTGGCCTACCCCGCGCTTGATCCTGAAACCCGCGACGCGCTTGATGCGCGCATCATCTGCGACATGTACGAGGGTGCGGCACCCTACCGGCCGCGCTATGTGCTGGCCGATTTCTCGGTGGTGCTGGAAAAGGGTTCGTGCTGGCTTGAACTGCCGCCCCCCGAAACGCTTGATGATGCGCTGAACACGCTGATGATTGCCTATCATCATGTGCCCTCGATCACCGGAATGCCGGTCTATATCGGGCAACTTGACGCGCTGCTGCTGCCGTTCTGTGCCGGTGTCTCCGACGACGAACTTTACAGCAAGATCAAGCGCTTCTGGCGCTATATCGACCGGGTTCTGCCGGACGCCTTTCTGCATGCCAATATCGGCCCGACCGATAACGCGGTGGCCCGCGCCATTCTGCGGGTGGATGCCGAGCTCAAGCAGATCGCCCCGAACCTGACGCTGTTTTATGACCCCGCAGTCAGCACCGAGGCGCTGCTGGCGCAGGCGGTGACCAACATCACCGAATGTTCCAAGCCGCATATCGCCAACCACCCGATCCACGCCGCAACCTTTGACGAAGCGGGTTACGGCATTGTCAGCTGCTACAACGCCCTGCCCTTGCGCGGCGGTGCCTCGACCCTGGCACGGGTGAACCTGCGCGAGGTGGCGCTGCGGGCCAAGGGGATCGAGCATTTCCTTGGTGAGCTTCTGCCCCGCTATGTCGAGACCTGTTTCAACCTGATGCAGGCGCGCATCGATTATCTCTATGACGAATCCGGCTTCTTTGAAAGTTTCCTCGTCACCGAAGGCTGGATCGACCGCGACCGTTTCACCGCAATGTTCGGCGTTTTCGGCATGGCCGAGGCGGTGGACATTCTGCAAGGCAAGGCAGGCCTGACGGGCCGCTATGGCCACGACCAAAACGCCAACGCGCTTGGCCTGCGCATCACCGAAGCTCTGGCCGCGATGGTCGAGGCGCGCCCGATGCGGAATGTCTGGCGGGGGCGCGCAATGCTGCACGCGCAAGCCGGGCTTTCGACCGACAGCGAAACCACCCCCGGCATCCGCATTGCCTATGGTACCGAGCCCGACCCGGTCGCCCATGTGCAGGCGCTTGCCCCGCAGCACCGCTATTACGCGAGCGGCGTGAGCGAGATCCTGACGCTGGACGAGACCGTGAAGGCAAACCCGGCCGCAGTGCTTCAGCTTTGCAAGGGAGCTTTCGCCAGCGGCTTTCGCGAATTTACCGCCAATGTTGCCTCGAACGATCTGGTGCGGGTGACCGGCTACATGATCCGGCTTTCAGATGTCGCCCGCCAGGATGCGGGCGAGGGTTCGCGCACCAACACCACCGCGCTTGGGGCCGAGGCGGCCAAGCTCACCGGAATTCTGGCGCGCAAACCACGGGTAGTCGGGCAGGAACTCGATGCGGGCCAACGTCAGTAAGGTTCTGCGCTGGTCGGCGGTCGATGGCCCCGGCAACCGGCTGGTGCTGTTCCTGCAGGGCTGCAATTTTGCCTGCCCCGGCTGCCACAACCCGCATACGATCGGCATTTGCAACAACTGCGGCGACTGTGTTCCCGCCTGCCCGCAAGGCGCACTTTCGCTGACCAATGGCACCATCGCCTTCGATGCCGCGCGCTGCGACGAATGCGACCTCTGCCTGCGCGCCTGCCCGATCAGCGCAAGCCCGATGACTGAAAGCCTGACAGTCGAAGACGTGCTGGCGATGCTGCGCCAGAACCTGCCGTTTCTGAACGGCATAACCATTTCTGGCGGCGAGGCGACGGTGCAGGCAAAATTCGTCGAGGCGCTTTTTGCCGCGATCAAGGCCGATCCGGCACTTGCGGCGCTCAGCTGTTTCATCGATTCAAACGGCCACCTCGGGCCGCAGGGCTGGCAGCGGCTCATGCCGGTGACCGATGGGGTGATGCTCGACATCAAGGCCTTTGCGCCTGGCACCCATGCCGCGCTGACCGGGCGCAGGAACGACAAGAGCCTTGAAAGCGCGCGCATTGCCCAGAAGGCGGGCAAGCTTTACGAGTTGCGCTTTCTGATGGTGCCGGGCTTTACCGACAGTGACGCCGAAATCGATGCGCTGATCGCTTTTGCGCGCGGGCTTGGGCCGGTGCGCATAAAGCTCAACGCATTTCAGCACCACGGCGTACAGGGGCCCGCGCGCGACTGGCCAAAGATGCCGCGCGCCTGGGTCGAAGCCGCCGCCGCAAAGCTGCGGGCGGCGGGGCTGGGCGAGGTGGTCACACCTTCGGTCTGGCTCTAGCCGCCGCAACTCTGGCCGTTATTTCCAGGCGCTCCACGGGAACGGTTTCACGTCGCTTTTCCCGGCAAGAAAAAGCGAGGCCACTTCCAGCCAGTGCGCCAGACCTTCGCCAAAGCTCTTGATGCCTTCGTTGCGGCTTTTGCCGATCAACATCCAGAGGAACTGGATCACGGCACAGAGCGTCAGCAGAGTTGTGGCGACCCGGAGCAGCACCAGCATCACCAGCATCAAGAGCCCGTGCATCCAGATGTTCTTCGGCAGATCGCTTGCAACAGCTTCGGTCGGGGTTTCAGGGGGGGGTGTATCCGCAATTTGGTCCATCTTGCTCTCCTTTCGCGGCAAGCCCCGGCACGAGGCCGCCACTTGCCGCAATTCCAGCGACTTCGGTGGGCATTTAACACCCAATCAGTCGCCCGCGCCATGACCCGGATCAAGCCAGCAGGCGTGCCCGGTCACCGCACTGTATCATATCCGGACCCGGCCCGGGGATCGCACCGATTTACCCCGCCCCATGCCCGCCCGCGCGCCGCTCTGCCAGCTGCGCGCGCCAAGACCAGATCAGGCGCGAAACGGCACCCCAGCGCGAGGTCTGAATGTAGCGCCGCGCATCAAGCGGCGGCGCAAAACCGATCCGCCTATGGCCATTCTCGGCGCTGGAAATCGCCGCAAAGGCGGCGGCCACCGCCCGCAGGATGATCGCCCTGCGCTCTTGCCGGTCGCCGCCGCGCTTGCTGAACCGGGGAAAGGTCGGGTTCGGGTTCATCTCGAAAATCACCGGATGCCCGCTGACCATCCCGTAATCGATCCGGCCAAACTGAAGCCCTCCGATATCGGACATCTGCATGAGCGCCTCGGCATGCGGGTTGTCGCGCACATAGGCGAACTCTTCGGCGTTGAAAGCCTCGGAAAGCTCGCTTTTCGCGGATTTCACCACCCAGTCGGCGCTGCGCAGGATGTGCTGCGGAATGATCTGGTCCCCAATCCGGAAAGCGCCGTATTTGCGAAAAAGGCCCTCGCGGTCAGGCTCTGACTCGAAACTGACCGCGACCCGGCGCTTGAGCGGCCGACCGGAGCCGCGCAGATCCGCGATGGCGGCATCAAATGCCTCATCCGAGGTGATAAGCCCGGTCTCCGAGCCAAGACAGCCGTCCTCAAGCCGCAGAAACACCGGGTAACGCGCCGGGCGGTCGCCGCCGTCGAGCCGGGTGATCTCGACCGGGTTCAGCCCGACCCGATGCAGGCGGCGCAAGAGCGGGTAGCGCTCGGCGGCGTGGCAGGGATGGTTGAGGATCAGGGTTTGCGGATTGTCGCGCAGCGCCGCCTCGGCGATTGCAGCGGCAGCCATCATGCCAAAGCCGTCAAGAAACTCGAAGTCGGTGAAGATGAGCGTGCCCGCTGGAAATGACAGCCTTCGGAATGCCTGCTGATAGGTAACCAGACGGATCGGCGGCAGGCCGCTTCGCGCTTCGGCCAAAAGCTTGCGCGCCGGGTTCCGGTTCATCTCGTGAACGAATAGGACAATCATTCTGCGCTCCCTTGCGCCGCCATCTGCTGGCAGACTGATCGCGGGTAGCGCGCGCCGCAAGCCCGATCCGCGCGGCGCGCGGCAGTGAAATCCGGCATGGTGCAGCCGGTCGGCTTTTCGTAAGAAGAAACTGACAAGGGCTTCGCCGCAACGAATAGCGGCAGACAGTGGGGAAACTCGGGATGGCGCGCGATCCACGCCTGCAACCGGAGGCGCAAGGGCTGTTTGATGATTGCCTTGCGGTCTGGCTGATCAATCTGCCGCGTGCGATTGCGCGGCGCGAGACCATGCAGGGCCAGCTTGATGCGACCGGGATAACCTACTCCATTATTGACGGAGTCGACGGCAACGCTGAGGCGGCCGGAATCGCGCAGCATGTCGATGAAGCCGCCTTTATGCGCAACACCGGCCGACGCATCCTTTGGGGCGGGATCGGCTGCTATCTCTCGCATCTTCAAGTCTGGCGCGCATTTCTTGCGACCGACAAGCCTGTGGCGCTGGTGATCGAGGATGACGCGGTTCTGCACGACGATTTCTGCGAGGCGGTGACGCTTGCACTTCAGGTCCGTCCGCTTTGGGATGTTCTGAAACTCAGCCGGGGCATGGCTGCGCTGCCGATCCGGCAAGGCTTTGTCGGCCGCTATGCGCTCAATGCCTATCTCGGGCCAACTACCGGTACCAGCGCCTATCTGATCAACCGTGCGACGGCAGAGCAGCTATTGCAGAAAATGCTGCCGATCACCCGCCCCACCGACCACGAGTTGGGCCGCTTTTTCGCGCATGATTTCCGCCTGCTCGGGATGGAACCGTTTCCAAGCCATCCCGACCGGTCCCTCGAAAGTCTGATAACCGGGGCCCTGCCCTACCGCCATTTCAAGTTTTCGCGGCACAAACGGCTTTATCACTACTGTCTCAGGGCTACGAATTATCTGCGCAGGTTCCTCTATCTTGCCCGCCACGGCATGATCTGGCCGCAGCGAAAACAGCTGGCGGAAAATACCAGCCACAAGTCGGCTGAGCGTGCCAAGGCATGACCACTTCGCCGCCCGACGAGACGTCGCAGGCCGCCACGCCCGCAACCGACGAGCCACTGGAAAGGCTTGCGCGCTTTGCTTTCGACTGGGCCGACACGCTCTGCGAGCCCGATCATGGCTGCGGCCCCTACCATCGCGCCTGGAGCATGATCCGCCTGCTGACCAAGAACAGCGCGCTGCCCGCAGGCGGGGCGTTCATTGCCGATGGCCTTCACCGCGCGGCCTCTGGCGGGCGGTGCCGCGTGCTGCTGGCAGGGGCCGCCGACACCGGGCTTGTCGCGCTGGTGCTGAACGCGCTTCGCGCGCAGGAGATCGAGCCCGAGATCGTTCTGGCCGATCGCTGCGCAACAACGATCGAGCAGAACCGGCTTTTCGCGCGCCATCTGGGCATGCGCTTCGAGCTGCACCGTTGCGATATATCCGCGCTCACATGCCGCCCGGTCGATGCCGTGGTCATGCACAGCTTTCTCAACTTTCTGCCGGTGCCCGCGCGGCAGGCAATGATCGACGCGCTGGCGCGCGCGCTGCGGCCGGGCGGGTTGCTGATCGCGCATCAACGCCTCGACGTGGGCCGCCGCAAGCATGACCCCCAACCCATCAAGGAAAATCGCGCCCTGCTGGAAAGCGCCGCGCGCGCGCGCGGCTACCCGGACCCGCTTGCGCGCGCCATCGGCGCGGCGGGGGCGGATTTCTGGTCCAATAGCTTCGCGCATGCGCCGACACCCGAGGCCGAATTTCTCGTGCTGCTGGCAAATGCCGGGTTCAACCTCATTTCGCTGTCGCGGCCGCAGGCGGCGGCGACCAGTTCGCCGATCTTCATCGCCGGCCAATCGCGCGAAACTCCGCAGGCGGCAATCCTCGCCGAGCGCATGCCGCCGCGCTAGAAAATCCCGGCAAGCAAAGCGAAGAAAGCCGGGCGCGGCAACCGCAGCATTGCGATCTGGTCCAGATACTTCGCCACCGCCAGGCCCGTCGCCGCGGCAACCAGAGCGGCAATCAGAAGCCTGCCGGGCCTGCCCTGCGACCCTGCCGAGAGCCAGACACCGACCATCGCAGCAATTGCGATCGGCGGGCCGAGCAACCAGACCGCCACCGGCTGAAGCCCCAGCAGCAGCAGCGGAAGCCTGTGCGCCTTCGCAATGATGGGCGGTTCGGTCGGCGCGCCCGTCTCTCGGCTGCGCAAGAACGACCGGCTGCCAGCGAGCGCGATCACGCCAAGCACGACAACCCCCGACCAGACGATGAGCTGTGCATAGCCCGAATAGGCCGCCCCGCCGCGCAGGCTTACCAACGCGAACACCCCGGCAGCCGCCAGCAGCGGCACCGCGAAGGCAGGCTCGGAAAGGCTTGGCGCAGGCCGCTTTGCGCGTACGCTGAAACGCCGCGACATCCACCAGACCGAAAGCAGAATGATCGCCGCGATCACCCAGGCCGCAGGCCGCTCTTGCGGGGCAATCCTGCCGTAACTGAACAATTGCAGCGAAAGATTGAGGTTGCTCTCGATGAAACCGCCCAGAACAAAGGCAATCACGAATGGCACGCGGGGCCAACCGAACTGCTTGAAGAAATACCCAAGCATTCCGAAGCCAACCGCTGCATAAAGATCAACGAGCAGCCCGTTCAGTTGAACCACCGTCACCAGACTTGCAACCAGCATCGGCAGAGCCACCCGGTCGATCCGCAACCGGGTAAGCCGGGCAAGCGATGGCGCCAGCGCCACACCCAGAAGCGAGGTCAGGATGTTCGACAGGAGCAGCGCGAATATGAGCGTGTAGGTGAACGACAGGTCGGTTGTAAGCATCGGCGTACCGGGCACGAATCCATGAATGCCGAGCACTGTGAGCAAGATCACCCCGCCCTCGCTGCCCGGCAATCCAAGCGCCAGAACCGGCAGCAACGACCCGCCATCCTTGGCGTCCACCGCCGCCTCGGGGGCAATCACGCCACGGATATCACCTTTGCCAAACCGGCTCCGGTCGCCAGCACTCTGCACCGCGTGGCCATAGGCCACAAAACTCGCCACCGTTCCGCCGACGCCAGGGATCACGCCGACCAATGTTCCGATCACCGCCGAGCGGATAGTGAGACCCCAGTGGCGAAACACCGCCAGCACACCTTGCCGCGTGGAATCGCCCGCCTCCGGCCCCGGCGCTATGGCCTTCACCTCATAGCTGCGCCGCCAGGAAATGATTTCGGCAAGCGTGAAAAAGCCCAGAAACATCGCCACCGTGTTGAACCCATCGAACAGCTCGAAGTTGCCGAAGGTCCAGCGCGGGCGGCTCGTTTCCGGGTCTGCGCCGACCATCGCAAGGATCAGCCCGAGCAGGGTCACCGCAACGGCCCGGATCGGCGAATTGCTGGGCACGGCGATGATCGTCGAGAGCCCCCAAACCCCCAGAAGGAACTTCTCAAGCGGGCCGAACTGCAGCAGCAATGGTTGAACGAATGGCAGAATTGCGATCAGCACCAGCACCCCGAAAACCGATCCCAGCGCCGACGCGGTGGCCGCACATGCGATTGCCGTGCGGGCACGCCCCCCGCGCGCCATTGGATAGCCATCGAGCAACACCGCCGCGCTGGAGGCATTTCCCGGAATATTGAACAGGATCGCGGTGATCGAGCCCATGAATGTGGCCCCGCCCGTAAGCGCGCCAAACAGCAGCAGCACCGAAACCGGGTCCCATGTCAGCGTTGCTGCAATTGCAACCGCCGCAACGCTCGCCCCGCCGATCCCTGGCAAAAACGACGGGATCATTGCCAGTATCGTGCCCAGAACCGGGATCAGGATGTTTGGCCAGGACAGGACATTGAATATCCCGAGGCCGAGGGGTGAAATCAGGTCTCCCAATCGCTTTTCCCGCTCACCTTCTCAGGGTTTCATCTCGGCCCTGAACTGGTCAAATAGCGGTGCGGCTTCGGCAAGGGCGGCAATGGTGCGGACCACGAGCGCTTCGGCGTCCCTGGCGGTCATCGGGCTTACCGGGCGCCCGACCGCTTCGGCGGCCTGCCGGAAAGCGTCGCTCATGAGCGTGGTTTCGGTTGCGGCGGCAAGACAGGCAAACGCCGCAGGGCGCAAGGAAGCCGAAGCAAAGAGCGCCCTCGACCCGGTTGACAGGTTGACCGCCTGTCGCGCCAGCGCCTGCAATTCGGCACGTTCAGCCTCGGGTAGGGAGGCGCTGCGCTGCCAGACTATACCGCCTTCGCCCGCGAGGTACGGCGCGTCGGGAACCGCCGGATATGCGCCCTCTGAAAGCACCATCAGGATTTCGAGGTCGCTCGATGCGGCGGTCTTTCTGGCTGTCGTCAAGGATGCCGGCGCAAAATCTGTCTCGCCCCGCATCACCGCGGCAGTAGTATCTGCCGACCCCGAATAGCCCGATACAACGCGCGCTTGGAGCCGCATGGCCAATGCCGCAAGGTTGATGCCGGCGAAGTTCGCTTCGGCGGAACTGGCGGATGCCACCAACTCCCGCGTCTCGGGTGAACCGAGGTCAATGCCAGCGCGGCCGATCCACGCGTCGGGGTCGGTATGCATGACGCCCAGAATCCGGACCGAACCATAGCTCAACGCGTTGTCGCCAAGTGCCAGCATCGAAAGCACATCGATGGTGCTGTCGATCAGCATCACCAACTCATCGGCACCGGCCTCGGCCACCGATACCAGCGCCGCCCGCCCGCCACCGCCGCTGTTATAGGAAATGCGCACACTGCTGCCGCTCGCTTGTTCCAGAACCGGGGCAATGCTGCGCGCGTAAAGGTCGTACCCGCCGCCCGGCGCGTTCGGCACGATGATGGTGATCCGCTGGCCCCGGAACAGTTCGGCGCATTCCGCCGTTGCTGGAGTTTGCGCAGATCCCGATTGCGCAGCCAGAGTTGCAAGCATCGCGGCAGAGGCCATGAGATTGAAAATGCGCAAGATCAGCTCCTGTGTCAGTGATCCGGTTAGCCCGGAGAAAGCTCGCATCCGGTCCCCTGGGTTGCAAGCCTCAAACGCAGCGCTTGCCGCGAAACCGAAACCCGGCTGCCGCTGTCCGCGCGCCGCATCTTGCCGCTCAAGGGGGGGGGGAAGTGGTGCCCAGAGCCGGAATCGAACCAGCGACACGCGGATTTTCAGTCCGCTGCTCTACCAACTGAGCTATCTGGGCACCATGCGAGGCGCAGGGCGCTTCGGGTGCGCGTTTCCTAGACGAGCGGGCCGGGCCTGTCCAGAGGCTTTCGGGCAAAAGTTGCCCGCGCCCGGGTCAGTGCACGGGCGCTTCGGGGTCGGCGTCGGCGGGCGGCGGGTTCTCGTCATCAACCGCTTCGCCGGGGATCGCGTAAGACCCGGTCAGCCAGCGCCCGAGGTCCACGTCGGCGCAGCGGCGCGAGCAGAAGGGTTTGTAGGCCACCACAGCAGGCTTGCCGCAGATCGGGCAGTCATCCATTTCACGCGCCCCCCAGAATAGCCGCCAGTGGCACGCGGTCACGCTTGCGGCTCAGCTCGAAATTGCCAAGCGGGGTCCAGCCTGCAAGGCTGGTTTCGGCCGCCTCCCCCTTGAACGCGGCGCGCAATTGCTGTTCCAGCGTGGCGCGGTCTTTCTTGGCCATCGGCGCGAAATCGATGGTGATCTGGCCGCCAAGCCCGCGCAGGCGCAACTGGCGCGGCAATTCGCGGGCCGCGGCAATATTGGCTTTGAGGGCCGCGGCGGGCGAATGGTCGGAGCCGGTATTGACATCGACCGCAACCAGAGCGCGGGTCGGCTCGATCTGCATATGCGCCCCGATCGGCAGAGCCACGCGCGGGGTCAGAAGCGCTGCGAGCGCTGCCTCCACGCCATGCGCCTCCATTGCGCCGGGGGCGTCGGCCACCTCGTCGGGTGCAGGTTCGGCCCAGTCGCGCCAGGCTTCCTCATGCGGGCCGGGGGCGTCGAACAACAGCTCCGGCTCGCCCTCCAGGTCGGCCAGCACCGCCTCGGCAAGCGCCCGCATCTGGGCAATGTCGGCGGCAATTTCCTCTGCCTCGGCCGCCTCACAGGCCGATCGCAGGATCAGCCCCGCGGTGCTGCCCGCCATCGCCGCCGCCGCTATTTCGGCAAGCCGCGCCCGGGTTTCGGCCTCGCAGATGCGGCGCGAAACGTTGAGGCCGGGTACATCCGGGGTGATGATCGCGTAGCGGCTTTTGAACAAAAGCCGCGCGCTCACCGGCACCGCCTTGCCGGGCTCGGCACCCGCCGAGACCTGCACCAGCACCGCTTGCCCCGGCGCGAGCCCCCCGGTTTCGCGCAAAAAGCCTTTCTCGCCACCGGGCAGGCGCAGGAACACCCCGCCCTGGCCTTTCATCTGCCGGTCCACCACCCCGCGGAGTATCGCGCCGGGCGCAAGTGGCACCGCCGCGCCCGGATCGATCAGCAGATCTTCCAGCCGCCCGTCCACCAGCAGCGCCGCCGCCTCGCGGCCACGCAGCACACCCAGAATGACCACGCGCCCCTTCATGCACCCTCCACCGGGTAGCCCGCCGCCCGCAACAGGTTCACGGTTTCGGCAAGCGGCAAGCCGACGACCGCCGAGAACGAGCCTTGCAGCCACGGAATGAACGCCCCGGCACGGCCCTGAATGCCGTAAGCCCCGGCCTTGCCATGCCATTCGCCGCTGGCAAGGTAGGCGTTCACTTCCGGGTTCGACAGCGGCTTGAATTTCACCGTGGTATCTACCACCCGCTCCCACAACCGCGCGCCACGGCGCACCACCACGGCGGTCAGCACATGGTGCCGTCGGCCGGAAAGCGCCCAGAGAAACTCGGCCGCCTCGCCCGCATCCGAAGGCTTGCCCAGAATGCGCCGACCTACCGCCACCGTGGTATCGGCGCACAGCAGCACCTCGCCCTCGGCCAGCGGTACCGCCGCGGCCTTGGCGCGCGCAATGCGCAGCACATAGGCGCGCGGGGTTTCACCGCGCCGAGATGTCTCGTCAATGTCAGGGGTGCGGAACGCATCGGGCACAATGCCCAGCTGCGCCAGAAGTTCCGCGCGGCGCGGGCTGGCAGAGCCGAGAACCAGTTTCACTTGAAACGGTAGTTGATGCGGCCCTTTGACAGATCGTAGGTGTTCATTTCCACCTGCACCTTGTCGCCCGCCAGCACGCGGATGCGGTTCTTGCGCATCTTTCCCGCCATATGCGCGATGATTTCATGGCCGTTTTCAAGCTCGACCCGAAACGTCGCGTTCGGCAGGAGTTCCTTCACGACGCCGGGGAATTCGAGCATTTCTTCCTTGGCCATGGTCACTCCGGTAAGATCCAGCCCGCCAAAGCCGCGGGCGCGCCCTAAATGCGCCGGGCGCGCAGGTTTTTCAAGGCATAACTGGCAGGTGCGGGCAATTGCCGGTCTGGCTTCAGGCCGAAGCATCGGGCGGCGCGCCGAAGCGCTCGACCATCCGCGCCAGGATCTGGTCACGGGTCTTGCGGTAGGCGGCAAGTTTGGCCTCGCGCCCCTCGCCCAGCCCGGTCGGATCGAGGATCGGCCAGTATTCGACATCGAGGTGAAAGAACCGCGTCAGTTCCAGCGCCCGCCGCTGACTGGCAGGCGACAGCGCAACCACCAGATCAAAGCCCGAAAGGTCGTCGCCCCAATCCTGCATCTCGTCGAACGAGCGCACCCGGTGGCGGCCAAGCTCCACCCCGATTTCCTGGCATACGGAAATGGCAAAGCCGTCGGTCTCCAGCTCGTTCTTCACCCCGACGGACTGAACATAGACCGCCTTGCCGTAGAGTTTTTTCATGATGCCCTCGGCCATCGGCGAGCGCGTCGAATTGTGGTCGCAGCAAAACAGCACCGAGTGCGGCAGCTTGCCCAAGGCTCAGGCTCCCGGTGCCAGAACGCAGATCAGCGTGAACAGTCGCCGTGCGGTCGCCCGGTCAAGTTCGGCCTTGCCCGCAAGCCGCTCGATCAGCACCTCGGCACCTTCGTTGTGAATGCCGCGCCGTGCCATGTCGATGGCCTCGATCTGGCTTGGCGGCAGCCGCTTCACCGCATCAAAATAGCTCTCGCAGATCTGAAAATAGTCCTTGACCACTTGTCGAAAGGGCCCGAGCGAAAGGTGAAACTCGGCCAGCCGCTCGCCCGCCTCATTTGAGGCTTCCACCACCAGGCGGCCTTCGCGGATCGCCAGACCAAGGCAAAACGGCCCCGTAGGTGCCGCAGCACCACCGCGACCCGGCAAGGAGAAACTGTTCTCCTCGAGCAGATCGAATATCGCCACCTTGCGCTCCTGCGCGATTTGCGGCGTCGGTGGCGGCAGGCCCTGGTCGTCGATCTCGATCCGGCAGATGCAGTTGGTCGGTGTCATCCCGGCTCCCCGTTCAGCCTCTGAAGCCGTGCCAGAACGCTCAGCCCGTGCGCCTCAAGGCTTTCCGACCGCGCCAACCGCGCCGCGGCAGGGCCGATTGCGGCTAGCGCCGCAGGGGTCATCCGCGCCAGCGTGGTGCGCTTGAGAAAGTCGAATACCGAAAGGCCCGATGAAAACCGTGCCGACCGCGCCGTGGGCAGCACATGGTTCGGCCCGCCGACATAATCGCCAATTGCCTCGGGCGTGTAGGCCCCAAGGAATATCGCACCCGCGTGCCGCACCCTCGCGGCCAGCGCCTCGGGGTCTGCCACGCAAAGCTCCAGATGCTCGGGCGCGATACGGTCGCTGAGCGCCGCCGCCTCGTTCAGATCGCGCACCACGATCACCGCGCCATAATCGCGCCAGCTTGCCCCGGCAATCGCCCGCCGCTCCAGCGTTTGCAGGTGCCGCTCGACCGCCGCGGTGACAGCCTGCCCGAAATCCGCGTCGTCGGTGATGAGGATCGCCTGCGCGCTTTCATCGTGCTCGGCCTGGCTCAAGAGGTCGAGCGCGATCCAGTCGGGGTCATTCGCAGCATCGGCGATGACCAGAATCTCCGAAGGCCCGGCGATCATGTCGATGCCGACCTTGCCGAAAACCCGCCGCTTTGCCGCTGCCACATAGGCGTTGCCCGGCCCGGTGATCTTGTCCACCGCCGCAATCGTCGCGGTGCCGTAGGCGAGCGCCGCAATCGCCTGCGCGCCGCCGATCCGGTAAACGGTATCGACCCCGGCAATCTTGGCTGCCGCCAGCACCAGCGGGTTCACCACCCCGCCCGGCGTCGGGCAGGCGATGACCAGCCGCTCCACCCCCGCCACCCGCGCCGGAATCGCGTTCATCAGCACCGATGACGGGTAGCTTGCCAGCCCACCGGGCACATAAAGCCCGGCCGCCGCAACCGGGGTGAAGCGCCATCCCAGTTCGGCCCCCACCGCATCGGTCCAGAGCGCATCGGCGGGCATCTGGCGGGCGTGATAGGCGCGGATCCGCTCTGCGGCCAGTTCCAGTGCATCCCGGTCCGCGGCCGAGACCTTGGCCACCTCGGCGGCAATCTCGGCAGGCGAAAAGGCGAGCGTCGCCGGGGTCAGGCGCAACCGGTCAAAGCGCTCGGTCAGGTCCAGCACCGCCGCGTCGCCGCGCGCGCGCACCTCTGCAATGATTGCCGCCACGGCCGCGTCGACATCGGGCGCGTCCTCGCGCTTCATCCCCAGAAGCGCCAGAAAACGGGCCTCGAACCCTGGCTCGAGCGTGGAAAGATACTGCGGCATCGGGCGCTCCCTGCTTGCACTCCCCGATTAAGGCCTTCGCGCCCGCCCCGCAAGCGCCGCAACGCAGCAAGGCGCTTCTGACCTGCCACTGAACTTTCTCAAGCCACGACCGGAGCCCGGCCGGCGCGGGTCGAGCAATCGCCCGGAGCGAGGAGCGGTAATCTCGTGCAGCGGGGGGGCGATTGCGTCGGCCAGATGCAGCGCGAACCCGGCGGGGGTCTTGCATCCCAAAGCTGAGTGCGGGCGTTGCCTACCGGAACCTGTTCAGACCAACCGCAGCCACCTCTAGACGATATGGACCTGAACACCGGCGACATTCTGGAAGGCGTCACGCTGGAAGAAAAGGGCCGCGAGATGTTCGAACAGTTCATCCGCGTCGCCTCGGGCGAGGTCACGAAGTCGGAGGCACTCGGTTTTGGCGGGGCAGAGTTCGTGCCGTGGCAGATCGGCGCGGTGATGTGATGCGGCGGATGGCGATGATGATCGGGCTAAGGCCGGAAAAAGTGGCGGAATACAAGGCGCTGCACACAGAGGTTTGGCCGGGCGTGCTGGCGCGGATTTCCGCCGCCAATATCCGCAACTATACGATCTTCCTGCGCGAACCCGAGAATATCCTGTTTGGCAAATGGGAATATCACGGGCAGAATTACGCCGCCGACATGGCCGCGATCGCCGCCGATCCGGTGACGCAGAGCTGGTGGAAGCTGACCGATCCCTGCCAGATCCCACTGGAAAGCCGCGCCGCCGGGGATTGGTGGGCGATGATGGAGGAGGTGTTTCACCATTACTGACAGGCTTGCAGGCAAGCACGCGCTGGTGACGGCGGCAGGGCAGGGAATAGGCCGGGCCTCGGCATTGGCCATGGCGCGCGCGGGGGCGCATGTCATTGCCACCGATGTCAACCCGGCGGTGCCGGAAAGCCTTGGTGCCGAGGGGCTCGAGACAATGCCCCTCAACGTGCGCGACCCGGCCGCGATCGCGGCCGCTGTCGCGGCGGCTGGTCCGGTTGACGTGCTGTTCAACTGCGCGGGCTTCGTGGCCAATGGCACGATCCTCGAATGTGACGAGGATCAATGGGCCTTTTCGTTCGATCTGAACCTGACCGCGAAGTACCGGATGTGCCGCGCCTTTCTGCCCGGCATGCTGGCCCGGGGCGGCGGGTCGATCATCAACATGGCCTCGGTCGCCTCGTCGGTGATCGCGGCACCCAACCGCTTTGTCTATGGCGCAACCAAGGCGGGGGTGATCGGGCTGACCAAGGCGATTGCCGCCGATTTCATCACCCGCGGTGTGCGGGCCAACGCCATCTGCCCCGGCACGGTCGAAAGCGCCTCGCTTGAGGATCGGCTGCGCGCCACCGGCGATTACGCGGCCGCGCGCATGGCATTCATCGCCCGCCAGCCTATCGGCCGCATCGGTCGGCCCGAAGAGATTGCGGCGCTGGCGGTTTATCTTGCATCCGACGAGTCGTCCTATACCACGGGCGTTGCCCATGTGATCGACGGCGGCTGGTCCAATACCTGAGGAAACCCATGAAACTTCTGCGCCATGGCCCGGCCGGGGCCGAAAAACCCGGCTTGATGCATGACGATGGCACGATCCGCGATCTGTCGGGGGTGGTTCCCGATATCGCTGGCGCGGTCCTGTCGGACACGGGGCTCGCGGCAATCCGCGCTGCCAACCCGGCGGACCTGCCGGTGGTCTCTGCCCAAACGCGGCTGGGGCCTTGCGTCGGCGGCACCGGCAAGTTCATCTGCATCGGCCTGAATTACGCGGACCACGCCGCCGAAAGCGGCATGGCCGTACCGCCCGAACCGGTGATCTTCATGAAAGCCACCTCGGCCATTTGTGGTCCCAACGACCCGGTGATCATCCCGCGTGGATCGGAAAAGACCGACTGGGAGGTGGAACTGGCTGTCATCATCGGCACCAAGGCCAAATATGTGACGGAGGCCGAGGCGATGTCCCATGTCGCGGGCTTTGCCGTGACCAATGACGTCTCGGAACGTGCCTTTCAGATTGAGCGCGCGGGCCAGTGGACCAAGGGCAAAAGCTGCGACAACTTTGGCCCGCTTGGACCTTGGCTGGTGACCCGCGACGCAGTGGCCGATCCGCAGGACCTGGCGATGTGGCTGAAGGTCAGCGGTCAGACCATGCAGAACGGTTCTACCCGGACGATGGTCTATGGCGTGGCCCATCTGGTCAGCTACCTGAGCCAGTTCATGACGCTGCACCCTGGTGACGTGATTTCGACCGGCACCCCGCCCGGCGTGGGGCTGGGCCAGAAGCCACCGCGCTATCTGAAGGCGGGCGACGTGATCGAACTGGGTATCGAGGGGCTCGGCCAGCAGCGGCAGGAAGTGATCGCCGATTGAGCGCAGCTTGATGCCGCGTCGCGTGATGCGGCAGCGACCAAAAGCGGCGCGCATGGCGAAACCAAACCGGCCATGCCAGCAACGGCCTGACCCCTGCCCCATACCCTCCGCCACTTGCCCGCGTGAAAGCGTTCGCCCCGATCCGGCTTGGCCGAATTTTTCCGTTGTTTTCGGGGATGTTTTCGGGGGTTATGTATCGACCCGGCGAAATCTGCACCCCTTCGACCGCCACCCGAGCATCGACGTCCGGCAGCGCGCGCGCTGCGGCGGGATGGCAGGGCACAGCGGCAAGGAGAACGGAACGAAGCGCCTTGCCTGGCATGTCGGGGCTTTCGGCCGCGGCCTGTTCGACCAGGTGCAATCGAAGCGCCAGGTTTCCGGACAGCCGAAACCAGTTGGCGCGGCCTCGGGGCATCACAACCCCGCCAGATCCGCAGTCACCCCGTGAATGCCAGCCCCACTCCGCCGACCGCCGCAACGATGACTACTACCCAGGGCGGGGCCTTCCACGCCATCAGCAGGACGAAGCAGCCGAGCGCCAGCGCGAAGTCACGCAAGTCCCCAACGGCGCTGGTGAACACCGGCGAATAGAGCGCCGCACCGAGGATGCCGACAACAGCGGCGTTCGCGCCCTGCATCAGCGACTGCGCTCGTGCCATGGCGCGGAACCGGTCCCAGAACGGCAGGACACCGATCAGGATCAGGAAGCCGGGCAGGAACATTGCAAGCAGCGCGATGATCGCCCCTGCCACGCCGTTCGGCTCAGGCTCCTGCACCGCGCCCAGATAGGCGGCAAAGGTGAAGAGCGGACCCGGCACCGCCTGCGCCGCGCCGTATCCGGCGAGAAACTGGTCCGGCGTGACCCAGCCGGGTGCGACGACCTCAGCCTGCAACAGTGGCAGGACGACATGGCCGCCCCCGAACACCAGCGCCCCTGCGCGATAGAAGCTGTCGATCACCGCCAGCGACTGGCTTTGCCCAGCAATCAGCGGAAGCAGGAACAGAGCCGCGAAGAACGCGGCGAGCGCTGCGGCAGCCACCCTTCGCGATACCGGCATCGTGACATGCCCGCCAACCGGCGCACCCGTCCCGCGCCCCAGCGCCAGACCGGCAAGCGCGCCCAGCACGATTGCGCCGACCATCCCGAAAGCGCCCGGCCGAAACGCCAGCACGACCACCGCGCCGACAGCAATCGCGGCGCGCTCCCGGTCGGGGCAGAGATTCCTGGCCATGCCCCAGACGGCCTGCGCGACAATCGCCACCGCGACGATCTTCAGGCCGTTCAGGGTGCCCGTTCCTATGGGACCCGAAATAGACGCCGCCGTCATCGCAAAGACCAGCAACACCAGCGCCGAGGGCAGCGTGAAGGCGGTGAAGGCCGCAAGCGCCCCGAGCCAGCCCGCGCGCAGCATACCCATGGCAAAGCCAACCTGCGAGGAGGCCGGGCCGGGCAGGAACTGGCACAGCGCCACCAGATCGGCGTAGGCGCGATCGCTCAGCCATTTGCGGCGCGTGACCAGCTCATCGCGGAAATAGCCCAGATGCGCGATCGGCCCGCCGAACGAGGTCAGGCCGAGCTTGAAGAAGGCAGAAAAGACCTCGCCCGGAGTGCCCTGCGACGGTCTGGCCTCGGCCGCGTCGGTCGTGTCCGTCATTCCGCCCCTGCCTCGCCCTTCAGTTCCCGCAAACGAACCCGCGCGACCGCCAGACCTTCGCGCCCTTTTTCAGTGATCGTGTAGAAATTGCGCGACGTCCGTCCCTCGCGTTCGGTCTTGCTGGTCAGGTATCCGTCCCGCTCCAGCTTCGAGAGCATCGGATAGAGCGTGCCCGGCGACAGCCGGTAGCCGTGCCGCGCCAGTTCGTCGATCATCCACTGGCCATAGACCGGGTGCTGCGCCGCATGGTGCAGGATGTGCAACCGCACCAGCCCGGCAAGCAGATCATGATGCTCCATACGCTCGGGCAAGCTGTCATCTCCCGTTTTCGTTATCGACATTCGATAAATCATCCCGTATCTGTGCCGTCAATCCCCTCTGCCGGAGAGCGCGGTATCATGGATATCCTGTTCGTCGCGCTTATCGCTGTCCTCGCCTCCGGGCTCACGCTGTTTTCCGGCTTCGGCCTTGGCACGATCCTGATGCCGGCCTTCGCCCTACTGATGCCGGTCGAGGTGGCCGTCGGTGCCACGGCATTGGTTCATCTGGCCAACAACCTGTTCAAGCTGGCGCTCGTGGGGCGCAAGGCTGATGCACGGGTGCTCCTGCGCTTTGCGGTCCCTGCGGCACTGGCCGCCATTCTGGGCGCGTCGCTTCTGGTCCGGTTGTCCGATCTGCCGACGATCACGGCCTGGGCCGCTTTCGGCAACGAATACCGGATCGAGGCGCTGCCGCTGGCCATCGGCACGCTGATCATGATCTTTGCGCTGCTGGAACTTTCCCCGGCCTTTGCCCGGCTGAAATTCCCGGCGCGGTTACTCCCGCTGGGCGGGCTGACCTCGGGGTTCTTCGGCGGGCTTTCGGGCAATCAGGGCGCGTTCCGGACCGCCTTCCTGATCAAGGCGGGGCTTACCAAGGAGGCCTTCATCGCGACCGGGGTCGTGGCGGCGGTGATCGTCGATGCCACACGGCTGAGCGTCTATGGCCTGTCGCATCTCGCCCGCAACTTCGCAGCCCTGACGCCCGATGTCTGGACGGTGGTTGGCGTCGCCACCCTCAGCGCCTTTCTCGGGGCCTTCATCGGGTCGCGCATCCTGACCAAGGTCACGCTGCGCGGGGTTCAGATCACCGTCGCGCTCACGATGGTCGCGCTTGGTCTCGGGCTGGCCACCGGGCTTATCTGAAGGATTTCAAAGCGCGAAAACGGAAAAGCCCGGCTATACCCCATGCTTCCGGGGTTCGGTTAGTTATTCTCGCGCCCGCCCCGGCGTCTGCAATCGCCGTGCTTTCGAGCGTTCCTTTCCCGCTCCCCTTCCGGCCTTGGTCTCGGTGCTGCCGATCTGCATGTGCAATGGCCGCTGCGATCCACGAGAGGGGATATCGACCTTCAAGGTCTTCGCCCGGCGGCCGTGGGTGCTGAATTTGGGCACCGACCGGCCAAAGGCAGATCAGCCGCAGGGGTCCTCGACGAAGCCGCTCGTCTGGCGGAGAGCCTTGCCGAACCGTCCCTGTGCCCTTCACCTTTCACGGTCAGGCAGCTCTGGATCGCGTTCGTCGGGAAAACAGTCCCGCGGACTGATTCTGACCCTCCTCACCGCCGTAGTCGGGCTGGCGGCCACGCTTGCCGGTCGGCGGCCTCCCAAATCGTCTCGGCGTCGAACCAGATCGTCAGCGCGCCGCGCCGCTTGCGCGCTTCGTTGCAGGTTGGCAAGTTTCAGGTTTGGTGGGGGGGCGTGGGTGAGCCCATGCGATCCAGCTACCGCGCTGGGTTCATGGTGTGAAACCCTCACGGAATTTGTGCAGCAGCGCCAAACGACATCCACAATAATAGGGTCGGTGGCTGCTTTGCCGCCACCGCTGGCCTTCGCGCGGCTGGCGTGGTGGGGAAAAAGGCACCGAGATCAAATCTTTCAAGAGCCGCAGGGCAGAAAGCTGTTTCGGTCACCCGGCTGAATGCGGAGTGTGACCAACTTGGGTGGGATTCATGCCGTTTCCCACTTCCCCCGCCCGAAGCCGGTGCCTGATCGCCAACTTGCGCCCGCTGCCTGGCAGCGCGGCAATTTCGGCGACCCGTTCGGCATTGTCGCGCGCCAGGCTGCCGTCGGCATTCCAGAGGCTGTTTTCGAAGCCAACGCGCGCCTTGCCCCCAGCGGCAAAGGCCGCGGCAAGGCAGGCGGTTTCGGTCGGACCGAAGGCGCAGGCGGCCCAGTCGGCGGGCTCCGGCAGGCCCGCCAGCGCAGTGACAAATTCCGCCAGATCGGCCGGGTCGGAGACCTGCCCGGCGCTGTGGCGACCGAGCACGAACAGGCATTGCAGCCCCGCTCGCGGCATCGTGCCCCTGGCGATTTCGGCGGCAAGTGCCTGCACCTCGGTGGGGCGATAAAGGATATGCTGCACCGCCACGCCCGCCGCGGCCAGACCGTGGTAGAAACGGCGCGCTGCGGTGGTATCGCCATCAGACAGCATTTCCGCCAGCGCCACCGAGACGCCTTCGGGCCGCAGCCGGTCCAGCAGTGCGCGCTGCGCCGGGGGGGTGTAGCGCCCCGCCGCCTCGGTGGTGACCTGTACCGGCATCGCGGGCACCACGCGCGCCATTTCCGCGATCAGTTCGCCATAAAGCCCGGCGTCGAGCACATGTGCGCCGGTCATGTCGCGAACATGCGCGTGCAGTGCCCCTGCCCCGGCGGCATGGCTGGTCCGCGCCGCTTCGACGATCTCGGCAATTGTCACCGGCAGGGCCGGATGGTCGGTCTTGGAGCGCCGCGCGCCGTTCGGGGCCAGCATGATGCGCGGCAGGGTGGCAAGGCGGCCCAGGGTCATTTCAGCCCCTTCATGTTGCCGCAAGCGCGCGCCCGAGCGCAGCCGAAAGCTTGCCCACCAGTTCCTCGATCTCGGCATCCGCGATAATGAAGGGTGGTGCCAGCAGCACATGATCGCCACGCGCGCCGTCGATGGTGCCACCCATCGGGTAGCAGATCAGCCCGGCCTCAAGCGCCTCGGCCTTCAGCGTCGCATGCAGCCTGCGCGCTGGGTCGAAGGGGGAGCGGGTTTCGCGGTCTGCTACCAGTTCGAGACCGCGAAACAGGCCCCTGCCGCGGATATCACCAACATGCGGATGCTGCCCGAAAGCCGCGCGCAGCGCCGCATCAAGCTTGGCCCCCTGTGCACGCACCCGCTCCAGAAGTCCGCGCTCGAAGATCGCCTTAAGCACCGCATTGCCCGCCGTAGCCGCCATCGCGTGGCCCATATAGGTATGGCCGTGCTGAAAGAAGCCGCTGCCTGCCGCAATCGCCCCATAGATGCGCCCCTGCACCAGAAGTGCCCCGATCGGCTGATAGCCCGCACCCAACCCCTTGGCGATGGCGATCATGTCGGGCACCACGCCGTCTTCCTCGCAGGCAAAGAGGTAGCCGGTGCGCCCCATGCCGCACATCACCTCGTCAAGGATCAGCAAAACCCCGTGGCGGTCGCAGATTTCGCGGATGCGTTTCAGGTAGCCCGGCACCGCAGGCACCGCACCCATCGTGGCACCCACCACCGGCTCGGCCACGAAGGCCATCACGGTTTCGGGGCCAAGCACCATGATCTCGGCCTCCAGCTCGTCGGCAACGCGCCGGCCGTAGGCTTCGGGGGTCTCGCCCTCGGCCCGGTCGCGGTATTCATAGCAAGGCGCGATATGGCTGACCTCGACCAAGAGCGGCGCAAACTGCGCCCGCCGCCAGGCATTGCCGCCAGCGGCCAGCGCCCCCAGCGTGTTGCCATGGTAGCTTTGCCGCCGGGCAATGATCCTGTGCCGCTGTGGTTGGCCGATCTCCAGAAAATACTGCCGCGCCAGTTTCAGCGCCGCCTCGACCGCCTCGGACCCGCCCGAAACCAGATAGACCCGATCGAGGCCCTCGGGCGCATGCGCCACCAGCGTATCGGCCAGCGCCTCGGCGGGTTCCGAAGTGAAAAAGCCGGTGTGCGCGAAGGCCAGCCGGTCAAGCTGGGCGTGCAGAGCGGCGCGCACCCCGATGTCGGAATGGCCAAGGCACGACACCGCCGCCCCGCCGGAACCATCAAGGTAGCGCTTGCCCGCGGCGTCGATCAGATAGCAGCCATCACCCGCCACGGCGGCGGGAAGCACGCCCCTGGTTGACCGGCCGAATATATGGTTCGTCATGCAGATCAACCTCTCACGACATAGACGGACTGGCTGGCATGGCGGACCACCCGTGCGGCGTTCGGCCCGAGCAGATAATCCTTCAGTTTTGGCCGGTGCGCGCCGATCACGATCAGATCGACCGCGAGCTTGTCGGCGGCGCGCAGCACTTCGTCATAGATGGAGCCGTGCAGAACGTGCGGATGCGCCTCGACGTCGGGTGGCACATGCGCGCGCAGCCAGTCATTCAGCGCCACACCAAAGGCCGCCAGCGCCTTTTTCTCATAATCCCCGGCAAAGAATGCACCCACCTGCGCCATGCCGAAATCAGGCAGCACCGCCACCACATGCAGCTTGGCCGTGTAGAGCCGCGCCAGCGAAAGCGCCGCCTCAAGCGGGGCTTGCCAGCCCTTGTCGTCGGAAAGATCGATTGGCAGCAGGATTGATCGGATCATCATCTTCCCCTCAGAATGCCGGTTTTGTCTGACGGCGGCGTTGCAGCATCACCACCAGGCCCAGCAACAAGAGCGCGGGGATGTAGAACAGCTCCCTTGGCAGCCGCTCGGCCGGGGTGAGCACGGCCAGCACCTCGGCGCGCTCGCTGGCGTAAAAGTCGATGCCCGAAAGCTTTTTCTGATAAGGAGTGCCGAACATCGGCTCGTCCATGAACATCCGCGTACCCTCGGGGATGAGCAGCAGCCCTGCCGCCGCCGCGCGCCCTGTCTCCGGGGCATTCTCGGCCACGGTATAGACCAGCGTCGTTTGCGTCGTCTTGCCCTGTACGAAGGTAGGCCCGGCCACCACGAAACGGATCTGGTCGCCGGAATTTGCGGCATCCATCGCGGCGGCCAGTTCGACCGGCGGGCTTTCGTGGAACGGTGCCTGCACCCGGTTCAGCCAGAACCCCGGCACGAACAGCGTGAAAGCCACCAGCAGGAGCGCCGCACTTTCCCAAAGCCGCGAGCGGGCGAAAAAATAGCCCTGGGTTGCCGCGGCGAACAGGAGCATCGCAAAGGTCGCAACGCAGAAAATCGCCACCGCCTGCACGAGCCCGCCCCATGTGGCCAGATCAACGCCGTAAAGGATCAGCGAAGGATTGTAGATGAACAGGAACGGCAGCGCCACGGTGCGCAGCGAATAGCCAAAGCCGATGACGCCGGTGCGGATCGGGTCGCCCCCCGAAACCGCAGCGGCGGCAAACGAGGCCAGCCCCACCGGCGGCGTCACATCGGCCATGATGCCGAAGTAGAAGACAAAGAGATGCGCCGCGATCAGGGGCACGATCAGCCCCTGTTGCGCCCCGAGTGTCACCACCACCCCGGCCATCAGCGACGAGACCACGATATAGTTTGCCGTGGTCGGCAGGCCCATGCCGAGGATCAGCGAGAACACCCCGACCAGCAGCAGCATCAGGAACAGCTTGCCCGCCGAGAGCATCTCGACAAGGCCCGCAAGCTCGGTGCCGATCGGGGTCTTGGTGACGGTGGCGACGATGATCCCGGCGGCGGCGGTGGCCACCCCGATGCCGATCATGTTGCGCGCCCCCGCGATCATGCCCTGGATCAGGTCGTCGAAGCCCTGGCGCAGCGCCGCCGCCACATCCTGCCCGCGAAACAGCGCCTTCATCGGGCGCTGCGTGGTGATGATCACCAGCATCATCGCCACCGCATAAAACGCCGATTTCGCAGGCGACTGCATCTCGACCATCAAGAACCAGACCAGCACCAGGATCGGCAGCAGGAAGTGCAGCCCGGTCGGAAACACCTGCGCCACGGTGGGCAGATGGAACACCTTTGCGTGGGGGTCATCGAGCGCCAGATCCTCGCGACCGGCGGCCACCCGCACCATCGCGACATAGGCCAGCAGCACGGCCCCCAATACCAGCGCATTGGCCAGCGCGGGTGCCAGTGCGCGCAGCCCGCCGACGCCGTAAACCAGCGCCGTGAAACCCAGGGCCGCCGCCACGAAACCTGCGAAGATCTTCAAAAACATCTGCGTCAGGCTTTTGGCCTGCCCAAGCGCGGGCATGTCGCGCTTCAGCGCCTCCAGATGCACGATATAGACCAGCGCAATGTAGGAAATCACCGCCGGAATGAAGGCGTGCTTGATCACATCGACATAGGGGATGCCGACGAATTCGACCATCAGGAAGGCTGCGGCCCCCATCACCGGCGGCATGATTTGCCCGTTGACCGAACTTGCCACTTCGACCGCGCCGGCCCTTTCGGCAGAGAAGCCCACGCGCTTCATCAGCGGAATCGTGAAGGTGCCGGTGGTCACCACATTGGCGATAGACGAACCCGAGATCAGCCCGGTCATCGCCGAGCCGACGACAGCGGCCTTAGCCGGACCGCCGCGCAGGTGGCCCAGCCCGGCAAAAGCTATCTGGATGAAATAATTGCCCGCCCCGGCCTTGTCGAGAAGCGCGCCGAACAGCACGAACATGAACACGAAACTTGTCGATACCCCCAGCGGAATGCCGAAAACGCCTGTCGTATCGAGCCATTGCGCGTTGACGATGGTGTTGAACGAAAGCCCGTTGTGCTCGATCAGATCGGGGATCAACCAGCCGCGCCCAAACCAGGCATAGGCCATGAACAGGCCACCCACCACCGCCAGCGCGGGGCCCAGCGCGCGCCGCGACGCTTCAAGCAGCAAAACGATGCCGACCGCGCCGACGATCACCTGCGCTTCGGTCGGCAACCCGGACCGGGCAGTAACCGCCAGCCGCGCCGAAAAGGCAAAAACGTAAAACGCTGTGCCCGCCGCAACGATCGCCAGCAGCCAGTCGATCAGTGGCACCCGGTCGCGCGGCGAGGATTTGCGGGCCGGATAGGCCAGATAGGCAAGCAGCACCGCAAAGGTCAGATGCAAGGGCCGGGTCTGCGACGAGTTCATTACCGGCAGATATTGTCCGAACCAAAGCTGCGGCTGCGCGATCCAGAGCTGATAAAGCGACCAGGCCAGCGCCACTCCGGCGATGAACAGCGCCACCGCGCGGCTGGCGGGCGCGCGCGCGCCGCTGTCGGAACTGGTGACAAGATCCTGCAATTCCGCATCGCTGAACTTCCTCCCGGTCTCGCTGCCAACCGGATCTGCGTCGTTTGCCATATCCAGGCCCCTCTCTCACCATCGACCGGGCCGCAGCGGCATCCGCAGCGGCCCGGCGAAAGAACCATGGGGGGGGGCTGCCTGCGCAGACCCCCAACTCGCATCACATTACTTGATCAGGCCGACTTCGCGGAAGTAGCGCTCGGCACCAGGATGCAGCGGCGCGGAAAGCCCGTCATTGGCCATTTGCGCCGGATCGAGGTTGGCGAAGGCAGGATGCAGTCTCTTGAACTGGTCAAGATCGCTGAACACCGACTTGACGAGCTGATAGACCACCTCATCGGGCACCGCCGCGCCGGTGACCAACGTGGCACCCACGCCGAAGGTCGTCACATCTGCGGCGGAGCCGCGATACATGCCGCCGGGAATGGTGGCGACGCGGTAGAACGGGGTATCGGCAACCAGTTGGTCGATTTCGGGGCCGACGACGTTCACCAGCACCGAATCGCAGGCCGTCGTCGCCTCCTGGATCGAACCCGACGGGTGGCCCACGGTGTAGATCATCGCGTCGATGTTGTTGTCGCACAGAGCCTGGCTCTGCTCGCCCGCCTGCAACTCGCTGGCCATCGCAAAGTCGGCGGTGGTCCAGCCCTTGGCGGCCAGCACCACCTCCATCGTCTCGCGCTGCCCCGAGCCGGGGTTGCCGATGTTCACGCGCTTGCCCTTGAGATCGTCAAAGGTGACGATGCCGCTGTCGGCGCGCGCCACCACGGTGAACGGCTCCGGATGGATCGAGAATACCGCGCGCAGATCGCTGATGGCACCGGTCTGGGCGAATGCCGCCGCGCCGTTGTAGGCGTTGAACTGCACGTCCGATTGCGCGACGCCGAATTCCAGGTCGCCCGAACGGATCGCGTTGACGTTGTAGACCGAGCCGCCGGTGGATTCGACGCCGCAGCGGATACCGGTTTCGGCGCGGGTCTTGGCCATCATCCGGCAGATTGCGCCGCCGGTCGGGTAATAGACGCCGGTCACGCCACCGGTGCCGATGGTGATGAAGGTCTGTTCTTGCGCGGATGCGGCACCGGAAAGCGCCAGGCCGAGCACCGCTGCGGTCGCAAGCAGGGTCATTTTCATGGGATGTCCTCCTGTCAGACTGTAAAGGCTTGTTTCGGGCGCGCCCTCTGACGGGCACGGACCTTGGCAAGTAGATGAAACGTTTGTATCGCCAGAGTCAATCTCGTATTACAGTTGCATTCTCTGATGAGGCCCCCTTGAACGACACCCCCACCCCGCACCCCGAACCCGCCCCGCTGTTCGCGACCCTCGCCGAGCTGGCCGCGGCGCTGACGCGGGCTTCCGCCAGCGCCACGCCGCAGCCTGCGGCGCTGGCGCGCTGGCTGGCCGACCGCCCCGAGGAGATCGCTTTTCAATCGGTGCGCACCATGGCGGCAATGTCCGGCAGCAATGCCAATACCGTGCTGCGCCTTGCCCGCGTCCTGGGCTTCGCCGGGTTCGAGCCGCTGCAAACCGCGGTGCGCGACCTTTTGCGCCGCGAAACCACCGCGGATCTGGCCAGCCGCGTGGCGGCCTTGCGCGCGCACAGCAGCAAGGACCTTGGTGCCTCGCTTCGCGCGGCCACGCTTGGCAATATCGAGGCGCTTTATACCGACGCGCTTGATGCCCAGATAGCCCGCTGCGCCGAAGCGCTGCTGGCAGCGCGCCGGGTGCATTGCCTCGGTGTGCGCAGCTGCTATTCGGTCGCGCATTACCTCAGCTATACCGGCACCATGGCTTTCGCGAACTTTCAGCCGACGCCGGCGCAGCCGGGGCTGATTGTCGATGCGATGTCCACCTGCACGCCCGAAGATATCGTCATCGCCATCAGCTACGCGCAATATTCGGCCGAGGTGATCCGCGGTTGCGATATCGCGCAAGGCTGCGGCGCGCGGATCATCGCGCTGACCGACAGCCACGCCTCACCGATCGCGCGCGGTGCCTGGCAGGTGTTCCGGCTGCCAATGGCGGGGCCGCAACTGCTGCCCTCGCTGACCGGCGCGTTTCATCTGGTCGAGCGGCTGCTGGTGGAACTGGCCAGCCGCAGCCCCGACACCGAGCAGCGGCTGCGCGACGCCGAGGCCCGGCTCTTGCGTTATGGCGGTTATGTGCGGCAGTCCTTCACCACCAAGGTACGCGACAGCTAGAGCCTGTCCGACAAAAGTGGGCACCGGTTTTGTCGCAAGACAGGCGCAAACCAGGAAGCTGGAGTCTGCCTGGCGCTTCTTTCAGCGCCAGACAGACTCGAGACCCGCTTGCCCCGGTGCCGCAGCAGATGTTGGCGCGAAAGCGCGTTCCGTTTCATCCGGCTTTCCAACCATGCCCGTTGATCTTGCGCGAGCTCATGATGCACGACGGCGGGACCGCGCCCGTAGGCGCTGCTCGACGCTGCCGCGATGAGGGTGGTCAGCACCTCGCCAGTGGCACCTGCAAAAGCCGCGCAAAATATGGCGCGGGTCGGCTATCCGGCAAGCGCGAGTCCTGGCGCTTTGGCCCCGCCGCGGGCCGAGCTGCGCACCGTGCCACCCTCAACCGCGGCCAAAGACCCCGATATCGATCGCTACCACCATCTCGGCATTCGCGGCACCCGGATCCCGGATCGGCGTGCGGGCTTGCGGTCACAGGGCCGGACCAGACTGCCCGTTCCGCCGCATCAGGGCGCATCCGCGGTCGGTCTTGCCGGTATCCCCGGAGCATGTTGGCGGCCATTTCGGCAGCCGTCGCCGCAACCGATCGCCCAGCTTCGGTCTGCGCCTCAACTGGCCACAATGCCGGGCCAAAGCTGCGGCAGCATGGTCAACACCGACGGCAAGCGTACGTCGAGCGCGGGAATGCCTGCGGCGCGCGCGGCCTGCAGGCCCTGATCGCTGTCTTCCAGCACCAGGCAGCGCGCCGGGGCGTGGGCCATGGCGCTGGCGGCCATCAGGAACATCCCCGGGTCGGGCTTGGCCTTGCCCGCCTCGCTCAGCGTCACCACCGGGTCGAACAGATCGCCAAGCCCCGCCGCGGCAAGCATCGCCTGCACCACCGGTTTCTCGGCGTTCGAGGCAACCGCCATCGGCAGGTGCCCGAAGCAGCGACGCGCCAGAGCCGCGACCGGCGCATTCGCCCGCACCGTGGTTGCCGCCCGCGCAAGCGTGGCGGTGATGCTTTCGGCTTCGAGCCGCGCTCGGTCGAGCCGCAGCCCGCTTTGGGCGCAAAAGGCGGCGATCAGATCGCGGCGCGCGAACCCGGTGCGGGCTTCGTACCAGGCGCGATCGAGATGCGCACCCTGCGCCGCGAGCGCCGCGCTGAACGCCGCGAAATGCAGATTCGCGCTCAGAACCAGCGTGCCGTCGCAATCAAAGATCAGCGCCTCAGGTACCATGCTGATCGGCACTCCGGGCAAGCGCAGCAAAAAGCCCTGCTCGCGTGACCGGTTTGGGCAAAACCGCCAGCCGCGCACCATACTGCCCGCCCAGCGGGTTGATGTCGGGCAGCCGCCCCGAGACCACGACACAAACCGTGCGCGGATCGGCCAATGCGGCTTCGGCGATCGCCCAGCCTGTGGCCTGCCCCTGCAATGACAGATCGGTGAGCACCAGATCGAAGCGTGCGGCGGCCAGCTGTTCGAGCGCCTCGGCGGCGAACTCGGCCCCGACCACCTCGACCCCCGGCAGCGCCAGTTCGGCGCGCGCAAGCGCAAGTTGCGCAGGGTCATCCTCGACCAGAAGAATGCGCCGCCAAGGCAGAGCAGGCGCTGTGGTCTCGTCGGTCACCACCGGCGGCAGCACCAGGCACACCGTGGTGCCCCTGCCTTCGGTCGAATCGATGCGCATGTCGCCGCCCGACTGCCGGATGAAGCCATAGACCATCGCCAGCCCGAGCCCGGTTCCGGTGCCGTCAATTCGTGCCGAGAAAAACGGCTCCATCGCGTGGCGCAGGACCTCGGCGCTCATGCCTTTGCCGGTATCGGCAACCTCGATCTGCGCCGCGCCATCGGCCAGGCGGGCAATGGAAATGGTGATCTGTCCGCCCGCCTCGATCGCCTGCGCGGCGTTCAGGCAGAGGTTGAGGATCGCGCTTTCAAGCTGCCCGGGGTCCACCTTTGCCAGAAGCGGCTCGGTCGAAGGCTGGATCGTCAGCGCCACCCCGTCGTGCAACGCGAATCCGACCAGATCGGCCAGGCCCTCGACCAGCGCGTTGAGCTCGATCACTTCGGGGTCAAGCTGTTGGCGCCGTGCGAAGGCCAGCAACCGCTCGGTCAGCGAGGTGCCAAGATCGACCGCCGAGCCGATCGTTTGGCGCAGCGCCAACTGGCGCGCGGGCGCGGCGGTTTCCATCAGGTGCAGACTCCCCGAGATGGTAGAAAGGATGTTGCCAAAATCATGCGCGACTTCGCCCGAAACCTTGCCCAACGCCTCGATCCGCTGAATCCGCGCGAGGCGCTCTTCCATCTGCCGCCGCTCGGTCGCATCCGAAACCAGCGCCACCGAGCCTCCGCCAGGCAGCGGGCTTTCGCGCCACTCGGCATGATGGCCATCGGGCAATGAAAGATCGGCAAAGCCACCAGGGCCGGGTTCAACCAGCCAGCCGGCCGCCGCGACGGCTTCAGCCAGCACCACGCGCCCCTGAAGCGATGCAGGGTCGATCCGCAGCACTTGCGCAAGGCGATCATTGGTGCTGACCAGCGCGCCGCCTTCGGCAAGCACCGCGACGCCGTCACTGATTGCTTCCATCATGTTGCCAAATAGCGCGGTGCGCTGCGCCGCCTGGCGGTAGGAACGGTCAAGCCGAAGCGCGTTGGCGCGGAAGCTGCGAAACGCGTACAGGAGCTTGCCGATTTCGTCACCCGCGCCCTCGCCGCGCGGCAGTCGCGATGATCGGTCGCCCGCCGCCAACCGCATCATCGCATCCGAAATGGCGCGCAGGTTGGCGGTAACGTGCCCCGAGACATAGAGGGCCGCGATCAGCGCCAGCCCGGTGCTGGCCAAGCCGATGCTGAGGATCGTCAGCTTGGCCAGCGAAATCGCCGTGGCGGTGCGCGCCCGTTCTTCGGCAATCGTGGCCTGCGCCGCGGCGTTGACCGCAGCCGAATGGGCGATAACCGCGGCGCTGCCGTAGCGGATGCGCACCAGCGCCGCTTCAGCATCTATCGCCCTTGCCAGCTCGAAGCGGCGCAGATCGAAAAGCCCGCCCTCGCCTTCGGCCAGTTTGACCAATCGGCCCAGCGCCTGGGTGCCCGGTGCTGCCACCGCGCCCGCCAGCCGGCGCGACAGGCCGTAATATTCGCGGTGAAACTCGCCCACGCCGATCAGGTTTTCGGCCCGCGAAGCCGCAAGCAAGACCGCCGCAAGCCGTTGCAGACTAAGCCAGTCCTGCCGCTCGGCCAAGCTGGCCCCGGGTTCGGCAGAGAACGCGGCAAAGCGGCGTTCGCTCTGCGCCAGTTCCGCCGCGAGCCGCAGCACAAGGTCGCGCAACGCTGCACGGTCCGAGGCCGCAGCGACCAGGTTGGCAATAGCGGCTCCGGTGTCGGCGAGCACCGGCGCAAGCGCGTCGCCCGGCGGCAGCTGGATTTCAGCGGCTTCGACCAGCGCGGTCGCCGCACCGCCTTCCTGGGCGACTCGAAACGGGCTTTTCAGTGTCAGCAGATAGGGTGCCAGCGTCGCCAGGTCCGAGGCTTGCCGCGAGAGCACCAGCGCGCGTTCGACCGCGACCAGGGTTTCGCCATGCAGCCGGTCGAACCGGTCGCGCGCGCGATCGATCGCAATCCAGGCGACCAAGCCGAGCATCAAGTTCGCCGCCGCCAGCGCCGCCAGCGCCGACATCAACCGCGCCCGTACCGACAGCCGCCTCACGTCGGCGCTCCGGACCGGGTGACAAAGACATAACCCATACCGCGCCGGGTCTGCAAATGGACCGGTTTCGAGGGCACCGGCTCGATCTTTCGGCGCAACCGCAAGATCAGCACGTCGATGGTGCGGTCCATGTACTGCGACAGGTCGTTGCCCAGTTCGCGCATCAGATCGGTGCGCGCGATGATTCGATCGGGGTGGCGCAGGAAATGCTCCAGAAGCCGGTATTCCGCGTTGGTCAGCGCGATCTCGGCACCATCGGCACCGATCAGCTCCCGCCGGGTCAGATCGAGCCGCATCGCGCCGAACGGCAGGATTTGGTTGGCCGAGCGATCCGGCAGGGACGGTGAGGGTCGCCCCGCGCGGCGCAACACGGCGCGCACCCGCGCGATCAGTTCGCGCGGGTTGAAAGGCTTTGACATGTAATCGTCGGCACCCGTCTCCAGCCCGATGATGCGGTCGGTATCGTTGCCGCGGCCTGTCAACATGATGATCGGCAGGCCCAACCGCTGGCGAATGGCGACGGCCAGCGCCAACCCGCTTTCACCGCCTGCAAGCCTGAGGTCGATCAGCGCAAGGTCCACCTCGGGGGCCGGACCGAGAGCCAGGAACGCCGCCCCGTCCGGTAATGGCAGCGGTTGAAAGCCGCTTTCGGCCAACAGCGCCGCGACCGTCGCACGCAAATCCGGGTCATCATCGATGACCGCCACAACTGGCCCGCCCGCAGCCTCGCCCGGCATGTTCTGTTGCCCTCCCCTCGCTTGCGCATGTCTTCGCCGATTACGGCTCCGCTGTGAACTGTGTGGACCGATTTTGTAACTTTGTTCATGAAAAATCCACATCAGACCGGACCTGGAGGTGCCGTACCATCTCGACCGCGGGCGCGCGGTTGTGCCAACCTGCCGCCGACCCGACCGGAAGAGGAGTCCGGTTCGGGCAGTGTCTGGAGGAATAACAATGAATCGCAAACACACGATCAGCGCGCTGGCGCTGGCTGCTGCCTTTGGTGCCTCGGGTGCCTTCGCGGAACAACTGAACGTGGTCTGCTCGAACGAGCAGGCCTGGTGCGACCTGATGACCCAGAATTTCAAGATCGACACCGGCATCGACGTGGCGATGGTGCGCAAGTCGACCGGCGAAGTGCTGGCGCAGATCCGCGCCGAGGCCGGAAACCCCAAGGTTGACGTTTGGTGGGGCGGCACCGGCGACCCGCACCTGATCGCCGCCGCCGAAGGGCTGACCCAGGCCACCACCGCGGATGTCGGCGGTCAACTCGGCTGGTCGCTGAACATGACCGAAATGTCGGGCGGCAGGGCCGTCGGCGTGCATGTCGGACTGCTCGGCATCATCTACAACACCGAGGTTCTGGCCGCGAAGGGCCTGACGGTTCCCGCCTGCTGGAGCGATCTGGCCAGGCCCGAATACCGTGGCGAGGTTCAGGTTTCCAACCCCAACAGCTCGGGCACCGCCTATACCGAGCTGGCCACCCTGGTGCAGCTTTTCGGCGAGGACGAAGGCTTCAAGCTTCTGGCCGCGATCGGGGCGAACGTGAACCAGTACACCAAATCCGGCTCCGCCCCCGGCAAGGCCGCGGCGCGCGGTGAAACCACCATCGGCATCGGCTTCATGCATGACATGGTGAAGCTGAAGAAGGACGGCTTCCCGGTGGCGATCGTCGCCCCCTGCGAAGGCACCGGCTACGAGGTCGGCGCGGTTTCGGTAATCGCCGGCACGCCCAACCTCGCAGCGGCGACGCGCTGGGTGGAATATGTGCTCAGCGCCGAGGCGCAATCGCGCGGGCTCGAGGTGGGGGTTTACAATATTCCTTCGAACCCCGCCTCGGCTACTGATCCTGACGCCCCCGACATGGCAGGGGTCAAGCTGATCGATTACGACTTCGCGACCTACGGCTCTTCGGCGACCCGTGAGCGCCTGCTCGCGCGTTGGGAAACCGACGTGAAATACGCAGGCGGCGCGATCGAGTAAACATGCCGCACACAGAGCCCGCCCCGCCACGCCGCAAGGCCTGCCGGGGCGGGCAATCCCCAAGGGTGCCCTAAAGATGACGCGGACCGCAGGCATTTGGCTTATGATCGGGCTGGCGGGCTATGCGCTGCTGCCCTGGTACATTTCGGCCGGCGGGTTCTGGTCGTTCGGCTGGCTCGCTGCACCGCTCGGGGCCGGGTCTTCGGCGCTGGTCTGGGCCATGTCAGGCCGTTTGTGGCTGGTCGGGCCACTGCTTGGCCTGGGATTTGCCGCTGCGGTGCTGGCAGCGCGCCGCCCGCCGCTTGCAACCGCGCGCGGGCTGGTCGCGGCCGGCGCGCTGGGCCTTGCAACAATGCTCGGGCAGGGACTGATGATCCTCGGCACCGGCACCCGCTTCGGATTGGCCGAGGCGTCGCAGCCCGGCATGGGTGCGGGTGCCTTTGTCACCGCCGCGGCGCTCCTGTTCCTGATCACCACCGGCATCTCGGGGCTTGGCCGTGGCCGGGGCGATGCCTTTGTTACCGGGCTGGTCGGGCTGGTAGTGGCGCTGGTCGCGGTCTTTGTCTTTTATCCGATGGCCTTTATCCTGATCCGCGCCTTCGAGCTGAAGGGCGGGGCGGGATTTGGCGTTTCGGAGTTCCTGCCGCGCTTCTTCGCGCCGGAAATCTGGTCGGTCTCGTGCCTCGGCGGCGGGCGCTGGTGCGGACCGGCCGTGAACTCTTTGCTGCTGGCGCTCTTGACCGGGGCGGGCACGACGCTGCTGGGGCTGGCCTTCGCGCTGATCTTCACGCGCACCGATTTTCCCGCCAAGCGGCTGTTGCGGGTGCTCACCATCCTGCCGATCATCACGCCGCCGTTCGTGATCGGACTTGCGCTGATCTTGCTGTTTGGCCGTGCGGGCACCATCACCGAGTTTTTCGCCGATGCCTTCGGCTGGGAAAAGACCCGCTGGCTTTACGGTTTCTGGGGCGTCTGGCTGGCTCAGATGCTGTCATTCGCGCCGATCGCCTTCCTGGTGCTGATCGGCGTGGTCGAGGGGGTCAGCCCGTCGATGGAGGAAGCCAGCCAGACGCTCAATGCTACCCGTTGGCAGACCTTCCGATATGTGTCGCTGCCGCTGATGCGGCCGGGCCTAGCCAATGCATTCCTTCTCGGTTTCATTGAAAGCCTCGCCGATTTCGGCAACCCGCTGGTGTTGGGCGGCAACTTCAACGTGCTTTCAACCGATATCTATTTCGCCATCGTCGGCACGGTGGCCGACCCGGCCAAAGCCGCGATACTGTCGATGATATTGCTCGCGATGACGCTGAGCGCCTTCGTGCTGCAACGACAGTGGCTGGGCAACAAAAGCTACGCGACCGTCACCGGCAAGGCCGATTCCGGCCGCCATGCGGCGTTGTCAAGCGGGGTGCGGCGCGCCTGTTACGCGCTTGCGCTGCCTTGGGCGGCGTTCACGCTGGCGGTCTATTTGCTGATCGTTTTCGGCAGTTTCGTAAAGCTCTGGGGCTACGACCATACCTTTACGCTGATCCATTACAAACGCGCCTTCGGCATCATCATGCGCAACGGCATCCACTTTACCGGCGCGGCCTGGGACAGCTACTTCACCACGCTCACCATCTCGGCCATTTCTGCGCCGCTAACCGCAGCGGTGGGCCTGGCCACCGCCTACCTGCTGGTGCGCCAGAATTTTATCGGCAAGGGCGCATTTGAATTTTCAACCATGCTTTCCTTTGCAATTCCCGGCACTGTGATCGGCGTTGCCTATGTCATGGCGTTCAACTTTCCGCCGATCGAGTTGACCGGAACCGCGTTGATCCTGATCATCGTCTTCGTGTTCCGCAACATGCCGGTGGGGGTGCGCGGCGGCATAGCCGCGATGAGCCAGCTTGACCGCTCGCTCGACGAAGCCTCGATCATGCTCGGCGCGAACAGCGCCACCACGCTGCGCCGGGTGATCCTGCCGCTGCTGGGCCCGGCCATCCTTGCCGCGCTGACCTACAGTTTCGTGCGCGCAATCACCTCGGTTTCTGCGGTGATCTTCCTGGTTTCCGCGCGCCACAACATGGCGACAGCGTTCATCGTCGGCCGGGTGGAAAACAACGAGTTCGGCATCGCAATTGCTTATGCCACGGTCCTGATCGTCACCATGCTGGCCGCGATCCTTGCGCTGCAGGCGCTGATCGGGCGTCGCCGCCTGCGCCGCACCGACAGGGTTGAGGCGCATTGACACCAACGGAGAGAAAAATGACCCGAGGTTCCGTTCGTTTCGAAGGTGTCGGCAAACGCTTTGGCAAGGTTACGGCGCTTGAGCCGCTGACGCTCGACATCGCGCCCGGCACACTGGTCACGCTGCTCGGGCCTTCGGGCTGCGGCAAGACCACCACCTTGCGCCTGATCGCGGGGCTCGAAAGCGCCAGCGAAGGGCGGATTCTGATCGGCGGGCACGACGTGACCCATCTCGCCGCCACCTACCGCCGGGTGTCGATGGTATTTCAGTCCTACGCGCTGTTTCCACATATGACGGTGCTTGAAAACGTCGCCTACGGGCTGCGCGTCAAACGCCTGCCAAAGGCCGATGTTCAGGCGCAGGCCGAGGAGGGGCTCGCGCTGGTCGGGCTGACCGGTTTCGGTGCCCGGCTGCCCTCGGAACTTTCCGGCGGCCAGCAGCAACGCGTCGCGGTCGCCCGCGCGATCGTGCTCGAACCCGAGGTGCTGTTGCTCGACGAGCCGCTTTCCAACCTCGATGCGAAACTGCGCCGCCATGTGCGCGAAGAGATCCGCCAGATCCAGCAGCGACTTGGCCTGACCGCCGTCTATGTGACGCATGATCAGGAAGAGGCGATGGCGGTTTCCGACCGCATCATCGTGATGAAGAACGCAGAGATCGCCCAGGAAGGTTCGCCACACGACCTTTATGATCGCCCTGCCTCGGCCTTCATCGCCGATTTCATCGGCGACGCGAACTTGATCGACGTGGAGGTGACGCTGGCGGGTGCGACGACCGGGTTGACCCTGCTCGACCGGCCTCTGACGCTGCCATTGGCCAGCATCGAGACGGGCCCGGCGAAACTGGTGCTGCGTCCGCATCAGTTGCAGCTTTCCGCCGAGCCCCTACCCGGCAGCCTGCCCGCCGAGGTTCGCTATGCCGCCTGGCTTGGTAACCAGATCCAGTACACGCTCGATAGCGCCGCAGGCCCGCTGTTTGCCATTACTGCGCCGGTGGCCGCGCCGTTCCGGCAAGGCGACAGTGTTCATCTCACGTTCGCGGCCTCCGATGCGCGGCTGGTGCGGGGCTAAGCTGCATCGGGCGTGTTGCAAGATGCGCGCGAAAGGACCTGCCGGTCTGGCGCGGCGGGCACCCGAAGATCCGACTCCCCGCACGTCCACCGCCGGAATGCTCTGCATCCCGTCGGCTTTGATGGTGGCAAAGAGTATTGCGATATCAATGATCGGTGGTCGTGCGCAGCGGATTGCGGGCGAACCTCGCTGTGTCTTCACCCAAGGCGCTTGCGCATCGGGTGCCCGACGATCCAGCGCCCCTGCCGCGGCGGCCCCGCGGGCCGCCAGCCAGCCGCCAGATAGAAGCGCGTGGCGGTGGCGGTGGCGGTAAGCAGCCCTTCGGTGCAGCCCCGCGCGGCCAGTTCCGCCTCGAGCCGCAGCAGCATCGCCCGGCTGATGCCCCGAAACCGCGCGGCGGGGGCGACATAGTTGAGGGTGATCCTGCCCTGCCCCGACGCCAGCCCGGCAAGGCTGAACTCGCCCACACCAACCAGTTGGCCCGCAACCTCGGCCACAAACACCCCGCCCGACGCAATCCGCGCAGCCAGCGCCGCAGGTGTCTTGTCGGCCAGCCAGCGCGACAGCACGCCGGGGTCGCCGTGGTGATCGGCTTCGCATAACTCGGTGATCGAGGTCACGCGAACCGCAGAAGCAGCCTGCGCATCAGCGACCGCCGCCGGGCGGATCCGCACGCTCACTCCGGGTGCTGCGGGGCCTTGCGCGAGGGTGCCACATAGGGCCGCGTCACATCGCGCAGCGCAAGGTTCAGGCACTCCACCTCGGCGGCAATCGCGCCGTCACCCGCCAGCGTCAGGGTAAGCCGCCCGCTGCCGTCTTCGCCCGGTGCCCAACCGAGATCGAGAAGCGAAAGCACGGTGCCCCCTGCCCCCGGCGTTACCCCAGAAAGCTGCACCGCAAGCACATCGGAAATCAGCAACAGCGCGCGCACCCGCTCGAACGGGCGTCCCTGCGCCTCGGCGCTGACCCGGTCTTCCCAGCGAAAGCGGTTGAGAAGCAACCCCAGCCGCCGCGCCTTGCGGTCATAGTGGATGTCGGCGCTGCTCAGGATCGCGTCCTGCACCAGCGCCGCGAGCACCGCCAGATCTTCGGCAGTTTCGGCTTTCAGCCGCAGCGGCACCTCGGCACCGTCTTCGAAGCGTGCATCGCTCATTCGCGCACCCGCTCGATATCGGCACCGACGGCGCGCAGCTTTTCCTCGACCCGCTCATAGCCGCGATCAAGGTGGTAAACGCGGCTGACCACGGTTTCGCCCTCGGCCGCCAGCCCGGCGAGGATCAGCGACACCGAGGCGCGCAGGTCGGTCGCCATCACCGGCGCGCCTTTCAGCCGCTCTACGCCGATAACGGTCGCGGTGCCGCCATGCACGGTGATGCGCGCACCCATGCGCGATAGCTCGGGCGCATGCATGAAACGATTCTCGAAGATGCGTTCTTCCAGCACGCTCACCCCCTCGGCGGTGCACAAGAGCGCCATCATCTGGGCCTGCAGATCGGTTGGAAAGCCGGGGAACGGCTCGGTCACCACATTCACCGCATTCACCCGCCCGTTGCGGCGGCGGACGAGAAGCCCGCGCGCGGTTTCGGAAACGTCGATCCCCGCCTCGCCCAGCTTCGCCGCGAATGCGCCCACCAGATCAAGCCGCCCACCGATCAGTTCCACCTCGCCGCCACAGATCGCCGGGGCGAGCATGTAGGTGCCAAGCTCGATGCGGTCGGTCACCACCGGGTGCGTGGCACCGCCAAGCCGGTCCACCCCCTCGATGGTGATGGTCGATGTGCCCTCGCCCTCGATATGTGCCCCCATCTTGCGCAGGCACTCGGCCAGATCGACGATTTCCGGTTCGCGCGCGGCGTTCTTCAGCACGGTCGTGCCCTTGGCCAGTGTTGCCGCCATCAGCGCGTTTTCCGTGGCACCCACCGAAACGAATGGAAACTCGACCTGAGCGCCCCGAAGCCCGCGCGGGGCCTTGGCATGTACATAACCGTCGCGCAGATCAAGCTCGGCCCCCAGGGCTTCAAGCGCCTTCAGATGCAGATCCACCGGCCGCGCGCCGATCGCGCAGCCACCGGGAAGCGAGACCACCGCCTGCCCTTCGCGCGCCAGCATCGGCCCGAGCACGAGAATCGAGGCGCGCATCTTGCGCACGATGTCATAGTCAGCCGTGTGGCTGGAAATCGCGTGGCTCGACAGCGCCAGCACCTGGCCGCCCTGAAGGCTTGCCACCTCGGCACCGAGGCTGGCCAGAAGCTGGGTCATGGTGGCGATGTCGGATAGCCTGGGCGCATTCGTCAGGGTCAGCGGTGCCTCGCTCAGCAGCGTCGCGGGCATCAGCGCAAGGCAGGCGTTTTTCGCCCCGGCAATCGGGATGGCACCTTGAAGCGGCCTGCCGCCGCGCACGATGATCTGGTCCATTCAGCTTTCCTGCCTCTCGCCGTTCTGGTCGTTCTTGTCTGCCGTCGCCGTCGCGCGCCCGCGCGCCTGAGCCTTGCGCCGCAAAAGATTGGCGCGCAGCGCTTCGGCAAGCCGCGTCGCGCGCGCGGCCTTGCCCTCTGCCGCCTGTTTTGGAGCTTTGCCGGTCATGCGACCCTCTCTAGCGACATTGCGCGCAGCCGTCCAGATTTCGCGGCGGCGCGCGCAGGTACGCCGAACGGCGCGAATCAAGACGATTTGTCACATGCGCGTGCCCGGCAGCGCCGTCTAGTCTGTCGGAAGCGCATAAACCGGATAGGGCCGTGGTGTTTGGAGTTCACCCCAGAACTGCCGCGTTACGCAGAGTTTTTCTCGCCCTGCTGGTGTTTGTCCTGCTGTCGCCGACGCTCGGCGGGCTTGCGCTGCGCGCTGGGGGCAGCGGCGTCGATGATTTCACTGATCCGCGCTATCTGTGCACCCACGACCTGAGCGCGGCGATGGCAGACCTGGCCGGGGCCGCGCCCGCGACCGGCGACAGGGAGCCGGTGCCGCCCTTCCAGGACCCGAGCTGTTCGCTCTGCATCGCGCTGGCGCGCGCCGTCTTCCCCGAGCCCGCGCTGATCGCGCCAATGCCGACAGCCAACCGCAGCGAAACCCTGCGGCGCAACGACCCCGAGACGCCGGTACTGGCCAAGCGCACGCTGCCGCAAAACGCGCGAGCGCCACCATACCTGATCTGACCGCCGGTTAAGGCGTCGGCACAGAGCCGCCGCACCGCCCCTCAACGGGCGCGCAAACCCGGCACCGCCGCCGTTCCCGCACAGCTTTGCGCCGGGCCTGAAGGGCGGCTGCGCCAACACGCAGCAACAGGAGATCAGAAATGTTCAAAATCACGCTTTCAACAGGCGTAGCCATGTTACTGGCAACCTTCGGCCCTGCGGGAGCAGAGCCGCTGGTAGTTGCCGAGGAACTGAAGGCCTGCATCGAATGCCACTCTGGCACCACCGAGATCGGCCAGCAGATTCTTTCCGCCAAGGCGGGCTGGGCGCAATCGGTGCATGCCAACGGCCAGCGCCAGCTGGTGTTCGACAGTGCCAGCCATCAGGCGATCGGGTTCTATTGGGGCGGATCGATGTCGTCGATGGGCAACGGGTCCAGCTGCCAAGTCTGCCACACCAACGAGGGGTTCCTGAACCGCCTCGCGGGCAAGTATGACAGCCCCGAGGCGGTTGCCGCCGAAGTCCTCGCCCACCCCTCGCCGATCGGCTGTTCAACCTGCCACACGCCGCATCAAGAAACCAACTTCGCGGTTCTCACGGTGCCTTCCGGCACCCCGGTGCACAATGGCATCAACGCAACCTACGACAAACCGGAAGGCAGCATCTGTGTCAGCTGCCACTCGGTGCGGCTGATGGACGGGCGGGTGGCCACCTTCGATACGACGATCGATCGCATCATGAACTCGCTCAAGTCAGACTTCGCGCTCAACGCGCATTTCGGCCCGCATTATGGCGGCGAGGCCGATGTTCTGGTCGGTGCGAACGGTGCCGAATACGCGGGCAGGGAATATCCCGACGACTCGACGCATTCGGTCGATCCGAAATCCAACTGCGTCAGTTGCCACATGCCGTTGCGCACCGACATGATGTCGCATCTGTCCGCCGGACTTGGCAACCACAGCTTCGAGATCACCGCGCCGCTGCGGGGGTCGATGGCGGCGAACCTCGGGGGCTGCGAAAGCTGCCACGATATCGTCAAACGCGACCTGACGACCTATTCGGTGCCGGTCTCGGATGGCTATCTGGTCGCCGGTTCGCTCTACTTTCAGGATGCCAAGGACTGGCTGGCAAGCACCGACTCCGCCACCGTCAAGCTCGAGATTCCCAAACAGCCCGCGCGTCTGGTCAGCGACATTCTGGTGCGCCTTGCCGACCCCGATCAGGGGTGTTCCGGCCTGCTGAAGGCCGCCTATGACAAGGTTACCGGGTCGCAAAACGGCATGAGCTTTGCCAATGACGGGCACGAGCGCTGCGTGATCTCGGGCTACGGCCGCGACAAGCTGCCCGCGGCGACCAGCGAAACCGACCCCTCGGCACGGCTGCTGAAGGCGATCTGGAACTTCGCCCTGATAACCGAGGGCGACGCCAGCATGGGCCTGCACAACCTCAACTATACCTTGCGGCTGCTTTATGACAGCTGCGCCGACCTGAACGATCTCGTCGGCGGCGCGGACCTCAAGACCGCCTGCAATGACCCGGAGGCAAACCGTCCCTGACGCGCTGCCGACCAAGGGTTGACCTCTGCCGGGCGAGGCGCAAGCCTCGCCCGGATCGTCTGGTCCGGCGGTGTGGGACCCGCCGGGTGATCCGCGTCTCTGGCCCTTGCGCCGCCGCTGGCGGCACCGGAGCGGGCACCGGACACCGGCCGGTTTGCGGCGCGAGATTGCGCTTGCACGGCATGGCGATTGCGTCTAAATCCGCGCCCACGGTCTGCAAGACCCAACCGGCGCTGTGGTAGCTCAGTGGTAGAGCACCCCCTTGGTAAGGGGGAGGTCGAGAGTTCAATCCTCTCTCACAGCACCATCTTTTTCCCTTTTCCGAATCCTCTCCGGGCCGCCCCGGAAGCGGCGGTCCTGCGCGGTGGTTTTTCCGTCGAGGAAACGGTTTCCGCTTGTCGATATGCCCCCTGCATCAGGGCGCGTCGCCCAGGGAGACATGATCGCGAGCGACCGACATGGACTTGAGCACCGCGTGGACATGATCGCCCGGGCGCAAGGCGAGCGACGCGACGGCACGGCTGGTGATGCTGGCAAGAATGATTTCTTCGCCAAGCGCAAGCCGCACCATGACCGCCGGGCCTTCGGCTTGCGAGATGTCAACCACCTGCACCGGCAGGATATTCTGTGCCGACAGGCCTTCGGGGTGGGCGCGCGACAAGATCACCTCATGCGCCATGATCCGCACCCTTACCTGCGCCCCAGGGGCGGCATCCAGCCGCGGCAACCACAATGTGCCCGCACGGGTGGTCAGCCGGGTCATGCCATCGTTGGCATGGCTGTGAACCGTCGCACGCAGCATCGCCGCCGCCTCGCGGACACCCATGGCTTGCAGAGCCAAGCGGTCGGACATGACAACCGCCGTCGGCCCGGATGCCACCATCCGGCCCGCCTCGATCACCACCATGCGGTCGGCCAGAAGCTGCGCCTCGTTGACATCATGCGTCACCAGCACCACGGGCATGTCGAGCACCCCGCGAAGAGCGCGAATTTCGGCATAAAGCGCTTCGCGCGTGGCGCGGTCCACCGCCGAAAACGGTTCGTCGAGAAGCAGCACCTGCGGATTGCGCGCCAGAGCGCGTGCGACCGCCACCCGCTGCTGCTGGCCTCCCGAAAGCTCGGCAGGCATCCGCGCGCCAAGGGCGTGCAGATTGACCAGCGCCAGCAGGCGGTGCGCCTCGTCGCGCTGCGCGGCTTTCGTGCGCGCCGTCATGGCCGACATCACATTGGCCTCGGCGGTCATATGCGGAAACAGCGCGTAGGACTGGAACACCATCCCCACATGGCGAAGGTGTGCCGCAAGGTTCACCCCACGCGCCGTATCCACCCAAGTTTCACCGGCAACGGCAACCAGCGCCTGCGCTGGCGTCCAAAGCCCTGCGATGGTGCGCAGCAGGGTGGATTTGCCCGATCCGGACGGGCCGACGAGCGCCAGCAGTTCCCCCGGCTGCACCTCGAACGCCACATCGAGCGGGATCGGACCCTGCGCCTTCACCATGACCTGCAGCACCATCACGACAGCCTTTTGCCAAGGCGCGCCGACAGCCAGAAAGTCAGCGTGATGGTGCCGAGCGAAATTGCCAGAAGCACCGCCGACATCGTGCCTGCACCTGCCATGTCGAACCCCTGCACCTTGTCGTAGATCGATATGGCGATGGTCTTGGTCTTGCCCGGAATCGAGCCACCCACCATCAGCACGATGCCGAATTCCCCCAGCGTATGGGCAAAGGTGAGCACCATTGCGGTCAACAGCCCCGGCCAGGCCAGCGGCAGCTCCACCTTCCAGAGCGACCGCATCGGCGACATCCCGCAGCATGCCGCCGCCTCGCGCACTTGCAGCGGAATCGCCTCGAACCCGCGCTGCGCGGGCTGAATCGCGAAAGGCAGGTTGAAGATCACCGAGGCCAGCAGAAGCCCCTGGAAGGTGAACACCAGTTGCTCGCCGAACACGGCAACCCAGGCCTGCCCGATGGGCGAGCGCGCGCCAAAACCGAGCAACAGATAAAAGCCGAACACCGTTGGCGGCAGCACCAGCGGCAACATCACCAGCGCCTCGACAAGGCCTTTGGCCGCAAAGCTGCGATAGGCCAGAAACCGGCCCACGAAAATCGCAACCGGCAGGAGGATCACCACGGTCCACCCTGCCAGCCGCAGCGACAACAAGAGCGACGTCCAGTCCAATCCTATTCTCCGGGCAGCCCGAAACCGTATTTCTTCATGATCTCACGCGCGGCAGGGGTGCCGATATAGACATAGAAGGCCTCGGCAACCGGCCCCGCCGATTTCAACAGCACCATGCGCTGATTGAGCGGCGCGTGCCAGTCTGCCGGGATAAGTTGGTAGCTGCCAAGTCTGGAGACCTGTTCCGACAGCGCCAGCGAATAGGCGATGATGCCGCCCTCGGCGTCGCCCGAAGTGGCAAATTGCGCCGCCTGGCTGACGTTCTCCCCCAGCACCAGAAAGGGCCCGAGCGCCTCCCATATTCCCTGGTGCCGAAGCGCCTCCATCGCCCGCCTGCCATAGGGCGCATGTTCCGGGTTGGCGATGGCGAAATGGCTGATGTTCCCCGCCGCCAGTGCCGCCCTCAAGGTTTCGAGGCTGCCATCCGCGGCAAGGCGGGAGCCGTGCGGCACCATCATCACGATCCGGCCCTGCGCGTAAAGCGTGCCTTCGTCGCGGGTCAGGCCCGCTGCCGCCAACCAAGCCACATAGCTTTCATCCGCCGCCATATACATCTGGTAGGGCGCGCCCTCGCGAATTTGGGTGGCGAAGTTGCCGGTAGAGCCGAAGGCAAGGTCCACCTTCGTGCCGGTCTCGGCCGCGAAAGCCGCCGCAATCTCGGTCAGCGCAAACTTGAGGTCGGCCGCGGCGGCGATCACCGGCCTGTCCTCTGCCATGGCAGAAACCGGCGCGAGGCCAGACATCAGGGCCAGGCCGAATGCCGCCATGCCACGGCGGGTCTGATCGAGCATCGGCTGTTCCATCCGGGTTGTGATATGTTTCGCCGAACATATCAGCCGATTCATCGGGCCCAGGCAAGCGTTATTACTGCTCGGGAATATCCTTCAGCAGATCTGCCAGCGTGGCGACCGGCTTTTTGCCCGCCGCGGCTGCAGCAGCCACCACCTCCTGGTAGTGCCGCAAGACTGCATGGCCGGTTTCGGTCAAGACCGCGCCGCCGCCTTTCGGCCCGCCGCGGGTGCTTTCGACCAAAGGCTCGCGGAACATCGCGTTCAAGGTCTCGATCAGCATCCAGGCGCGCTTGTAGCTCATCCGCATTTCGCGCCCTGCCGCGGCGATGGACCCGGTGCGCGCGATCCGTTCCAGGAGTTCGGCCTTGCCTGGACCCAGCATTCTGCCATCGCCAAAGACGATGCGGATGCGCAGACCGGGGGGCGGGGCGTTTTTGGCCATGGCGCGACTATGGCAATCCGGGACTGCGCGAGGCAAGCGCAATCTGGTCAGCGGCGGTCGCGAAGCACCGCTGTCGGCGGCGGACACATTGCCAGAGCCGCACCCGGCAGGCCTTTCAGCCGCATTTCGAATGGCCGCAGTCGCCGCAGGTGTCAGCATGGCCGCCTCCGCCCGGGGGTCAGGCAGGTTGGCGGCATTCAGCGCAGTGATTGCCGCCAGAGGCCACCGCGATCACCCAGCAAGGTGCGGCGCTTGTTTGAAACTTGCCGCGCGGAGCCCTGTTGGCTTTGCAACCAGAGAATAAGCCTTACGAAATATTCCACTACTCTGGCGTGAATATCGGCCAATTTTGGCCGATTACCATCGGCAACTGTTCCTTTAGTCTGGAATTATACTAATATAAATTCGAGGTGAATACGCCTCAGGGAGCAATCAGGGAGAAAATATCATGAAATTCAAACCTATTTTCGCCATGACCTGTGTGCTGGCCATGTTCGGTACCACCCCCGCACTTGCCGGTGCCCCCGACGACCCCGGCGCAGGGGGCCAGGCGGTGAAAGCGACAGTCGCGCTCTACAAGAGCGCGGGCATCCCGTTTGGCCAGGCTGTCAGCGAGTTCGTGCAGAACTCTGACGCGAATCTCGGCGGGCAAGTCAGCGCCATCAACGAGCCCAACCCGCCCAACGACAACGGCGGCGGCAACGACTAGCCCCCACCGCATGGCACCTAGTGTTCGACACCTGACGTAGGATTCCCGCCGGTGCCATGCTGTGGCATAGTCGGAGGATGAGACGCTCCGACATCTACCTTTTCCTTGGCCCCGCCGACCGCGCTGAGCTTCAAGCTCTGCTGACCAACCGCAACACGGCGCGCAAGCTCGCGTGGCGGGCGGGCATCGTGCTCGCGACCGCAGACGGTCAGGGCACCGTCGAGATCATGCGGCGGAC
>NZ_JAUXPI010000003.1 GCF_030684035.1 Phaeovulum sp. | reverse complement strand
CTGCAGCACAACGCCAAACCGAAGCCCTTCGTCTGGAGCAAGACCGCCGATGATATCATCACCCGCGAGCGCCGCGCGCTCGATGCTCTCGATGAAATCAGGGGAAATCGGTAGCAAATGTCAGACTCGGAACACTAGGTTCGCGGCACGGCTTCAGGCTCTGGCATGGGTTCCTCGATCAGTGCGGGATCCTTGGCAGGCAAATGTGCATCGGCCATCAGGTCTTCGATGAACAGGCTTAACAACTGCCCGCGGCCGTTCACCCCCGCTTTGCGGTAAATCGCGTTGGTTTGCGCCTTCACTGTGCCTTCCGAGGTGGTGCGCATGGTGGCGATTTCGGCAGTGCTGAGGCCCTTTATGGCGAACAGCGCAACATCGCGCTCGGCTGGGGTCAGTCCCCATTCGGCAAATCTTTCCGCGAGCAGGGTCATGAACGCACCGGATGCACGGCGAAGCCTTTCATGCGCGGCACGGTGGTCGCGCTGCAACCGCAACAACGCCAGCATGGCCATCCAGAGGCCGATCAAAAGACTGAACACCGCGGAGATCTCGAGAAACTCGTGCAAACCCCAAGACATGGGCAAGACCACGAGCCCGAGCATCGAAAGCACGATATCGGAAATGAAGAACAGCGCACAGAGAAGCTGCACGAGGAAGATCGCAACAAGGCCCGCCCGCTGCATCAGCTGGACCACCGCCAAGCGTGGGCTTGTGGCGGCTTGTTGGTGCTACGCACGCGGGCGTGACCCCAACAGGCCAAGCATGTGTAGGGCCACTTCGTCATCTAGTCGTCCTCCTCATCGTCGTCATCTTCGTCGTCGTCGTCATCATCGTCATCGTCATCGTGCTCGTCATCATCGCCGCCGCCACCCGAACCGGAGCCGCCCGAACCGGAGCCACCCGAGCCGGAACTGCCCGATCCGCTGCCTGAATGCGAATCGTCATATGATTCTTCACGCAATTCAAAATGACCAATCTCGATCACTTTGCCGGCACGCACCCAGAAATCGCGCAGAACCTGACCATTGCGCGGATCTATGATGATTTCACGGCTGCCCAGCGGGCCGAGGGCCAGAATTCGGGTGCGGCCCAATAGCGTTCGCGAAATGGTTATGTTTTCAAAGCCTTCTGCGCGCAACTGACGCTCGACCCGCTCGGCGAAGGTCAATGCCTGCGCCGCCCCAGCCATGAGGAACAACGCTGTCACCGCCGAGGCTAGTATCAATCGGGTCATCCCGTGCTCCTGGGCAAATCAAAGCGCCCCCCGTGCGGGTGCCACAATGGCGCGCACGAGGGGCTGATGGCAAGCACCGCAAGTTTGCTGCCTGGGGGCGTGCGGTGCTGCCGGTCACTGTCACTTGTGGTCGTCGTCGTCTTCGTCGTCGTCGTCTTCGTCTTCGTCGTCATCGTCATCGTCATCGTCGTCATCGTGATCGTCGTCATCACCTTCGTCGTCGTCGCCATCGTCGCCATCGTCGTGATCGCCGCCGCTCCGGCTTCCAGAACCGTGCGAGTCCGAATCATCACCGTCGTCGGATTCCAGCTTCAGAATTTGCCCGGACGCCGCGTCGTAGGTGACTTCGATCTTCTGGCTGCCGTTGTAGGCCTCGACCTTGATTGTGCCACCGACCGACTTGATCTCGCGAACGGTAAAGCCCTGCGCGAGAAGGTCGGCGGTGACCGAGTCGGTGCTGGCGGGTCCGGTGCCGCTCGTGCTCAGAACCGGCACGGCCGAAGAGCCCGAAGCGGCGGTGCGGGCCTGGGTTTCCCGCTTCAGCAGCGCGCCGGTCGCCACGTCATAGGTCAGCTCGATCTTCTCGGTGCTGTTGATCGCCTCGATTTTCACCGTGGTGGCCCCCGCCTTGATTTCGGTTACGGTGTAGCCTTGCGCAGAAAGCTCGGATATCAGCGCCGCGGTATCGACTGCGGCATAAGCGCCAGTCGCTGCCCCAAGTGCCAGTACGACGGCGGCGATCTTGAATGTGCGTTTCATCTGTTGTCTCCCGTGTTCCGGTTGCATGTCGCTTGTTGCGATGCCCCCAGAAAGCACGGCATGATTCGAGCGGCCATTCCCCGGAGGGTCTAGAAAGCCCCCCGTAACCCGTCGCTCTAGGCCCATAAACTCAGGTTTAGGGCGGAAAAATCCGTTTTGAAACGTAACGTCCTGGAATTTTTCGTTTGTATTACCGATAGTTAAATCTTCATGTCAAAGCCTAGGTGCCTTGCCACCGTGAATATGTCTTTGTCGCCCCGCCCGCACATATTCATGATGATCAGGTGGTCCTTCGGCAGCCTGGGGGCGATTTTCATCACATGCGCAAGCGCGTGGCTCGGTTCCAGCGCCGGAATAATGCCTTCTTGCAGACAGCAAAGCTGGAATGCCTCGAGCGCCTCCATGTCGGTGATGCTCACATATTCGGCGCGGCCAACCTCGTGCAGCCAGGAATGTTCCGGCCCGATTCCCGGATAGTCGAGCCCTGCCGAAATCGAATGGCCCTCAAGGATCTGCCCATCTTCGTCTTGCAACAGATAGGTGCGGTTGCCGTGCAGCACCCCGGGGCGGCCGCCCGTCAGGCTGGCGCAATGCTCCATGCGCGCGTCAACGCCGTGGCCGCCCGCCTCGACCCCGATGATGCGCACCGAGGTGTCGTCGAGGAACGGAAAGAACAGCCCCATCGCATTCGATCCGCCCCCGATCGCCGCGACCAGCGTATCGGGCAGGCGGCCTTCGCGTTCCAGCATCTGCGTACGCGCTTCCTTGCCGATGATCGACTGGAAATCGCGCACCATCGCCGGGTAGGGGTGCGGCCCCGCCACCGTGCCAATGCAGTAAAAGGTATCGCGAACGTTGGTCACCCAGTCGCGCAGCGCGTCATTCATTGCGTCCTTCAGCGTGCCGCGGCCCGAGGTGACAGGCACCACTTCGGCACCCAGAAGGCGCATGCGAAAGACGTTGGGCGACTGGCGGTGCACATCGGTCTCGCCCATGTAGACGACGCATTTGAGGCCAAAGCGCGCGCAGACAGTCGCGGTGGCCACGCCATGTTGCCCGGCCCCGGTTTCCGCGATGATCCGGGTCTTGCCCATGCGGCGCGCCAGCAGGATCTGCCCCAGCACGTTGTTGATCTTGTGCGCGCCGGTATGATTGAGCTCGTCGCGCTTCATGTAGATTTTCGCGCCGCCGAGGTAGTCGGTCAGCCGTTCGGCAAAATACAAGGGCGAGGGGCGGCCGACGTAGTGTTTCCAGAGGTCATCCATTTGCGCCCAAAAGGCCGGGTCGGTCTTGGCGCGCTCGTATTCCTCTTCCAGCGACAGCACGAGGGGCATCAGCGTTTCGGATACGAACCGACCGCCAAAAATGCCAAAGCGTCCCTGTTCATCTGGCCCGGTCTTGTAGCTGTTGATGCGGTCGTCGGCCATGGCGGATGCTCCCCTCACTCAAGCTCGCGTTTATAGCCAATGTGGCTGGGGGTAAAGCCGAGCCGGTCGTAGAAGGCGTGGGCGCGCAGGCGGGCCTTGTTGGTGGTCAGCTGCATCAGCCGACAGCCGGCGGCGCGGGCGCGCGCCTCGGCATCGGCCATCAGTTCAGCACCGACCCCGTGGCTGCGCAGATCTGCCACCACGCGCACCGCCTCGATCTGCGCACGCCGCGCAGCCCGCATGGAAAGCCCGTGCAGAATGGTGATCTGGTAGGTGGCAACAATGCGTCCCTTCCGGGTGCCCACGATCAGCGCATTGTTGCCCTGCCGCTCCATTTCATCAAAGGCCGCGAGGTAGGGGGCCATTTCAGCCCCTTCGCGCGCCGCCCCCAGCATGTCATCGGCCAGCATCGCCACCACCGCAGGCACATCAGCCGCGGTTGCTGCGCGCCAGTCTGTCATGCCCGCGCAGCCGCGATGAAATCCGCAATCAGACCGGCGTCCTTGACCCCCGGCGCGACTTCGACGCCCGAGGACACATCAACCTGCTTTGCCCCGGTCAGGTAGATCGCCTCGGCGACATTCGCGGGCGTCAGCCCGCCTGCAAGCATCCAGGGGCAGGGCCAGCGGCGGCGCGAAAGCAGGGTCCAGTCAAAGGCGCGGCCATTGCCGCCGGGCAGATCGGCACCCGCAGGGGGCTTGGCATCAACCAGTATCTGGTCCGCGACGCGGCCATATTCGGCCACCAATGCAAGGTCGGCCTCGGTCGCCACGCCGATCGCCTTCATCACCGGCAAGCCATAGCGCGACCGCACCTCGGCCACCCGCGCCACCGATTCGCGCCCGTGAAGTTGCAGCATATCAAGCGGTACCTCGGCCAGCAGCGCATCAAGCGTCGTGTCATCGGCATCCACCACCAGCCCGACCTTGGCAATACCCGCCGGTACGACCAGTGCCAGCTTTTGTGCCTGCGAAAGGGTCAGATACCGTGGCGAGCGCGGAAAAAACACCAGGCCAAGGTAATTCGCCCCGGCCTTTGCGGCAGCGGCGACATGGTCGGCTTCACGAAGCCCACAGATCTTGATGCGAATATCCATGACCCGAGGCTTAGCGCGCGCGCGCCGGTTTCTCAAGCAGGGCCAGAACGTCGTCGGACTGCGCCGGGGCGTCGGCGCTTACCCGCGCCAGTTCGCGTTCCAGCCGTGCCTTGTCGCGGGCGGTCTGGCTTGCGGCGCTTCGAAGCCGCGCTTCACGCATCCATTCCCAGACAAAACCGAACAGCAGCCCAAGCAGGATACCCGCAAAAATCACCAGAAAAAGCGGCAGCTCGATCGACCATTGCAGACCCAGAAAACTGCCCGCCCCATCCGGCAAAAGCCGCAACGTAACCAGCCCGCGGTTGGCAAGCGCCAGCGTCACCAGCACAGCAGCCAGCACCGCCAGAAACGCCCAACGCAGTGCGCGCAACATTCAGCCCTCGTTTCCGTTCAGCCGATCCCGCAGCAGCTTGCCGGTCTTGAAGAACGGCACATGCTTTTCCTCGACATCGACCGCGGTGCCGGTGCGCGGGTTGCGCCCGGTGCGGGCATCGCGCTGCTTCACCGAAAAGGCACCAAACCCGCGCAACTCAACCCGGTCGCCGCGCGCCATTGCCTCGACGATCTCATCGAAAACCGTATTCACGATCTTTTCCACATGCCGAAGCGACAATTTCGGGTTGTCTTCGGCAATGCGCGCAATCAGTTCAGACCGGATCATGGACATCCCCCATAGCAGTCCGGGCGACAGCGCCCAAAACGACACGGCCTCGACTATATGCAGAATTTTCTGCGGCACAAATGGCAAAGTCCTTGGAATGGCGCATTTTTCTGCGTCAACACCGCAATGAGCGCGCTTCTGCCGGTTGCGGCGGTGCAGCATGCGGGGGCAGAGCCGCATTCGCACACCGCCACGAATCGCCCGCAGCATGAAAAAGGCCCCGCCGTTTCGGGCGGGGCCTTGGTCATTTCATCGCCAAAGCGCCTCAGCGGCCGCTGGTACCCTTGAGCGCGGCACCAAGAATATCGCCCAGCGAAGCACCCGAATCCGACGAGCCATATTGCTCCACGGCTTCTTTCTCTTCAGCGATTTCGCGCGCCTTGATCGACAGGCCGAGGCGGCGGGTCTTGGCATCGACGTTGGTCACGCGGACATCGACATGATCGCCCACCTGGAACCGCTCGGGGCGCTGCTCGCCGCGTTCGCGCGAAAGGTCCGAGCGGCGGATGAACGATTTCATTCCGTTGTAGTCGCACTCGATCCCGCCTTCTTCGATCGCGGTGACAGTGACGGTGATCACCGAGCCACGCTTGACGCCATCGACCGCGTCCGAGAAGGTATCCGCGTCAAGCGCCTTGACCGACAGCGAGATACGCTCTTTCTCGACATCCACTTCGGTGACGGCGGCTTTCACCACGTCGCCCTTGCGGAAGTTGGCAATCGCGTCTTCGCCGCGCTGATCCCAGCTGAGATCGCTCAGATGCACCATGCCGTCGATGTCGTTGTCGAGGCCGATGAACAGGCCGAACTCGGTGATGTTCTTCACCTCGCCCTCGATCATGCTGCCGACCGGATGGGATTCGGCAAACACTTCCCACGGGTTGCGCTGGGTCTGCTTGAGGCCGAGCGAAACGCGACGCTTGGCAGTGTCGATTTCCAGCACCATCACGTCAACTTCTTGGCTGGTCGAAACGATCTTGCCGGGGTGGACGTTCTTCTTGGTCCAGCTCATCTCGGAAACGTGGACAAGGCCTTCAACGCCCGCTTCCAGTTCAACGAAGGCACCGTAATCGGTGATGTTGGTCACGCGGCCCTTGTGCACCGATTGCAGCGGGAACTTCTCTTCCACCGAATCCCACGGATCCGACAGCAGTTGCTTCATGCCAAGGCTGATACGGTGGGTTTCCTTGTTGATCTTGACCACCTGAACCTTGACGGTTTCGCCGATTGCGAGGATCTCGGAGGGGTGGTTGACCCGGCGCCATGCCATGTCGGTGACATGCAGCAGGCCATCGACGCCGCCAAGGTCAACAAACGCCCCGTATTCGGTGATGTTTTTCACCACGCCGTCGACCACCTGGCCTTCGGTAAGGTTGCCGATCACTTCGGCGCGCTGTTCGGCGCGGCTTTCTTCCAGAATCGCACGGCGCGAGACAACGATGTTGCCACGGCGGCGGTCCATTTTCAGAATCTGGAACGGCTGCTTGAGGCCCATCAGCGGCCCGGCGTCGCGCACCGGGCGCACATCGACCTGGCTGCCGGGAAGGAACGCAACCGCGCCGCCCAGATCGACCGTGAAGCCACCCTTGACCCGGCCAAAGATGGCACCATCGACACGCTCTTCTTTTTCGTAGGCTTTTTCCAGACGGTCCCAGGCCTCTTCGCGGCGGGCTTTCTCGCGGCTGATCGAGGCTTCGCCGCGCGCGTTCTCGACGCGCTCAAGGAACACCTCGACGGTATCGCCCACTTTAATCGAAGGGGTTTCGCCCGGGTTGGCGAATTCTTTCAGATCGATGCGGCCTTCCATCTTGTAGCCGACGTCGATGATGGCTTGCCCCGCCTCGATGGCGATGACCTTGCCTTTGACAACCGAGCCCTCGGCGGGCGTGTCAATTTCGAAGCTTTCGTTCAGAAGCGCTTCAAAGTCTTCCATGGTAGCTTTAGCAGACATGCGGTTCAGTTTCCTTTTCTCGTGTTTTCACTGGCCTTGCGGTTGGCTCCGCCGGTCTATCTTCGACAAATCCCCCAAGTGGGCCGCGGCGGTGCCGGGCCTTGGGAAGACTGGCGTTCCTATAGGGGGCTTTGGCGCTTCAGGCAAGCGTCGTTAGGCCCTGTCGCCGCGCCCGCACCGCGGCAATCGCGGCGGCGACCGCATCGGCGATGCTCATCTCGCTGGTATCAAGCACCAAGGCATCGGTGGCAGCTTTCAGCGGCGAATCCGCGCGCCCGGAGTCGCGCGCATCGCGTTCGCGCACCTCCGCCAGCACGCGCGCCTTGTCGCCGCCAAGCTCCAGCCAGCGCCGGTGGGCGCGCATTTCGGGCGAGGCGGTGACATAAAGCTTCACCTCTGCCTCGGGGCAAATAACCGTGCCGATGTCGCGCCCGTCAAGCACCGCGCCGCCCGGCTGGCGCGCAAAGCGGCGCTGAAATACGGCCAGCGCGGCGCGCACCTCGGGAATGACCGCCACTTTCGATGCCGCCTGCCCGGCTTCGAGCGAGCGCAGGCCGGGCCGTTCCAGATCAGCGGCGGTCAACCCCTTTGCCGCCTGCACCGGATCGCCCCCCTTGGCCCCGACAGCGCGATAGAGAAGCCCGGTGTCGAGATGTGCAAGGCCGAATTCAGCCGCCACCGCGCGCGCTATCGTGCCCTTGCCCGCCGCCGCCGGGCCATCGATCGCCACGGTAAAACTCAGACCCGCCACCAGCGCCGCCCCCCAGCCCGCGCCAGAAGCACGCTCAGCACCACCAGCGCCACCGCGACCGCAACGCTCTTGATGACGGTCGCCTGGCTTGCCGCGGCCACCATCGCCTCGGTCACTGCCTGCGGTTCGGCCCGAAGCATGACCGCCACGCGGGCATTTTCAAGATAGTCAAAGCCCGCCCCCGCCGCCACAAGCACTCCCAACACCCGCCCCCACCAGCCGGGCACCAGCGCGCGAAACGCCAGCACCATCACCACCGCGTAAAGCGCCGGATAGGCCGAATCGAGCGATTGCTGCACGCCAAGGTAATAGGCCCGCCCGTCAGCGCCCAACGCTGCCAGTAGTGCCTGCGCCTCGGCAAGGTCATAGCCGCCGGGGCGCAAATCGAAGGGCAGCAGCCCGCCGGAAAGCAGCTTGAGCTGCGGCAGGGTCCAGATCAGCATCGCCCCATAAACCCCGGCCATCAGCGCAAACATGAGCCAGAACAGGCCCCGTTTCATGGCTGCACCCGCGCAATATCCGCCCCAAGCCCCGCCATCAGCGCTTCGAATGCCGGAAACGAGGTTGCAATGGGCGAGCCGTCATCAACCCTGATCGGCAGCTTGCTCGCCAGCCCAAGCACAAGGAACGACATCGCAATGCGGTGGTCGATATGGGTTGCACAGGTTGCCCCGCCCGGCACGCCACCCGCCCCAAGCCCGTGAACGATCAGCGTGTCTTCGTCCTCCTCGACCCGAACCCCGCAAGCCTCCAGCCCGCGCGCCATGGCGTCGATCCGGTCGCTTTCCTTCACCCGCAACTCACGCACGCCCCGCATAACCGTGCGGCCCTCGGCACAGGCAGCGACAACCGCCAGCACCGGGTATTCGTCAATCATGCTCGCGGCGCGTCTGGGCGGCACCTCGATACCCCTAAGGTTCGAGAACCTCACCCTGAGATCGGCCACCGGCTCGCCGCCCTCCTCGCGCGGGGTCTCGAAGGAAATGTCGGCACCCATTTCCACCAAGGTTGTGAAAAGGCCATTCCGGGTTGGGTTCTGGCTGACGCCGGGCACAAGAATGTCGGATTTCGGCACGATGAGCGCTGCGCATACGGGGAAGGCCGCGCTTGAGGGATCACGCGGCACGGCGACGGATTGGGCCCGCAACTCGGGCTGCCCTCGCAACCGGATCAACCGCCCCTCAGGCAGATCCTCGATCTCCAGCTGCGCCCCGAACCCCCGCAGCATCCGCTCGGTATGGTCGCGCGTCGGCTCGCGCTCGATCACCACCGTTTCGCCCGGCGCATTGAGACCGGCAAGCAGCACCGCCGATTTCACCTGCGCCGAAGGCACGGGTGTGGTGTAGCGCACCGGCACCGGGTCCGCCGCGCCCACCAAGGTCATCGGCAACCGCCCGCCGCGGCGCCCATGGGCCTCGGCCCCGAACAGCGCCAGCGGCACGGTCACCCGGCCCATCGGCCGCTTGCGCAGGCTCGCGTCCCCGGTGAAGGTCGCGGTGATCGGCGAGGTCGCCATGCAGCCCATGATCAGCCGCACCCCGGTGCCCGAATTGCCGCAATCGATCACATCGGCGGGTTCGGCAAAGCCGCCCACGCCGACGCCCCGCACCGACCAGGTGCCCGGCCCCTGCCGCACCACCTCGGCACCAAAGGCCCGCATCGCGCGGGCGGTATCAAGCACGTCCTGCCCTTCCAGCAGCCCGCTCACCCGGGTCTCGCCGACCGACAGCGCGCCGAGAATCAGCGCCCGATGCGAAATCGACTTGTCGCCCGGCACCTCGGCCACTCCGCGCAAGGCAGCGCCGCTGCGCGCCACCATCGCAATCGCCTCACCATGGCCAGACATGCGCATCTCCCCCGCTCGTCCGCGCCTGATACCGCATCGGCCGCAGGTGGTAAATCACCCGCTGCATTCTGCTTCAGGCAAAATATCTTCGCCGAAGGCAGGCAGGCTCAGAGCCGTCGGAAGGTCGCATACTGTGGCACCCGGCCTTCGCGCAGCGCCTTTTGTTCGTAGCGCGTCGAAACCCAGTCGTGCCACGGCTCTGCCCCTGCGGCCTCCAGCGCGAATCCTGCTTGCGGCACCTCGCCCAGCGCTTGCCGCATGTAATCGGCAATGTCGGTGGCCACCCGAAACTCCGCCCCCGGTGCCATCGCCCGCGCCAGCGGCCCGAGATGGTCGGCCGTCACGAACCGCCGCCGGTGATGGCGCCGTTTTGGCCAGGGGTCAGGGTAATTCAGAAACGCCTTTTGCAGCGCCCCTGCGGGCAGCACATCCAGCAAATCGCGCGCATCGCCGGGATAGACCGAAAGATTGCCCACCCCCGCCGCGCGGATCTTGCCCAAAAGCATCGCCACGCCGTTGATGTAAGGCTCGCAGCCAATAAACCCCGCGCCCGGGTAGCGCGCCGCCATCGCCACCATGTGCTCGCCACCGCCAAAGCCGATTTCGAGCCAGATCGGGCGGTCATCGCCAAAGAGCGACGCCGGATCAATCGGCACCCGGCCCGGGTTTTCCGCCTGCGAAATCCCTGCCGGTCGAAGTGCCCCCAGATCGTCCGACAGATACCCCTTTTGCGCGGCACGCAGCGTGTGGCCAAAGCGACGGCCATAGAAATTGCGCCATTCCGGGCGCGGCGCGGCAAGGCTCTTGTCGGGCGGGGGCAGGTCATCCATGGCGCGCCTCTAGCGCCCCGGCCTGCGCAAGGTCAAGCCTTGTCGAAACAGGTGCAGTGCCGAAGGATCCGGCCCGCGCGCGCGAGGGTGTCAGGGGCGGGGTCCAACGACCCCGCGCCGCCGCTTCAGAATGCCTTTTGCAGCGCCGCACCCAGATCGGTCTTTTCCCAGCTGAAACCGCCATCCGCCTCGGGCGCGCGGCCGAAATGGCCATAGGCAGAGGTGCGGGAATAGATCGGACGGTTGAGCCGCAGATGCTCGCGGATGCCGCGCGGCGTGAGGTCCATCACTACCGCCACCACTCGCTCGATCTCGGCCTCGGGCACCGATCCGGTGCCGTAGGTATCGACATAAACCGACAAGGGCCTTGCGACCCCGATCGCATAACTCACCTGTATCGCGCAGCGCTTTGCCAGGCCCGCCGCCACCACGTTTTTCGCCAGATAGCGCGCCGCATAGGCCGCCGAGCGGTCCACCTTGGTCGGATCCTTGCCCGAAAACGCGCCGCCCCCGTGCGGGGCGGCACCGCCATAGGTGTCCACAATGATCTTGCGCCCGGTCAGCCCGGCGTCGCCATCTGGCCCTCCGATCACGAAGGTGCCGGTCGGGTTCACATGCCAGTCCGTGGCATCGGTGATCCAGCCTTGGGGCAAGACTTCCCGAATGTAGGGTTCGACAATGGCACGAATATCGCTCGAGGTCTGGCTTTCAAATGCGTGTTGTGTCGAAAGCACGATCGAGGCTACCCCCACCGGCTTGCCGCCCTCATAGCGCACCGAAAGCTGCGATTTCGCGTCTGGCCTGAGCGTCGGCTCGGCCCCTGATTTGCGCACCTCTGCCAATCGTTTCAGGATCTTGTGCGCATAAAGGATCGGTGCCGGCATGAATTCGGCTGTCTCGTCGGTGGCGTAGCCGAACATGATGCCCTGATCGCCCGCGCCGTCGCGGTCCACGCCTTTTGCAATATGCGCCGATTGCTTGTGCAAATAGGTGTGCACCCGCAGGGTTTCCCAGTGAAACTTGTCTTGTTCGTAGCCGATGTCGCGCACGCAATCGCGCACGATGCCTTCGACGCGCCCGATGAATTCGCGGGTCTTCTTCTTGGTCGAAAGCCCCACTTCGCCGCCGACAATCACCCGGTTGGTGGTGGCGAAGGTTTCGCAGGCCACCCGGGCCTCGGGTTCTTCGGCGATGAAGGCATCGAGAACCGCGTCGGAAATGCGGTCACACAACTTGTCGGGGTGCCCCTCCGAGACGGACTCGGAGGTGAAAACGTAGTTCTCGCGTGCCATGGGGACGTGCTCCATTGAAATAGCCCGTCACGCCAGGAAGCCGTTGTGACGGTCGATGATGCTACCTAGGCGTGGGCGCGAGTGCGGTCAATGGGCAAGCGCGCGCGCGCCGCGATGAGCGCCAGCAATGCAACAATCAAGGCGAAAATCGGGCCGTCGCCAAACCGCGCATAGGGTGTGGCGGGCTGTGCAGCCGGCAGCGACACGTCAAGAAAACCCTCGGTGTTGAGCGGCAGCGTGGCAAGCACCCTGCCGCGCGCGTCGATCATTGCCGAAACCCCGGTGTTGGCGGCCCGCGCCAGTGGCAGCCCGGTTTCCACGGCGCGCAACTGCGCCTGCGCCAGATGCTGTTGCGGCCCGGCCAGCGCGCCAAACCAGCTGTCGTTGGTGACCTGCATCAGCCAGTCGGGCCGCTCAGGTGCCGCGCGCAAATCTTGCGGAAACACCGCCTCGTAGCAGATCAGCGGTTGCACCCGCCCGAGGCCGCCAAGATCGAGCACCGCCGCCCCAGGCCCCGCCGTGAAGCCGTTGCCAAGCCGTGCCGCAAATGCCGTGATCCCGAGCCGCGCGAATGCATCGCCATAGGGGATGTATTCGCCGAAGGGCGTGAGATGAAACTTGTCATAAAGCGCCGACACCTCGCCCTTCGGCCCCAACACCACCAGCGAGTTGAAATAGCGCGCGCCCTCGCTGCGCTGGATACCAAGCGCCACCGGCACCCCCGCCGCAGCTTCCACGATCATTTCGAGCCCCGCGCCCGGCGCATCGAGCAGGAAGGGCACCGAAGTTTCGGGCCAGATGATCAGATCCGGGCGGCGCGCGGCGGGTGCGGCGGTCAGATCCAGCTGGCGATAGAAAAACGCCAAGGCGTAGTCGCGCTGCCACTTCAGCGCCTGGGTGGCATTGGGCTGCACCAGTCGCAAGACAACATCGCGCGCGGGCACCGGCGCGGGCGCATCGCGCCGCGCCGTGCCCCAGCCCCAGCCGCCCACCAGCGCAGCCGCCATGACCACAACCGGCACCGCGCGCATGAGGCGGTTTTGACCGCCCGCCGCAGGCGCAAACACCCCGGCCAAGGCGGCGGCGGGCAGGGTGAAGGCAAGGCTCAGGCCCACCGGCCCGGCGAGTGCCGCAAGCTGCATCAGCGGGGTGCCGATGAAAGCATGGCCCAAAAGCGCCCAGGGCAGCCCGGTGAAGATATAGCCGCGCAAAAGGTCCGAGGCGGCAAAGCCGAACGCCAGTGCCAACAGGCGCAGTCCGCGCCGCTGCCCGGCGGCTTGCAGCCCGAGCGCCGCCGCGAATGCCCAGAACAGCCCCATCCCCGCCGCCAGCAACAGTAGCGCGAAAGGCGCCATCCAGCCGTGCCGCGCGGCATCGACAAGGAACGGCTCGACAATCCAGAACATCGCCGCCGCGCCAAAGCCCGCGCCCGCGGCCCAGCCTGCCCATGCGGCCTTGCCGGTAGCGCCCTGCCGCGCGATCAGCGCCAGCACCCCGGCAAAGGCGGGCAGCGCCAGCCACCACCAGCCGAGCGGCGCTTGCCCCAGAGCGACCAGCGCCCCCAGGCCAGCCGAAGCGGCAAGTACGCGCGGCGCGGGCCGCGCGGCGCGGCCGAACACCCGCCTCAGGCGCGCGCCGCTCACTTCACCGCCAGCGGCAGCCGCACCCGGATGCGCTTTACCCGGCGCGGATCGGCATCGACAACTTCAAACTCGAAACCACCCTCCATCGGGATCACCTCGCCGCGCGCGGGCACCCTTCCCGCCAGCATGCAGACGAAGCCGCCCAGAGTGTCGATCTCTTCATCTTCCTCGGCATCGGCAAGCTTCATGCCGATCTGTGCTTCGAATTCATCAAGCGGCACCCGTGCCTGCACCAGATACTGCCCGGGCTTCTCCAGCGTCCAGAACCCGCCTTCGGCCTCGTCATGCTCATCCTCGATCTCGCCGATCACCTGCTCGATGAGGTCCTCGATCGTTACCAGACCATCGACGCCACCGTATTCATCGATCACCAGCGCCATGTGAATGCGCTCGCGCTGCATCTTTTGCAAAAGCACCCCGATCGGCATCGAGGGTGGGGCAAAAAGCAGCGGGCGCAGCATCTTGCGCAGCGAAAATCGGGTCGGGGCACCTTGGGCAAAGCCATGCTCCAGCGCCAGATCCTTGAGGTGGATGAGGCCAAGCGGGCTGTCTAGTGTGCCCTTGAACACCGGCATCCGCGAAAACCCCTGTTCGCGGAACACATCAACCAGATCATCGCGGCTGATGGTGACCGGCACCGCCGCAATGGCAACCTTGGGTATTGCCACATCTTCGACCCGCATCCGGCGCAGGTTGCCCAAGCCAGGCAGTACCTGCGGCGCAGGCGAGCCCGCCGGTTGCACCGGCGCGGCATCGACGCTTTCGGATGCGGTCGGGTTCAGCTTGCCCAATATGCGGCCAAAAAACTTGCGCCTCACACCCGGCTCGGCGCGACTGTCGCTTTCTTCCGGCTCGGCCACGCTTGGCGCGGGGCCCGGCCCATCTGCACTTTGTCCCATCGGTCCTTTCCAGATTGCCCGGCTGGTTTGCTCTCAGGCGATATCATATGGGTCTGCGACGCCCAGGCTTGCAAGGATGCGAAGCTCGCATGCTTCCATCAGCGCCGCATCTTTTTCGCGAATGTGGTCATATCCCAACAAATGCAGAACCCCATGCACCAACAGGTGGCTGACATGGGCGGCGATTTCCTTGCCTTGCTCGGCGGCCTCGCGGGCGCAGGTTTCCCAGGCGATGGCAATATCGCCCAGTTCGGCACCCATCGGGTCTTCGGCATCGGGCGCAAAGGGGGTGGCACCGTCTTCCTCGGTGGCCAGCGCCTCGGCGGGCCAACTGAGCACGTTGGTCGCGGTGGCCTTGCCACGGAAATCGGCGTTGAGCGCGGCGATACGGGCGTCATCGCAGGCAAGCAGGCTGATCTCGAAATCGCCCGAAAGGCGCTGATCGGCCAGCACTGCGCCCGCGGCGGCATCGGCCAAGGCCTGAAGGCCTAGCGCCTGCCAGCGGTCGTCTTCAAACACGATATCAACCAGAAGCGCCATCATCGCGCTCATAGGCTTCGATCACCCGCGCCACAAGGGGGTGGCGCACCACATCGCGGGCGGTGAAGTAATTGAATGCAACGCCCTTCACCCCGGCCAGAATGCGTTCGGCATCGGCAAGCCCGCTTGCAGTGCCGCGCGGCAGATCGACCTGCGTGCGGTCACCGGTGATGACCATCCGCGAGCCCTGACCGAGGCGGGTGAGGAACATTTTCATCTGCATGGTCGTGGCGTTTTGCGCCTCATCGAGCACCACGAAGGCGCTTGAAAGGGTGCGGCCGCGCATGAAGGCCAAGGGCGCAATCTCGATGCGCTTTTCCTCCATCAGCTTGGCAAGCTGCTTGGCGGGCAGAAAATCGTTCAGCGCGTCGTAAAGCGGCTGCATGTAGGGATCGACCTTTTCCTTCATGTCGCCGGGCAGAAACCCCAGCCGCTCGCCCGCTTCGACCGCCGGGCGCGAGAGGATGATCTTGTCCACATGGCCGCCCACCAGCATGGTCACACCAACGGCCACGGCCAGATAGGTCTTGCCGGTGCCCGCCGGGCCAATGCCAAAGGCCATCTCATGCGTGAACAGCGCCTTGACATAGGCCTTTTGCGCCTCGGTGCGTGGCTCCACCTGTTTCTTGCGGGTGCGGATTTCGTAGCGTCCCGCCTCGAACATTTCGAGTTGCTGATCGAGCGGCACGGTATCGGCGCGGAACTCGCCCATCCGGATCGCCGCGTCGATCTCGTCTGCATCGACGGCGCGACCCTGCTCCAGCCGCGCATAAAGCGCACCCAGCACTGCCCCCGCCTGCGCCTGCGCATCAGGCAGGCCGACCACCGCCAACTGGTTGCCGCGGCGCAGGATATGTACCGAAAGTTTGTGCTCGATCTGCGCCAGATTGCGGTCGAACTGGCCGCAAAGGTCGATCAGCAACCGATTGTCGGGAAACTCCAGCAGCGTCTCATGCGAATCCGCATGTCGGGTCGGGGGGGAAACGGCGCTCAGGCCCAAGGGCGGCTCCATGCTACGGTTTGTGGTTTCATGGTGGACCGCCCGCATCTATTGCGCAAGCGTGGTGTGGCCGGTGTTGCCGGTCAACGCGAAAAATTCATCATGCTGAAACATTCGAGGCCGCGCGGTTTCGACGCGCGGCCTCGTTTGTGCTGCCGAAATAGCTCAGAGCGGATCGACAATGAAGCTGCCCGACTTGAACGGACCCACCGCTGTGTTGGGAAGGCCCGCGCCCGAGCAGATCGGCTTGCCGTAATCGTCGAGCCGACCCGAAAGGTAGCCCTCGACGCCGTCATCGATGATCCAGTGATCGCATCCTTCCGGGTCGATCCAGATCCCGGCCACCAGCTGGCTCAGGTGCTTGTCATCAATGCCCCGGTCGAGCGTCTTGTCGGGGCCGATTTCGGTACAGGCCGACATGCCGAGCACGGCGGCGAGAAGTACAACGGATTTGGTCGCGCGCATTGCCGGCCCCTTTACTTCACACAGATGATTTCAACGCGGCGGTTCTGCGCCATGCCCTCGGCGGTGGTGTTGTTTGCGCGCGGGTTGCGCTCGCCATACCACTGCACGGCAAGAACGCTTGCCCCCACCGACTGCGCCACCGCCGCCACCGCATTGGCACGACGCTGCGACAGGCCCATGTTGTACTCATCCGAAGCGCGGCTGTCGGTGTGGCCGGTGATGATGAAGCTGCGGGCCTGCGCGGTTCGGAAGAAGTTTTCCAGCCGACTGCGCCCTGACGCCGTGACCACATGCCGGTCGGTGTCGAACAACTGATCGGTCGGCAGGACGCCGCAAACGTTGCGGTGGCAAACCGGGCGGCCATCGCGGGTCAGGCGATTGTCCATGTAACCCTCGGCCCCGTCATCCATCACCCAATGTTCGCAGCCATCCGGGTCGATCCAGATGGTGGGAATGTATTGTTCGCTGTTCACCACCTGCTGCGCCATCGCCGGCGCGGCGAGCGTGGCCAAGGCAAGTGCAACACCTGCCACCCCGCCCGCTGCCGGTTTCAGAAACCTGGAAATCCGTGTTTTCACCGCGATTGCCTCCACCTATGCCTGCACGCCGCAGGCCAGCACCCACGGCAAACTTGAACGACTCTATCTTTGCCAGATTAGCAAAACCGTGGGGCATGGGAAGCGCAAATCCCAAGATATTGTGTTCATTTCGTCAACATAGCTGGCAGCTTGACTGGAATTGTTGCCAGATCGGGCTATCAATCGCGGCAAAAACCGGGCGCAAGCGGCGCTGCCCGCTCAACCAAGGCAGACCCCTGCCAACGAATTCGTCCAGGCCTCGGTGATTCTGGCGCGCCGCAATTGCCCCGGCACCAGGTTTTCATCGTGCAGATGCACCGCATGCAGATAGTCGGACTTGCCCACCCACTGCCCGGCCAGTTTCCCGGGGCGCTCGATCAGCACCCCAACCTCGCGCCCCACCATCGCCTCTTGCGCGGCGCGTTGCTGGCGGGTGATGAGCGCCTGCAACACCTGCAACCTTGCGTCGGCAACCGCCGCATCGACGGGCGGGCGATCCGCAGCCGGGGTTCCGGGGCGGGGCGAATACCTGAAGCTGTAGGCCATGCCGTAATTCACCGCCTCGATCAGCGCCAGAGTGGCCTCGAAATCGGCATCGGTTTCGCCCGGAAAGCCCACGATGAAGTCACCCGAAACAAGTATGTCCGGTCGCGCGGCGCGAATGCGCTCGATCGTGCGCAGATAATCGTCGGCGGTGTGACGGCGGTTCATCGCCTTCAATATCCGGTCAGACCCCGACTGCACCGGCAAATGCAGATAGGGCATCAGCTTCGGTTCATCGCGATGCAAGGCGATAAGGTCTGCCGTCATGTCGTTCGGGTGCGAGGTGGTGTAGCGGATGCGTTCCAGCCCGTCGATCATCGCCAAGGCCCGCACCAGCCGCGCCAAGCCCCAGTCGGCGCCGTCCTCGACCCCGTGATAGGCGTTGACGTTCTGTCCGAGCAGAGTGATCTCGCGCGCGCCGCGTGCTACCAGCCCCCGCGCCTCGGCCAATATCCGCGCTGCCGGGCGGCTGACTTCGCTGCCTCGCGTATAGGGCACCACGCAAAAGGCGCAGAACTTGTCGCACCCCTCCTGCACGGTCAGAAACGCCGCCGGGCGGCTTTGCAGGGGCCGCGCGGGCAGATGCTCGAACTTGTCCTCGGCAGGAAACTCGGTATCGAGACTGGCTTGCCCCGCATCAGCCGCGCGCACCATTGCGGGCAACCGGTGATAGGCCTGCGAACCCACGACGATATCGACTATCGGCATCCGGCGTTGAATCTCGGCACCCTCTGCCTGCGCCACGCACCCCGCCACGCCGATCTTCAGGCCCGGATTGGCCAGCTTCAGCGGCTTCAGCCGCCCAAGGTCGGAATAGAGCTTTTCGCTGGCTTTCTCGCGGATGTGGCAGGTGTTGAGCAGCACCATGTCGGCACCCTCGGCAGTATCGGTCAGCACATACCCTTCCGCACCCATCGCCTCGGCCATGCGCTCGCTGTCATAGACGTTCATCTGGCAGCCATAGGTCTTGAGATGGAGCTTTTTCGGCCCCGCCCCCGGCTTTGGCGTTTCGGTCTCGGACATCATGGCCCCTTTCACGTCGCGCCTGATACTGCGAAAGCGCGCGGCGGGGCAAGCCTTGGCACCCGCGCCCGCTTGCATTCCCGCCACGCTTGCCCGATCTTGGGGCGCGCATTCAACGGCGGAATGATATGGACCACGCTTCGCTTGAGGCATTCTTGCAAACCGCCGGGCCGGTTCTGGCGCGCGGCCCGATCGGCGTGGTGCTGATCGAGGATCTGGTCGAGGTCGAAGGCACCATCCGCCATCAGCTTGCGGCAGGCTTTCGCGCGGTTCTGGCCTTCTCTCCTCCGGTCTGGCAGGTGCCCGCGGAACTGGCCGGACAGGTCCACCGCATCCCCTTCGACATGCGCGCGCCCGAGGCACTGACGCGGGCGATGAACCCGCTGATCGCCGCCTGCCCGGAAACCACCTGGCTGCATTACTGCTACAACGCCGAATACCTGTTCCACCCCTTCAGCGAAACGCGCAATGTGCGCGAATTGCTCGCCTTTCACACCGAAGAACGGCGCGATGCGATGCTGACCTTCGTTGTCGATCTCTACGCGCCCGACCTTGGCCGCAACCCTGACGCGGTCAACCTTGCCGAGGCAATGCTCGACCGCGCGGGCTATTTCGCGCTGGCGCGCAAGAACGCTGCTGGGCAGGTGCTGGACCGGCAATACGATTTCTTCGGCGGTCTGCGCTGGCGGTTCGAGGAGCATGTGCCAGAAAATCGCCGCAAGATCGACCGCGTCGGACTGTTTCGCGCGCAAAAGGGGCTCATGCTGCGCCCCAACCACAGCTTCAACATCGAGGAATACAACACCTTCGCCTGCCCCTGGCACCACAACCTGACCGCCGCGATCGTATCGTTCCGGGCCGCCAAGGCGCTCAAGACAAATGCCGGTTCAACCTTCGATATCCCAAGCTTTCGGTGGTACAACTCGGTGCCGTTTGCATGGAACGCGCAACAACTCATGGAACTCGGGCTGATGGAACCGGGGCAGTGGTTCTGACCGGGTCCTGACTGCCTTGGCCAAACTCCGGGGGGAGCGGCCGCAAGGCCAGCGGGGGCAGCGTCCCCACCCTTATTCCTGCGTGCCCCAGCCGCCACCACCGGGCGTGCGCATCTCGAACACCGCCCCCGCTGGCAGATCGCGCTCGTCGTTGCCCGCAAGCCTCTCGCGCCGCCCGTCTGGCCAGATCACGGTGTTTTCGCCAACTGCCCCGGCACCGCCGCCGGCCACGCCGAAGGGTGGCACGCGGCGCGACGAGGAAAGCACGGTAACCGTGACCGCTTGCAGAAACCGCAAGCACCGCACCGCACCATTCCCGCCCCGCCAGCGCCCCGCGCCGCCGGAACCGTGGCGGATGGAAAGGCTTTCAAGCCGCACCGGAAAGCGGCGCTCCAGCACTTCTGGATCGGTCATTCGGGTATTGGTCATGTGGCTTTGAACGGCGTCACACCCTGAAAACCCCGGCCCGGCCCCTGCACCGCCCGCGATTGTCTCATAGTTCTGAAACGCCGCATTGCCCCAGGTGAAGTTGTTCATCGTGCCCTGGCTGGCGGCGAGCACGCCAAGCGCGCCATAAAGCGCATTGGTCGCCGCCTGGCTCACTTCGGTATTGCCTGCGATGACGGCGGCAGGCGGGCGCGGGTTCAGCATTGAGCCCACGGGCAGGATGATGTCGATCGGTCGCAGGCAGCCTTCGTTCAGCGGAATGTCCTTGCCTACCAGCGTGCGGAAGACATAAAGCACCACCGCCCGCGCAATTGCGGCAGGGGCGTTGTAGTTGCCGCTGTCCTGCGGCGAGGTTCCGGTGAAATCGACCGTGGCGCGGCCTGCGGCGCGGTTTACCCGCAGCGCCACCTTGATGGTTGCGCCACTGTCGAGCGGGTAGGCAAAGCTGCCATCGGTCAATGTGCCGATCACGTTTTTCACCAGCGCCTCGGCGTTGTCCTGCACATGGCCCGCATAGGCCCCCAGCACCTCCGCCCCCCAGACCTCGGCGGCGCGGACCAGTTCGCGCCGGCCGGTCTCGTTTGCGGCAAGCTGCGCCTTGAGGTCGGCGAGGTTCTGGTCGGGGGCGCGGGCCGGGTAGCGGCCCGAGGCGAGCAGCCTGCGCACCGCGGCCTCGTGCATGACGCCGCCGGAGACCAGCCGGAAAGTGTCGATCAGCACCCCTTCCTCGGAAATCTCGCGACTGTCTGGCGGGCAAGACCCCGGGGTGCGCCCACCGATATCGGCGTGGTGCCCACGCGAGCCAAGCCAAAAAAGCACCCGCCCGCCAATGAAAACCGGGCTGACCACGGTGACATCGGGCAAATGCGTGCCCCCGGCATAGGGCGAGTTCAGCATGTAGGCGTCGCCCTCGGCCACCCGCTCGCCCACCACCCGCATCACCGTTCGGATCGAATCCGACATCGAGCCAAGATGCACCGGCACATGCGGCGCGTTGGCAACAAGGTTGCCGCCCGGATCGAAAATCGCACAGGAAAAATCGAGCCGTTCCTTGATGTTGACCGACCAGGCGGTATTGGCAAGCGTGGCCCCCATCTGCTCGGCAATGGACATGAAAAGGTTCGACATCACCTCCAGCCGCACCGGATCGGCCTCGGTGCCTGCGGCGCGGCTGTGGGATGCCGCTTTCTCGCGCTCCAGAATGAGGTTGCCGGTGCCATCGACACGGGCAGACCAACCGGGTTCGAGCACGGTCGTGCCGGTTTCCTCGAGCAAGACCGCTGGCCCGGCAATCCGTGCCCCGGCACCAAGCTGGGCGCGGTCATGGAATGGCGTCTCGACCCAGGCACCGGCGAAATAGACGGGGTGACGTGCAACCGGCCCTGCCGACCCCGGCGGCCGGGCCTTTTCGGCCAGCGCTGCGGCACCGCCTGCCGCCTCAACCGCAAGCATCTCGAAGCGGATGGCGCGGGCGGGGTCGGTGTAACCAAACCGCGCGTGGTGCGCCGCCTCGAAAGCAGCCTGCATGGCGGAGGGTTCTGCAAAATCCACTTCCAGCGCCTGATGCGACCCTTCGTAGCGCAAATGCGCCCGCGCGGCGGTGGCGATGTCAGCATCGGCCACGCCCTGCGCCAGCAGATCGGCCCGGGCTTCGGCCAGCAAAGCCTCGATGCGCGCCCGCATCGCGGGCGCTGCATCCAACCCCGCATCGGCCTGCTCCTCGCGCAGGCTGCGCAATTCGGCCAGCCCCATGCCATAGGCAGAAAGCACCCCCGCGAAAGGGTGCAACAGCACCCGCCGCATGCCCAGTGCATCGGCCACGGCACAGGCATGCTGGCCGCCCGCGCCGCCAAAACACTGCAACGTGTAGGCGGTCACATCATGCCCGCGCTGCACCGATATCTTCTTGATCGCATTGGCCATATTGGCAACGGCTATGGCAAGAAAGCCCTCGGCCACCGCCTCGGCCGCAGGTACATCCCCGGTGGTCGCGCCAATTTCGGCGGCAAGCCGCGCGAAGCCGTTGCGCACCGCCTGCGCATCAAGCGGCGCATCGCCACCGGGGCCGAAGAGCGCGGGGAAATGGCCGGGGTTGAGCCGCCCGAGCATGACGTTGGCATCGGTCACGGTCAGCGGCCCGCCGCGCCGGTAAGCGCTTGGGCCGGGGTTTGCGCCCGCGCTTTCCGGCCCGACCTGATAGCGCCCGTCGGCGAAACGCAGGATCGAGCCGCCACCGGCCGCGACGGTGTGAATATCCATCATCGGCGCGCGCATCCGCACCCCGGCAACCTCGGTCTCGAAACTGCGTTCATAGCTGCCGGCATAATGGCTGACATCGGTCGAGGTGCCGCCCATATCAAAGCCGATAAGCCTGCCGAACCCCGCCGCGAGCCCGGTTTTCACCATGCCGACAATGCCCCCCGCAGGGCCTGACAGGATTGCATCGCGGCCCTGAAAGCGCGCCGCATCGGTCAAACCGCCCGACGACTGCATGAAGAAAAGCCGCCCGGTGCCGCGCCCCAGATCAAGCGCCGCAGCAAGCTGAACGACATAGCGCCGCAGGATCGGCGAAAGATAGGCATCGGCCACTGCGGTATCGCCGCGCCCCACAAGCCGGATCAACCGCGAGCATTCGTGGCTCAGCGATACCTGGGTGAACCCCGCCGCCTGCGCCAGCGCCCCCACCCGGACCTCGTGCGCGGGGTTGAGGTAGCTGTGCATCAAGACCACCGCCACCGCGCGAATACCCGCCGAATGGGCATCGGCCAGCGCCGCAACCACCGCGCCCTCGTTCAGCGGCGCAATTTCTTCCCCCTCGGCATCGAGCCGCCCCGGCACCTCAGCGACGCGTTCGTAGATCAGATCGGGGCGGCGGATGTCGAGATCGAAAAGTCGTGGCCGGGTCTGGTTGCCGATCCGCAGCAAATCCACAAATCCCTGCGTCACCAGCAAAAGCACCCGTTCGCCCTTGCGCTCGAGAAGGGCGTTGGTGGCCACGGTCGTGCCCATCTTGACCGCGCCAATCGCGCCCGCTGGGATTGGTGCGCCTGCCGTCAGGCCAAGCGCCGCGCGGATGCCCTCGACCGCCGCATCCTGGTAAAGCTCGGGGTTCTCCGAAAGCAGCTTGAGCACCCGCAAATTGCCGTCAAGGGCGCGCGCCACGATATCGGTAAAGGTACCGCCACGGTCGATCCAGAATTCCCAAGCCATGTTGCCCCCGGCACATCCCGGCCCCTTGTCGGGCCCGCAGGGCGGCAATGTCAACCAAAGGCCTCCGCGCGGCACCACGGTCGCGCCATCATTCAAAGCTCTTGCGGAGCAGGGGCGAATGGGAGCCAAATAGCATCGGCACGGGGGCGAGTCTCGCCCGCCGTCGGCACAATGGGAGCATGTCATGGCCAAAAGCCAATTGCGCAGCAACAAGGAAGCGAAGAAACCGAAGAAGGACAAGAAGGTAGCCCCAGCCGCCACCGCGACCTTTGAAAAAGGCCTTTCGCCAAACGCCGCCAAGCCGCCGAAAAAGGGCTGACCGCCGAGATCGTGACACCATGTGACAGGGCGCGCCGCAGGGTCCGCGCGCCCGGTCTGTCTGCGCCGCGCATTTTGCCCTGCGCCAGTCCTGCCAACGTTTGCCCAATGGGGATGACGCGCGCCAGAACCCCGCTGCGCTTGCCATCGCAAAGGCAGGAAAGGTGCTGCAACGCGGCGCACCAGAGCAGCCATTTGGCCAAAGGGAGAAGATGGAGCGGGTGATGGGAATCGAACCCACGTATTCAGCTTGGAAGGCAGCTGCTCTACCATTGAGCTACACCCGCGCCCGCCCCCTATAAGCCGAGGCCCCGGCGGCGCGCAAGTGCTGCGGCATCATTGGCGCGAAACCCGGGCCTTCACGCCCCCGGCGTGCCGGTTGCCAGCGGGGCGCAAAGCTCTGCTCCCGTCGCGCGGTTCGAGTTCACCCCGACCCCCACCCGCCAGGCACGAAGCGCCGCCTCCGGGTGCCCCCGCATCAGGCGCGCGGCACCATGGCCGCTTTCGCCCAGCCAGAGCGGCCAATCGGCGGGGTCCACCAGCACCGGCTCGCGGTGATGAATGGGTGCCATGTCCGGCCCCGCCGCGCAGGTGACGATGGCGCAACCTGTCAACCGCTGGCCCGCACGCTCCCAGTCTTGCCAGATGCCCGCCATCGCCATCGGCCTGCCATCGGCGCGGGTCACGAACCACGGCAGCCGCGCCCCGTTCCCGCCCACGTTCCATTCGTAAAACCCATCGGCAGCGATCAGGCACCGCCGCGCCCTGACCGCCGCGCGAAACGCGGGCTTTTCGGCTATGGTTTCGGCCCTTGCATTGATCAGCAAAGGCCCATCGGTCGGAGTTTCATACCACGCGGGCACAAAGCCCCAGCGCAGCCCGCGCAGGTGCCGCACCCCTTCAAGCGAGGTCACGGCGGCCACCATCTGGGTCGGGCAGACGTTGTAGCGGGCACCCTGTGGCACATCATTGCCCGGCACCGCATCGAACATCCGCACCATCGCTTCGGGCGGCAGGGTGATGGCAAAGCGTCCGCACATGCGCCCAAGCATAACGCCCTCGGGGGGCGGCGCGAAGGGGGCGCGAATGCAAAGGCGCGCCCGGTCCGGGCGCGCCTCACGCTGCATTGGTCGGGCGTTACTTGCCGAGGATCTTGATCCGGCCTTCGACCGTGTTGGTCACCTTGCCGTTCTTTTCGACAAAGGCCATCACGTCATTGGCAACCAGATTTCCGCCGCCGATGTTGGTCAGCACCCGACCACCGCTAAGCGCGGTGTAGCCGTCGCCACCATCAAGCAGGAAGTCATTGGTCGCCAGTCGATAGACCTTGTTGAGATCGAGCGGCGCGCCGCCGACCATAACTTCGGACACGCGCGACCCTGCCGGGGCGGCCGGGTCCAGCGTGAAGGTAAGCCCCGAAACCTGCGGGAAGCGGCCAGCGCCGTTTTCCACCTGACTGACACCGTTTTCCAGCGCCGCCAGAATCTGCGACCCCGGAAGCTCCGTCGCAACCGTCAGGTTGCCAAACGGCAGTTCGGTCAGCATGTCGCGCCGGGTGAGCACGGTGCCTGCGTCATAGGTGCGGTCGGCGCGGATGCCGCCGCCGTTCATGATCGCGATATCGGCATTCACCGCCGCACGCATGGCATCGGCGATCAGGTTGCCCATCGCCGATTCCTCCTTGCGCACCACATTGCGCCGCGAATCAAGCGGCCCTTCGGTGCTGCCGATCGCCGCGCTGAGCGTGTCGTCAAGCATCTGCTTGAAGCCATCCGCCAGCGCCTGGCTTTCCGGGTCGGGCGTTACGGTTGCGCTGTCGATGAAACGGAACACCGGCATCCATTTGATCGTGCGCTTGCCGTCTTTCTCGGTCACATCCACCATCAGATCGAGCGGCGCAATGTGGCGCCCGTCAACCGAGGTTTCGACATAGGCGGTGAAGCCGTCATAGGCGGTGGCATAGGAATGGTCGTCGCCCGACAGGATCACGTCGAAAGCGTGGCTTGCGATCAGCGCACGGTCGTTTTCCATGTTGGTCTGCACCACGCCGATCACGATTTCGGCACCATCGGCGCGCGCCGCCTTGGCGGCGGCGATGCCGGTTTCCACCGTGGGCAAAAACACCAGATCACCCGAACTCGACACTTCGGGTGTGGTGTCCTGCGCGATCGGAATCAGCGCAACCTTGATCCCGCCCACCTCTTTCACCATCACCCCGCCAAGCCCGGGTATCGCCGAGCCATCGGCGTTGGTAATGTTGATCGCGGCCCAAGGATAGTTGGAACCGGCCATCTTCTCGAAGAAATTCTCGGGCCCGAAGTCAAACTCGTGGTTCCCCGGCACCGCGATGTCGAAGGGAACGAGATTGGTCAGGTCGATGGTATTCTGCCCGAGGTCAAAGCCCGAAAGCAACGACGGCGAAAGCATGTCGCCGTCAAAGGCGTAGATCATGTTCGGGTTGGCGGCGCGTTCGGCCTTTACCACGGCATTGAGGCGCGCAAAACCGCCGCGCGTGCCGTCGCCGTCGTAGCTGTAGATATCGCCGATGCCGAGAATGGTCAGCTTGACCGTCTCCGCTAGTGCTGGCGCAGCCACGAGGCAGGACGCCCCGAGCAACGCCGCAACCAGATTGCGTGAAAAAGCAGACATGCGAGAACTCCCCTTGGTGATGATCGCCACACTGTGCGACCTTCGCGGCAATCTGTCAAAGCTCCACTGCGGTGCTGGTAGTCGCTCAGTGCAACGGCATCATGACCGCGGCAGGCATTGACCGCGCACCCGCCTTGGCGCATGTGGGGCACATGCTGATCTACAAGATATTCCGCCGCCCCGAATGGGATGCGTTCCGCGCCGCGGGGCAAACCTTCGGTGCCCCGGTCGATCTCGCGGATGGCTTCATCCACTTTTCCACCGCCGCGCAGGTGACCGAAACCGCCGCCCGACATTTCGCCGGCGAAAGCGATCTGGTGCTTGTCTCGCTCGACGCCACCCGCCTTGGCGCGGCGCTGAAATGGGAACCGGCGCGCGGCGGGGCGCTGTTCCCGCATCTCTACCGGCCGCTGCTGATAGCCGAAGTAGTGCGCGACACCTCTCTGCCGCTCGGTGCCAGCGGCCACATTTTTCCAGAGGGCATGCCGTGAACCTGATCGAACGCGCCGGGCTTGCGGTGCTTTTGCGGCTCGACCCGGAACTCTCGCATGGCCTCTCGATCCGCGCGCTCGCCGCGGGCCTGGTGCCGCTGTCGGGGGTGGTCTCGACGCCGCGCCTGCAAACCCGGCTCGCGGGGCTGGCGCTGCCCAACCCGATCGGCCTTGCCGCAGGCTTCGACAAGAACGCGGTGGCGGTCGCACCGCTGATGCGCGCGGGCTTCGGCTTTCTCGAACTCGGGGCCGCCACGCCGCGCGCGCAGCCCGGCAACCCGAAGCCGAGGCTGTTCAGGCTGACCGCAGACCGCGCCGCGATCAACCGCTTTGGCTTCAACAACGAAGGCGCGGAGGTCATCGCCAAGCGCCTCTCGCGCCGCCCTCCGGGGATTCCGGTGGGGCTGAACCTTGGTGCCAACAAGGACAGCCCCGACCGTGCCGCCGACTTTGCCGAGGTGCTGCGCATCGCCGGACCGCATATCGACTTTGCCACCATCAACGTCTCGTCGCCCAACACCGAGCGATTGCGCGACCTGCAAGGCCCGGCGGCACTTGCCGCCCTGCTCGAAGCCGTGCTCGCGGCACGCACCGAGCTCGCCCGGCCGTTGCCGCTGTTTCTCAAGATTGCGCCCGACCTGGCAGAAGCTGCGCTGGAGGATATCGCCGAGGTGGCGCTTGCCTCCGGCATCGACGGGATCATCGCCACCAACACCACGATTGCGCGCGACGGCCTGAAATCTGCTGATCGGAACGAGAAAGGCGGCCTCTCGGGCGCGCCGCTGTTCGAAATCTCCACGCGCCTGCTTGCCCGCCTCGCGCAACTGACCGCTGGCCGGTTGGTGCTGATCGGGGTTGGCGGGGTTGGCTCCGCCGATCAGGCCTACCAGAAAATTCGCGCCGGGGCCTCGGCGGTGCAGCTTTACACGGCGCTGGTGTTTGGCGGCCTCTCGCTTGGCGCAGAGATTGCGCGCGGCCTTGATCTGCTGCTTGCGCGTGACGGGTTTGCCACTGTCGCCGATGCTGTCGGCAGCGGCATCGGCGACTGGACCTGACCCCCCGCCGCTTCTTCATCGTCCAAATACCCCGGGGGTCCGGGGGCAGCGCCCCCGGCCTTCAGCCGTTCAGATCTTTCAGCAGCCGCCCGTGCTTGCGCACCTCGCGCAGCACATCGCCAAAGGTCTCAAGCCCGCGCGCCTTGAGCGAGGGCAGAAGCTTCAGGAAGGCCTCGGCGGTCGCCACGGTATCGCCAATCGCCGTATGGCGCGCCTCCTCGGGAATGGTGATCCCGAGCCGATGCGTCAGCGCATCGAGGCTGTGGCTCTCGCCCTGCCCGAACACCACCGCCGACAAGAGCACCGTATCCAGCGTGGGATGGTCGAACACCGCGCCGATCCGGGCCTGCTTGCGGCGCAGGAATTCGACATCGAAGGGCGCGTTATGCGCCACCAGCACCGCGCCCTTGGCGAAAGCGTGGAAACGGCGCCCGACATCGGCAATGTCGGGCGCATCGGCTACCATTGCATCGGTGATGCCATGCACCTCGGTCGATGCCGATGGGATCGGGCGACCCGGGTTCACCAGCGCATCGAACACTTCCTTTTCCAGCCGCCGCCCGTTGACGATCCGCACCCCGGCAATCTGCACGATCTCGTCGCCCTGCGCGGGCAGAAGACCTGTCGTCTCGGTGTCGAACACGACATAGGTCAGATCATCAAGGCGCGCCGCCATCAGGCTTGCCGGGCGGTCCTTGAGCAGCAGGTCAAAGTCATAGACCACGGCGCGCAGCACCGGTGCCGGTCGCTTGTGGGCGCGGCGCACTTCGCGCAGCGGCAGGCAGATGCGCGCTTCGCCTGCGGCCAGCGGTTCGGGCCAGATTTCGGTAGCATGCGTTGCCAGCACCCGCCGCCCGGTCAGGTCGGGCATGCCGACCTCAAGCGGCGCATCAAGCCAGCGGTCAAGCTCGCTGACCGAAACCGCGGGCCCCTGCCAGGCAAGCGCGATCAGCGCCCCCGGCCCATCCTCGCCGATCTCCACGCGCAGGCCTTGCCGACCGGATGCCAGCCGCGCCGCCAGCGACGCCATCAGCGCCGCAAGCTCGAACCCGTCGCAACGCAGGATCAGCTCTTGCGCCGCGACATCGAGCACCACGCCCTCTGCCCCTGCCCGCGCCCGGATCGCCTCGGTCAGATCGGAGGCGCGGACCAGGCTGAGCGGCCGCCATTCTGCCCGCGCCGCATCGTGGCGCGCGGCCAGCTCGGTGACCGCCTGCGCCAGAGCCGTTACCTCGGCCAACATCGCGCCGCCAAGTTTCTCCGGCAGCGCACCGCCCGCTTCGGTCACCACCCCAATCACCGAAAGCAGGTTTGCCGCCGGGCGCCGCACCCTGTCGAACATCTCGTCGATCAGTGCCTCGCGCTCGGCTTGCGACGCCAGATCGCTGCTCACATCGCGCAGCGTCAGCACATAGCCGGGTCTTGGCCGGGTGCCGTCGCTGCCAACCGGCTCTGCCAGAAGCCGCATCCGCGCCGCCAGCACCTTGCCCGAGCCGGTGGTTGCGCAGAGCAGATCCGAAGCGGCATCGTGATCGTCGGTTTCGCGCAGCCGTGCCCAGGCTTGCTCGATCGGCGCGTGGTGCAGGTATTCAAAGAGGCCGCGGTCAAGCCCCGGTCCCTGCGATGTGTCGGCACGACCCAGCAGATCAACTGCTTGCCCGTTGTAGAACACCAACTGATGGTCAGCTGTGCACAGGAGAACCCCGACCGGCACATCGGACAAGAGCGTTTCCAGCCGCCCCTTTTCGGTCTCCAGCCGCGCCGTCTCGCGTTCCACCGCCCCGGAAAGCGCGTCGCGCGTCTCGGCCAGATACTGGGTTACCGCAAGCGCGGCAGGTGCCAGATCGCCGAGATACTTGCCAGAGGTGTGGTCAAGCTCTGCCGAAACCTCGGCATGGGTGCGGGCGCGAATGCCGCCCGCCAATCGCTCGATCGGTCGCGCCACATTCTTGTCGAACAGGAACCAGACCCAGGTGATCAGACCCAGGATGGTGAAGCCGGTGATGATGCCGCCCTGAATGAAGGCGTTGAATACCGCAGGGTCTTCAATGCGATGGTAGCCAGCATAGATGCCCGCAATGATCGCGCCCAGATTGCCTGCTGCCAGCGCCACGAAGAACAGGAAAACCCGGATCCGCAGGCTGAGCCGTTCGATCATGACCCCGGCTCCGCAGCAAGCAGGCGCTGCACTTCGGCGCGCAGTTCCTTCAACTCGAATGGCTTGGCAATGAAGCCGTCGGCACCCAGCGCCAGCCCCTTGCGCCGCTCCATCGCTGAACCGCGCGCCGTCATCATCAGTATCTTCACGCCAATGAGCGCGGGGTCGGCGCGCACAGTCTGGCAGATCTCGTACCCCGATACCTCGGGCAGCATCACGTCAAGCAGCACAAGGTCGGGCAGCGTCGCGCGGATGCGCGCCATTGCCTCGGCCCCATTGGCGATGCGGTCGTGGTCATAGCCTTCGCGGGTCAGCAGATAATCGAGCGCGATGGCAATATTGTCCTCGTCCTCGACCACCAGAACCCGGTGTTTTCTTCCACCGTCGGCCATTGCTCATCCTCCGTTGCAGGCGGCCTTCAGCATCTCGTCATCCAACCCCACCGCCACCCAGGTGGCACCGCGCAGGGTTCCGTCGGGCACCAGTTCGGCACCTTCCACCAGATCGGCACGCGCGCCGGCCTTGCAATCGAAGGCGACCGGTACCCGCACCGTTTGGCCCCAGCGTGTCACCAGCAGAACGTCGGTAGCTACCAGATCGGGCGAGGCGGCAGAGCGCAGCACCGCCGCCCTGTCGAGCGCAATGAACCGCGAGGTCACCGGGAAGGCGTAAGACCAGGGCCGCCACGGCGCGCCGCCCTGCACCTCGGCCAAAATCACCACGCTGGCGGGAAGATCGGCGCGCACACGGTCGAACCAGGAATATTCGTTCCAGACCGAATAGGCGATCATCGAGCCGCCGATGGCGGCGGGCATCAGCCATTTCGGCAGCCGTCGCTTGCTCAGGTGGTTGGCCGCAAAGACAATGCAGAAGGCCAGAATGCCCACCGCCGCCATCGTGATCCAGTCGATTGCCATTGGCCGATTGTCCTTGTTAGCCCGGTGCGCCTTTGCCGTGTGCAAGCGCCGATTGCATTGTGCGCACCACCACGAACGCATCGCGAAGGTGGCTGCGCTCGAAATCCGAAAGGTCGGTCGGTGAAAGGAAATTGTCGGGCTTGCGCCCCGAGCGCACCAGAAGCGCCTGGTTTTCCAGCCGCATCGAGGCGATCAGGTCGTAGGCCTCGATCAGGTCGCGCGCGCCCGAGGTGGAGATGATCCCCGCCGCTTCCGCACCTTGCAGTCGGGCGCGGGTATTGGCTGCGGTGAGACGGCCTTGCAGCGCATAGACGCGCGCGAGGTCAGCCACCGGCACCACTCCGTTGTGCTTCATGTCGATGTGGTTGCGGTGTTCGCCCGAGCGGATCGTGGCGAAGCCACGAATGAGGCCCAGAGGCGGCGTGTGCTTGAGCGAGTTTGCGATCATATGCGCCACAAAGATCGAGTTCTTGGCGGCCATATCCAACGTTTCTTGCTGCAATTCCTGATAGAGGCTGACCGTTCCGCCGATCGGGCGCAGATCGAACATCACCGAGGCGAGCATCTGCGCCTCGTTCGATGGCACGGCGATCCAGCGCTGGAAATAGTCGCGCCAGAGCTTTTGGCGCACGCGCCAGCGGTCGGCGGTGGCCATCATGTCACCGGGGCAATAGACGTAGCCGCATTCATTCAGCCCGTCGCTGACGATCTTCGCCATCTTGGCAAAATAGACCATGTCATCCGGCGTGGCATTATTGTGGATGATCATGCAGTTGTCCTGATCGGAGATGCCGGTCTGTTCCTGCCGCCCCTGGCTGCCGCAGGCGAGCCAGAGATAGGGCACCGGTGCCGCGCCAAGCTCCGCCTCGGCCAGTGCCAGCAGGCGGCGGGTCACGGTATCGGCAATGTCGGTAATCAGCCGCGTCACCACCTCATGCGCGTGGTTGCCGCCCACAAGTTGCACCAGAAGCCTTGGAATGCGCGCGGTGACCGCGGCCATCTCTGCAACCTTTGTCGCCCCTGCCAGATCTCGTACCAGCACCGCCGAGCTGACCGCCTGAAACCGGGTGAGATCGGTCTGGGTGATCATGCCGACAAAGCGGCCATCTTCAACAATCGGCAAATGCCCGATCTTGCGTTCCAGCATGATGTGCAAAATGTCTGTCCCGAGCGCCGTAGGGGGCAGCGAGATCGGCTTGGCGGTCATCACCTTGGCAACCGGTGTGGTGGCGCTGCGACCTTCGGCCAGCACCTTGTTTGCCAGATCGCGCACCGTAAGAATGCCCACGAGCTTTTCGCCATCGGTGACGCCGAGGCTCGAGATTTGGGCATCGCGCATCATCCTTGCGGCTTCGGCAACAGGCGTGTCGGGCGCGCAGGACAGCGGTTTGCGGGCAATCAGGTCGGCCACCTTCAGCGTCGAAATGTCGCTGGTGTGATGGTCCTGACCGCGACCGCGATTGAAAAACCGCTCGAACGAGGGAAAGCGCGCGATCAGCTCGCGAAACTCGATCGCGGGCAGCATCAGAATTGTGCTGTCCTCGCGGGTGTGGGCGGTGGTGGCGGCCAGGCCATCACGCATCAGCCCGCGCTCGCCAAAGGTGTTGCGCGCAGCCAGCAATGAAACCAGCCCGCCATTGCGGTCAAGCACCTCGACCCCGCCGCGCTTGATCAGGAATATCCCGGCCAATGGCTCGCCGATCTGGTAAACCAGCGTATCGGCCGCAAACTCATTGCGCACGAAGCAACCGGCGACCCGCGCCAGTTCGTCCTTGGGCAAGGTATCGTAGGGGTGCACGGTTTCGAGAAACGCGATGGTCGCCTTGAGATCGTCGTTCATCGTTACCCCCCTTCCGGTTGGCAGGCGCGCCGGTTCTCGGCGCGCCGCCGGTCTTGCAGTCCGGGCGCTGGGGCAAGCCCTGCGCCCGGAAATCGCGTTTAGTGAGCGGTCGCCGCGCCTGCGCCTTTCGGCACGCGGATCGACTCGATCAACTCCTGCACTTCCTGCGGCGGCTCTTCGGTAGCGAGCGACACGATATAGGCCGCCGCGAAGTTTACCAGCGCGCCGACGGTACCGATCGAGAGCGGCGAGATGCCGAACACCCAGTTATCGACGTTGTCAGGCAGTTGGTTGGTGCCGGGGAAGAAGAACCAGCCCTTGTAGATGAAGATGTAGACGAGCGTGAAGATCAGGCCCGAAAGCATCCCCGCGACCGCGCCCTTGTTGTTGATGCGCTTCGAGAAGATGCCCATCATCAGTGCCGGGAAGATCGAGGCGGCGGCAATACCGAAGGCAAGCGCCACGGTCTGCGCCGCAAAGCCCGGCGGGTTGAGGCCAAGGTAGGTTGCCACAATAATCGCCGCACCCATGGCGATCCGCGCGGCCAGCAGTTCACCCTTTTCCGAGATGCTCGGGTTGATCGCACCCTTGATCACGTCATGGCTGATGGCCGAAGCAATTGCCAGAAGCAGGCCCGCAGCGGTCGAGAGCGCGGCGGCAAGACCACCGGCGGCGACCAGCGCGATAACCCAACCGGGCAGACGCGCGATTTCGGGATTGGCCAGCACGATGATGTCGTTGTTCACCGTGGTCAGTTCGTTCCCGGTCCAGCCTTTGGCTTCCGCCGCAGCTTTCACCGTCGGGTTCTTGTCGTTGTAGTACTGGATCTGGCCGTCACCATTCTTGTCTTCGAACTTCAACAGACCGGTTTTGACCCAGTTGTTGATCCAGTTCAGCTCTGGCTTCGAGGCGATGTCGGCAACCGAGACGGCGGGGCCGTCGAAGGCATTGCCGGTAATGGCGTTGGGCCAGAAGGTGGTGGTCAGGTTCAGCCGGGCCATCGCGCCAACGGCGGGGGCGACGGTGTAGAGAAGCGCGATGAACACCAGCGCCCAACCGGCCGAAGCGCGCGCATCAGCGACCTTCGGAACGGTGAAGAAGCGCACGATCACATGAGGAAGGCCGGCGGTGCCGATCATCAGCGACATGGTGAACAGCACCATGTTGAGCGTGTTCTTGGTGTGGCCGGTGTACTGGGTAAAGCCGAGTTCGGTAACCAGACTGTCAAGCTTGGCCAGCAGCGCCACACCCGAGGCGGAGTGGGTGCCAAAGAGGCCGGCTTGCGGCAGGAAGTTGCCGGTCAGGTTGAGCGAGATGAAGATCGCCGGAATGGTATAGGCGACGATCAGCACGCAGTACTGGGCAACCTGCGTATAGGTGATGCCCTTCATGCCGCCAAGCACGGCATAGGCGAACACGATCGTCGCGCCGATATAGAGACCGGTTGACGATTTCACTTCGAGGAAGCGCGCGAAGGCAACGCCGACGCCGGTCATCTGGCCGATAACGTAGGTGACCGAGGCGATGATCAGGCAGGCCACCGCCACCATCCGCGCCGACTTCGAATAGAAGCGGTCGCCGATGAATTCCGGCACGGTGAACTTGCCGAACTTGCGCAGGTAGGGCGCAAGCAGCAGCGCCAGCAGCACATAGCCGCCGGTCCAGCCCATCAGATAGGCCGACTGCTCATAGCCACCGGCACCCGCCATGGCGATGATACCGGCCATCGAAATGAACGATGCCGCCGACATCCAGTCAGCGCCGGTCGCCATGCCGTTCAGCACCGGGTGCACACCGCGACCCGCCGCATAGAACTCTGACGTCGAGGCCGCGCGGGCCCAGATCGCGATGCCGATGTAAAGCGCGAAGGTCGCGCCAATCACCAGCAAGTTGAGGGTAAATTGATCCATTGTCCCTGCTCTCCCTTATTCTTCGACGCCGAATTCCTTGTCGAGCCGGTTCATGCGCCAGGCATAAACGAAGATCAGGACAAGAAAGACCAAGATCGAGCCTTGCTGGGCAAACCAGAAGCCCAGATCGGTGCCGCCCACCGCGATGCCCATGAGCATCGGGCGCAGAATGATGCCAAAGCCGAAGGAAACGACGAACCAGATGATCAGAAAGAGCTGAATCATCCGGATGTTCGCTTTCCAGTAGGCGTTGGACGAAGATTTGTCCGCCATATGCGTAACTCCCTGTTGTTACCTCCGGCGGCACCCCCCTGCAGGGAACCGCCCTTCCCCGTCAAGGTGCTGAAACGCGCGCCACGATCTGGTCCAGGCCGGACGCGATTTCGTCGATGGAGCCCATCGCGTCGATCGTTTCCAGAACCCCTGCCTTCGCGTAATGCGCAATCAGCGGTGCCGTCTGGTCGTGGTAGGCCTTCAGCCGTTCCCTCGCCGTTTCGGCATTGTCGTCGGCCCGGCGCTTGAACTCCGTGCCGCCGCATTTGTCACAAACCCCCGCCGTGGCGGGCCGTTTGAATTCGTCATGGTAGCCTTCCCCACAACCCGCGCAGGTGGTGCGGCCCGAAACCCGCGCCACCATCGCCTCGTCGTCAACCTCAAGGCTGATTGCGGCGGTTACCTTTTGCCCTGACGCGGCCAGAAGACCGTCGAGCGCCGTAGCCTGCCCGTCGGTGCGCGGGAAGCCATCAAGTATGACCCCCGCCTTCACGTCAGGGGCGGCCATCCGCTCTTTCAGAATCGCCAGAACGATGTCGTCGCTGACCAGTTGCCCGGCCTCCATGACCGCCTTGGCGGCTTTCCCCGCAGGTGTGCCCGCAGCAACCGCGGCGCGCAAAAGATCGCCCGTGGAAAGCTGAATCAGCCCGTAACGCTCTTCAAGCATGCGCGCCTGTGTGCCCTTGCCCGCGCCGGGTGGCCCGAGCAGGATCAACACGGCGGGGGTGGTTTTTGCCCTGCCCTGCATCCGCTCAGGCCCGGTTCATGCGGTTTTCGATCAGCTCTTGCACCACCGAAGGGTCCGCGAGTGTCGAGATATCGCCCAGCGCGCCGTAATCGTTTTCGGCGATCTTGCGCAGGATGCGGCGCATGATCTTGCCAGAGCGGGTTTTCGGCAGGCCTGGTGCCCACTGGATAAGGTCGGGGCTGGCGATCGGGCCGATCTCGGTGCGCACCCACTTTACCAGTTCCTTGCGCAGATCGTCCGAAGGCGTCTCGCCGTTCATCAGCGTGACATAGGCATAGATGCCCTGCCCCTTGATCTCGTGCGGGTAGCCGACCACTGCGGCTTCGGCCACCTTGGCATGCGCAACCAGCGCCGATTCCACTTCCGCCGTGCCCATCCGGTGGCCCGAAACGTTGATCACATCGTCAACGCGGCCGGTGATCCAGTAGTAGCCATCGGCATCGCGGCGGCACCCGTCGCCGGTGAAGTAATAGCCGCGATACTGCGCGAAATACGCCTCCTGGAACCGCTCGTGGTCGCCCCAGAGCGTGCGCATCTGCCCCGGCCAGCTATCCGAGATGCAAAGCACCCCGTCACATTCGGTTTCGCCCTGCCGCACGCCGGTGTTGGCATCAAGCACCACCGGCTTCACCCCGAAGAACGGCGTGGTTGCCGAACCCGGTTTGGTCGGCGTGGCACCCGGCAAGGGGGTGATCATGTGGCCACCGGTTTCGGTCTGCCACCAGGTATCGACGATCGGGCAGCGGCCCTTGCCCACATGCTTGTCATACCAGACCCAGGCTTCCGGGTTGATCGGCTCGCCGACCGTGCCCAGCACCCGCAGGCTGGAGAGATCGTATTTCTCGACCCATTCCGGCCCTTGCCCCATCAGCGAGCGGATCGCGGTCGGCGCTGTGTAGAACTGCGTCACCTTGTGCTTTTCGCAAACCTGCCAGAAACGGCCCGCATCGGGGAAGCCCGGCACCCCTTCGAACATCACCGTGGTGCCGCCATTCGCCAGCGGGCCATAGATGATGTAGCTGTGTCCGGTCACCCAACCCACGTCGGCGGTGCACCAGAACACGTCGCCATCCTGATAGTCGAAAGTGTATTGATGGGTCATCGCCGCATAGACGAGATAGCCGCCTGCGGTATGCACAACCCCCTTCGGCTTGCCGGTTGAACCGGAGGTGTAGAGAATGAACAGCGGGTCTTCGGCACCCATCGGGCGGGGCGGGCAATCGGGGCTTGCGTGCGCCATCAGAAGCTTCACATCCACGTCGCGGCCCTGAATCCAGGTGGTTTGATCGCCGGTGTGCTTGACCACCAGACAGCGCACCTTGTCGGAGCAGTGCAAAAGCGCGGCATCGGTATTGGCCTTGAGCGGCGTGCGGCGGCCACCACGCGGCGCTGTATCTGCGGTGATGACAAGCTTCGCGCCGCAGTCGTTGATCCGGTTGGCAAGCGCGTCGGGCGAAAAGCCGGCGAATACCACCGAATGGATCGCGCCAATGCGGGCGCAGGCCAGCATCGCATAGGCGGCTTCAGGGATCATCGGCAGGTAGATCACCACCCTGTCGCCACGCATCACGCCCTGGCTGAGCAGAACGTTCGCCATGCGGTTCACGCGCTCTGAAAGCTGGCTGTAGCTGATGTGCTCGGCAGGGGTATTGGGATCGTCGGGTTCAAAAATGATCGCGGTCTGATCGCCGCGGGTCGCCAGATGCCGGTCGATGCAGTTGGCCGAAACGTTCAGGACACCGTCTTCGAACCACTTGATGCTGACATGGCCAAAGGTGAAATCGGTGTTCTTGACCTTGGTGTAGGGGGTGATCCAGTCGATCCGTTTGCCCTCGCGGCCCCAGAACTTGTCAGGATCAGCGACCGATTCGTTGTACATGGCACGATACTTTGCGAGATCGGCATGCGCGTTTTCAAACCCTGCTGGAACCGGGTGCATCGACGGTATTGAACCTGAAGTTTTGTCCTGAGCGGTCATTGCCCTATCCTCCCTATCCCCGAGATCACGCAGCGCGGTGACCTCGCACCCCCGAAAACATCGGGCTCTCCATCCCAAGGGGATTGTAAACCAATTGTGGCATTTGATGTAACCCCCTTTGTGAGTTGAATTATTTTGTAAATAAATTCACAGACTAGTCGGTAACTTTGTAAAAACAGCGATTTGCAGCACTTTTTTGGCATGTTATTTCAAGACATTGCCTGTTCACGCGACGGTGATGTTACCTGGCGTTCCGGGCGCGGGGGCATTGACGCGCGCCAGAGCGAATCAACCTGGGGCATCCTTGTGCCATGCGCCGCGGTAACGATTCGCACGCCTCGGTGCCTTGAAAGTTGCCCATATACGCCCTAGAGCAGGGCGGGTCCAAGCTGCGGAGACCCAATGCGGGAACCGATTTCGCCAATCCGCCCCACCGATGCAGCCGCCCGCGCGCTGGCATGCGCACTGATTTCGGGCGCTAGCTTTGGCGCACTCGGGGTGCTGCACCCTGGCACCGGCACCCCACATGTTGCGCGCATTGCACTTGCACCCGCAGCGGGCGGTGGATTGCTCGCGCTGATATCGGGGCTGGCGCTGCACAGCCGGGCGCTCACCCTGGCACCGCAGGCGGGGCTTCTGGTGGGCGAGCCCGGGCCAAAGGGCGACCCGCTTACCCATCCGCGCCTGAGCCTGAGCGTTACCGCCGCCTTTATCGCCCCCGCCGCCGCCAGCGAGCGCGGCTTGCGTGCGCTCTGGCTGGCGCGGCACCCGAAAGCGCTGGTCTATGCCGATCTGCCGGATTTCCGATTTGTGCATCTGCTGCCCACCGCCGCGCTGTTGAACGGCGGGTTTGGCAAGGCGTTCGAGCTTACCGCCGCAGACCTCGCGCAATGAAAAGGGCGGCACCCGCAGGCACCGCCCCTTTCCCGAACGCCTGCCTTCGGCGTCAGGCCAGCACGTCCATCCGCAGTTTCACCTGCGCCCGGCCCTTGGCGGCCTGCGACCAGTTGAGCGTGATCGACTTCTTGCCTGTTCCCTGCTCGGTCAGTACATAAGGCAACTCGCTAACCCGCGCGTTCGAGGCATTGGTGATCATGCCCTGGGTCACCACGCTTTCCACGTTGCGCGCCCAGCCACCGAAGGGAAGCGCAGCGCCGGGGCTGAGCGTCCAGGTGGTCTGTGCGGTAGCTTGGGTAAAGTCCATCGTCAGCGGGTTCGACACATACTGCAGCACGCCGTTGAAGATGTTGCCTTCCATCACGATGTTGCGCATCCGGCTGAAGTTGAGGTCGGCAAAGGTTGTATCGACCTGCTCGATACGGTCCACATCGCCACCGATCGCGCGGAACACGTTGCCCGAAACGTTCAGCCCATGGACAAAGTGCCCGGTGCCGTAGGGTTTCACCGAAATCCAGCGGAACCATGGTGCGACGTCAATCGAAACGAAAGTGTTGCCGCTGATCGTCAGCCCGCCGAACGAAAACTGGTCGGCATAATCCGGGCTGACCTCATATTCGTTGGTCCATTCGATCACCGAATTGTCGATGTAGTTGCCTGTCACCGAAGTCTGCACGTTGGGCCGGGTCAGCACCAGCCCGCCAAAGCGCACGCCGTTTGCCTCGTTGTCACCCTGGAACCAGTGGTTGCCGACGATCAGGTGACCGGTACCATAGGCGACCATGAAATGCGCAAACCGCACAAAGCGGCTGTCGCGCACCTTCACGTCATTGGCGTTGACGTTGAGCGCAATCGTGGTGCGATCCTGCGCGCGCAGGTCCATTTCGTTTGAAAGGAACTGGCAGCGGTCGATCATCATGCCCTGACAGGCGCGGCCGATCGAGGTGATGCCGCGGTCGCGCGGGCGGATCACCGAGCAATCGCGCAAATGAAAGGTCTCGCCCGCAGGGGCGAGCATGACAAGGCTCGCCACGCCGTTGCACAGAAACTCGATCTCGCTGATGTTGAAGCGGTCGAGTTTGTCCATGCCTGAAAAATCGAGCATGTATTTGTAGCGGGTGAAGGTCAGCGTGCGGGTGCCCGAGCCGCCATAGAAGGGCTGCGAAAGCGTAATCGTGCCCGCGCCGATATTTCGGGCGCGCACATAAACCTCGCGCCCGATCCCGGTTCCGGTAATCCGCGATCCCACCGCGATATTGGCAATGTTGGCCACTGCCGTCAGCGTCGTCGGCTGCGTCACGTCGTAGGTGGCCAGCGATGTCACCACATCAGGCGTCCAGGCAGGCCCGTCGATCGCGTTCAACTGGCCGTTCATCACCACCCGGCGGCTGGAAAAGGACACAAGCCCCGGTGCCACGTCACTGATCAGGATCGGCTCGGTCACCTCGACCCGGCGGCCCTTGAGATCGAGAATGTTGTGGTCGTTGAAATAGAAAAGCGCCTGCAACGCCTTCTTGAAGCCCAGATGCTCGTCGCCAAACGCTTCGGCATAGGTCGGGAAGTCGTAGTTTTTCAACAGGAGCAACCGCACCGCAGCGTCCATCGTCACCGTTCCGACAAAGCGCACTGTCGTGTTGATCGAAAGATTCGAGCCGATGCGGTAGACCCCGGCTGGAACCAGCATCTCGCGCCCTGCCGCTGCCGCGTCGGCCGCAACAAAGGCCGCGCGGTCGTCGGCGATGCCATCCCCCTTCGCGCCGAAATCGCGCACATCGACCCAGTCCATGAGATCGCGCAGGAAGGCCGAGGTAACATCTTCAATCGCGATGTCGTCGATGCGGACCACACCGTTGTTCGCCCCCGTCAGGTCAAGCCCGAAGTGGCCGTAAAGGGGCGTCGTGCCCCAGGCCATATCGACCCCGCCGCGCGACCCGGTGCCAATGATCGCCTGCACCGTGGCGACTTTGCCATAGGCAGACAGGGCAACCGCGCTGCCGACCTCGGTCAACCCGGTCGTGTGCACGTCGCCCGGCCCCATGGCGTAAGCTGCGATACGCACCGAGGGAAGGTTGCCGCTCATCGCCTTGACGTGTGCGGTGACGCGCAGGTAGCAGCCGGGCAGAATGGGTGTCTGCCCCATGTAGCGCAATTTCTGCGTCGATGCGGTTTTTACCAGCTCAAGGCAATTGCCAAAGTCCTGATCGGCCGTCACCAGCGCCGCGTTTGCTGCGCCTTGATAGGTGGCCGAGCCTGCGGTGCCATTTTCGCTCGACCAGACGCCAAGCCCCAGATCGAATGCGGGCGGCATCAGCAGCAGCCCGTCGGTAATAGCCTTGTTCATAGAGCATCCCCTTAGGTGTTCCGGTCCGCCCCAGCGGCGCAGGGTCCGCATCTGGGGCGCGGGCGCGCAGGGCGCGCTCCTTCGGTTGGCTCCTGACCGGAATGCTCAAGCTGGGAACAAGCCGGGTGCCTCATGCCCCGGCGCGACGAGAGCTAGCAGCGGTGGTTAAACAAAGATTGACCCCGGCGCGCGCTTCCGTGGCACACTGCGGCATGGCCTACGGTTTCGATCTTGCCGACAAAACCGCCGGCGATGCCGTCCGCCGCATCGCCGCAGCACTTTTGGCCGAGGCAATCAGCCTGGCACGGGGCGCGCCGGGGCCGGGCCAGTTGCATGCAATACGCAAGAACATCAAGATGCTACGCGGCCTTCTGGGTCTTGTACGCTCCAATTTTCCGGCGTTCCGGCTTGAAGACCGCGCGCTGCGCGACTCGGCCCGCCAGATCGCCCATCACCGCGAGGTTGAGGTGATGGGCGCGACGCTTGCGCTTATCGCCCAAACGGGCGACGAGCGCGCGGCATCACGGCTTGCCGAAGCGCTATCCCCCGCCGAAGCCGCGCCCACTGCCCTGCGCGCCGATCTGGACACGCTCGCGCAAGCGCTGGCAACAATTGCCGGGCGCTGCGGCCAATGGCAATTCGGCGGCAGTGATTTCGGCGCGCTTGAAGACGGTTTGCGCAGAACCTGGTCGCGCTGCCGCAGCGAGTTGCGGCACCTGCGCAAAGGCCATGATGACGCGGCACTTCATCGCTGGCGCGGGCATATCAAGGCCCACTGGTATCACGCCCGGCTGCTGCAGCCCATTTGGCCCGAGATGATGGCACCGCACATCGCAGCAGCCGATGCACTTGGCGAATTGCTTGGCAACCACCACGATCTGTCGGAGCTACATGCACGATTGGTGCAGAGCCAGAAGACCATGCCCGAGGCGCGGGCACTGGCCCGGCGTTGCGCCAAACGACAAGCGCAGGCCGAGCGCGAAATTTTCCGGCTCGCCGAGCGGCTTCTGGCAGAGCCTGCCAAATCGCTCGCGGCGCGCTGGCGGTCCTGGTGGCGGCTTTGGCGCGGCTGAAGGCGGGCCTCAGACCAGCCCGCCATCCAGTGCTTTTTCGATCAGCGCGATGGTTTCCTTCACCCCGTAAAGCGCGATGAAGCCGCCGAAACGCGGGCCTTGGGATGCGCCGAGCAGCACCTCGTAAAGCGCCGTGAACCAGTCGCGCAGCGGCTCGAACCCGTGCTCGGTGCCGACGGCAAAGACCATCGTCTGCAATGCCTCGGCATCGAGCCCGCTGTGCCAGTCGCCGAGCCGCACCACCAGATCAGCCAATGCCGCGCGTTCCTTTTCTGACGGAAGGCGGAAGGCGCGGGTCGGTGCCACGAAATCGTGGAAATAGCGCACCGCAAACTCGGCAGCGCGGTCAAGATCGGGGTTTGCCTCGGGGCTGGCCTCGGGCGCATAGCGCCGGATAAAACCCCAAAGCGCCGCCTTGTCGACCGCCCCCGAAACGCTGGCAAGGTTCAGCAGCATTGCAAACGGAACGACCATCCGGCTCTCGGGCACCTTGCCACCGTGGATGTGCCAAACCGGGTTGTTGAGCTGCGCCACCGCATCCTGCGTGGGATAGGCGCGCAGTTGCTGATGGTATTCGTCCACCGCTTTCGGGATCACGTCGAAATACATCCGCTTGGCGGTTTTCGGCTTGAGATACATGAAGTAGCTGAGGCTCTCGGTCGCCGCATAGGTCAGCCATTCGTCGATCGACAGCCCGTTGCCCTTTGACTTGGATATCTTCTCGCCGTTCTGATCGAGGAACAACTCGTAGGTCATGTGCTCGGGTGCGCGTCCGCCGAGCACTTCGCAAATGCCATCGTAGATCGGCGTATTGGTGGAATGGTCTTTGCCATACATTTCGAAATCGACACCCAGCGCCGCCCAGCGCGCGCCAAAATCGGGCTTCCATTGCAGCTTCACCCGGCCCCCGGTCACCGAAACGGTTACCTCGTCGCCGTCCTCATCGACGTAGCTGATGGTGCCGCCCTTGGCATCGACATTGGTCAGCGGTACATAAAGCACCTTGCCGGTTTTCGGGCTGATCGGCAGAAAGCAGCTGTAGGTCTGCTGCCGCTCCTCGCGCAACGACGCCAGCATGATCTCCATGATGGCGTCATAGCGTTCAGCCGCACGCAGCAGGATCTCGTCCAGCTTTCCGGACCTGTAATATTCGGTCGCGCTGGCGAATTCATACTCGAACCCGAAAGTATCAAGGAACCGGCGCAGCATCGCATTGTTGTGGTCGCCAAAGCTCGCGTAGTGCCCGAACGGGTCAGGCACGGCGGTCAAGGGCTTTTGCATATGCTCTTTCAACATCTCGCGGTTCGGCACGTTTTCGGGAACCTTGCGCATTCCGTCCATGTCATCGGAAAAGCAGAGCAGCTTGGTCGGGATATCCGAAATGATCTCGAAAGCACGGCGCACCATGGTGGTACGGGCCACCTCGCCAAAGGTGCCGATATGGGGCAGGCCGCTCGGCCCGTAGCCGGTCTCGAACAGCACATAACCCTTCTGCGGCGGCGCTTTTTCATAGCGTTTGAGCACGCGGCGCGCTTCCTCGAAAGGCCAGGCTTTGGAGTTCATCGCAGCGTCGCGCAAGCTTGTCATGGCACACCTCATAGCAGCCCAATTCGTGCCGCGAGCTTTCCCTATTGAACGGGGCGGCAATCGTCAATAATTTGCGGGGTGTAACGCAAAGGAACACCGCCGTGCCTCAGGTTCTCGCTTCGCTTTCCGCCCAAGACGCCCTGGTGGCGGTAATGGTGGCGGTCTCGGTCTCGGATGAACGCATCCGCACCGCCGAACTGGTAGCGATCGAGCGGATCGTGAACCACATGCCGGTATTTGCCGCCTATGACATCGACCGCATTCCGCGCGTTGCAAAAACCGTCTATGCGCTTTTTGAAGAGGAAGACGGGCTTGATGCCCTGTTCGGTCTGGTGCGCGACGCCCTGTCCGAAAGGCTTCACGAATCCGCCTATGCGCTCGCCTGCGACGTGGCCGCTGCTGACGGAACCATCCGCGACGGCGAATTGCGGCTGCTCGAAGAAATCCGGCACGAATTGAACATCGACCGCTTGCATGCTGCCGCCATTGAATGGGGCGCGCGGGTGCGGCACCTGTCGCTCTGACCCGGCGTCACCCCGGGGTGACCCTGTTTTCGCCTCAGTCGCGGGCGCGCAGCACCTCGGCGGGGCGCACCGCCAAGGGGCGCAGCGCGAACACAAGGCCCGCCGCAAGCGTCGCCAACAGCCCCCCGAGCACAATGGCCAGTGCCGGTATCGGCGCAAAATGGTATTCGGCATCCATAACCAGAGTCAGCACTGCCCAACCCGCAGCCGCACCAAAGCCGATTGCAAGCAACCCTGCCGCCGCCCCCATAAGCGCCGCACGAAGCGCAAATGACGCAAGAATGCGCCCGCGTGACGCGCCCAGCACCTTCAGCACCGCCGCCTCCCATGCCCGCGCCCTCTCGCCCGCCGCTGCCGCGCCGATCAGCACCACAAAGCCGGTGGCGAGTGTCACGCTTGCCGCCAGCGCCGTAGCCCGCGCAATCGCGTCAAGCGCGCGCGTCACCTGTGCAATCGCGTCACGGATGCGGATTGCGGTGATGTTGGGAAAGGCCGCCCCAACATCTCGCAGGATCGCCGCTTCAACCTCGGGCGGCGCGTAGATGGTGGCAATGTTGCTGTGCGGTGCCCCCGCCAGCGCCGCCGGGTTCAGTGTCACGACAAAGCCGATGCCCGCAGTCGAAAAGTCAACCTCGCGGAACGAGGTGATTTCTGCCTCGATGTCCCGCCCCAGCACGTTGACAGTGATCTTGTCACCAAGCTTCAGCCCAAGCTCGGCGGCTTCCTGAGCGGCGAAACTCGCCTGCGGCGGCCCGTCATATCCCGGCCCCCACCAGGTGCCCGCCACCACCCGCGTCGTGCTCGGAATCTCGTCCGCATAGGTTATGCCCCGGTCGCCGCGCAAAACCCAGTGGTCGCCCGCCACCTCGCGCGCGGGCTGCCCGTTGATCCGGGTGACGACCCCACGCAGCATCGGCGCGGTATCAAGCCGCGTCACTTCGGCAAAAGCGGTGACCCGCGCCTTGAACGCGTCGATCTGGTCGGACTGAATATCGACCATGAAATAGGCTGGCGCACGCTCGGGCAAATCATTCTGGATCGCCGCGCGCAGGCCCGCATCGACCTGCCCCACGGCGGCCAGCACTGAAAGCCCAAGGCCCAGCGACATCACCACCGCCACCGCTTCGCTGCGCGGTCCACCAATGGCGGCCAGCGCCGCCCTGACACCGGGCCGGCCCCGCACCATCGGTGCCCTCGCCGCAAACCGCGCCAACCGGCGCAAGATGAGCGCAGCCGCCGCAAGCAGCACCAGCGCCCCCGCGATGCCGCCCAAAGTGCCAAGCGCTAGCGACGGCACGCCCGAAAACCAGACCGACGCCGCCACCAGGGCTGCCAGCAACGCCGCGCTTGCCGCCAAAAGCCCGCGCGAGGGTATTCCCCGACGCCCCGGCCCAAGATCGCGAAACAGCGCCGCCGCGCGCACCGCGCGCATCTGACCCAGGGGCCAGAGCGTGAAAAGCGCGGCAACCAGCACACCATAAGTGGTGGCTTCTGCCAGCGCCCAAGGTGCCAGTCCGAACTCCACCGGAATGGGCATCACCCGCGCAATCAGGGGTGCCGCAAGCAATGGCCCACCCGCGCCCAGCACCAACCCGATACCAACACCAATCACCGTCAGCACCGCAAGTTGCAAAGCAAAAACCGATAGAATCAGCCCCCCGCTTGCTCCCAGCGCCTTCAGGGTTGCAATCGTTTCGGTCTTGCGCTCCATCCAGGCGCGCACGGCGGCGGATATGCCCACGCCGCCCACCGCGAGGCCCGCAAGCCCCACCAGCACCAGAAACGAGCCGATCCGCTCGACAAAAACCTCGGCCCCCGGCGAGGCGCGGCGGCTATCTTGCCAGCGCATCCCGGCACCATCGAAATGCGCGCGCGCCTCGCTGCGCAACGCCGCAAGATCGGTACCTGTGGGCAAGACCAGCCTGTAGGCGGTCGAGAAAATCGAACCCGGCTCCAGCAGCCCCGACCCATCCAGCGCCGCCGCCGCCACGATGGTGCGCGGCGCAAAGCCAAAACCGCCCGATGCGCCGTCTGGTTCATGCACCAGCCGCGCGGTCATCACGAAGCTCTTGACCCCCAGCCGAACTGCATCGCCGACTTGCAGACCCATCCGGTCGGCAAGCACCCCGTCCACGACCACACCGGGCTTGCCGCCTGCCCCCGCCATTGCCTCGGCAAAGGGCATCGGCGGGTCCAGCCCCACCGCGCCAAGCAGCGGATAGGCACCATCGACCGCCTTCACCATCGTCAGCCCGCGTTCAGCGGTATCGCCCTCGCCCATCACCAGCATCGATCGAAAATCGATGATCTCCGACATCTCCACCGCCCGCGCGGCCATCCAGGCGCGCTCGTCCTCGGTCGCCGCGCGATAGGAAAACTCCAGCTGCGCGTCACCGCCAAGCAACTCGGCCCCCTGCGCGTCAAGCCCTGCCTGAATGGCAGCCCGCACCGTGCCAACTGCGGCAATCGCCGCCACACCAAGGATCAGGCAGAGCAGAAACACCCGAAACCCGGCGATGCCGCCGCGCAGTTCACGCCGCGCGATCCGCAGCGCCAGCCTCATGGTGTCACCCGCCCATCGGCCAGATGCACGATCCGGTCGCAACGCGCGGCAAGCTCCGGCGCATGCGTGACCAGCACCAGCGTTGCGCCATGCCTGTCGCGCAGCCCGAAAAGCAGGTCCATGATCGCGGCACCATTGGCCGCATCAAGGTTGCCGGTCGGCTCATCTGCAAGAAACAGCTTCGGCCGCGGTGCCGCAGCCCGTGCCAGCGCAACCCGTTGCTGCTCGCCGCCCGACAGTTCTGCCGGGTAGTGCCCGCCGCGCGCCGCAAGCCCGACCGCTTCCAGTTCCTCGGCCGCGCGCCCGAATGCGTCTGCCACCCCCGCAAGTTCCAGCGGCAGCGCCACGTTTTCCAGCGCCGTCATCGTCGCAATGAGGTGGAAGCTTTGAAAAACAATCCCCATATTGCCACGGCGGAAGCGGGCCAGCGCATCTTCGTTCATCGCGCCCAGATCCTGGCCCAACGCCGTGACTGTGCCGGAGCTTGCCCGCTCCAACCCGCCCATCAACATGAGGAGCGACGACTTGCCAGACCCCGATGGCCCGACCAGCCCCACGCTCTCGCCCCGCGCAATATCAAGCGTGATGCCGCGCAAAATCTCGACCGGTCCCGCGTTGCCTGCCAAAGTCAGCCGCGCATCGCGCAGACCCAGAACCGTATCCATAAATGCTGCCCTCGCCTCAATCTCTGCATTTGCATATGGCACGGGTCGCGCCTTGCGCAACCTCGCCGCGGTCACATTTCTGCTGGCAACACCGGCATTCGCGGCGTCGCTGCAATTGGTGGCCCTCGGTGACAGCCTGACCGCCGGCTATGGCCTGCCGCCGCAAGAGGGGCTGGTGCCGCAACTGCAAGCATGGCTCGCCGCCGCCGGTGCCGATGTGGTGGTGCTGAACGCAGGCGTTTCGGGCGATACGACCGCTGGCGGACTCGCGCGGCTCGACTGGTCACTGGCGGGCGGGGCCGACGCGCTGATGGTCGCGCTTGGCGGCAACGACCTTCTTCGCGGCCTGCCACCCGCGCAATCACGCGCAAATCTTGATGCGATCCTGACCGACGCAGGCAAACGCGGCCTGCCGGTATTGCTCGTCGGCCTGCCCGCGCCATCGAACTACGGCCCCGAGTTCAAGACCGAGTTCGACGCCATCTTTCCCGACCTTGCCGCAGCTTATGGCACCGTCATGCTGCCCAACCTGCTCGCGCCGATCATGGATTTGCCGCTGCAAACCCGCAGCGCGCGCGCGCTGATGCAAGCCGATGGCCTCCACCCCTCGGCCGAAGGGGTAAAACTGGTGATCGCGGAACTCGGCCCGAAGGTGCTTGAACTGCTCGCGCGCGTGCCGCCCCGCTGACACCACGGCGGGGGGGGGGGGAGCCGCGGCTGAAACCATTGACACGGTGCGGGCCAGCGGCGAAGGCTTGCCGGGCTATCCGTGCCGGAGTTGTCATGCGCCACCTCAGCCAGCCCGCGCTTGCCGCGCTTTTTGCCGCCTCCCTCCTTGGCAGTTTCTTTCTTCCCGTCATTTCCATCCCGTTGCTGATCCAGATAACGCCGATCGCTACGCTGGATGAAGTGGGCATCGAGGGGCTGAAGCGCATGGACCTCACCGGCCAGTTGTTCTTCCTGGCGTTTCCCCTGGCCGCCCTGGTATTGGTGCTGGCGCTATTGCGCCGCTGCCCCGGCATTCTGGCGCTGGTCGCCGGGTCGGTGCCGGTTGGCGTGGTGATCTATGCGGCATTCAACTTCAATGACCAGTTGCGCAAGCTCGGCCTGCCGCTGCAAGCCACAGATTTCAGTGACTTGCTCGGCATCGGTGCCTATCTGTATATCGGCGGCGCGATCGGGCTAGTGGTTCTCGGCCTGACCGATCGCGGGCGCGGCTAAATGCGGATGCCGTAGCGCAGCGCGTCGTAGATACCGGCATGGATGTTGCGCGCCGCCACCGCGTCGCCGATACGGTAGAGCGTGAACGCGGCACCCGGATTGCGCGCGGGGAAAACCTCGCCCGACCCGATCAGCGCCGCATGATCGACCGCACCAAGATTGCGGCTGAGCGGTTTGAGCGCGTGATAAAGTTCGTCATTGGCCAAGGTGCCGTGGTCTGCCACCAAGAGATCGACCTGACGTGCATCGCTCCAGCCCGGTGCGAAATCCGAGCCGAACCGCACCAGTACCCCGTTGCCCGCCCGTGCTACCCCGGCCAGACGGGTGTTGATGGTAATGCGCACGCCCATCTCGTGAAAAGCGCGCATGTAAGGTACATGATTCATGCCACCCACATCAGGCGCTAGCGTGCGCTCAGGCGTCACCAGTTCCACCTCTGCCCCGGCCCGCGCCGCCATTTCGGCCGCCATCAGCCCGGCATGGCCCGCCCCGTCTTCATAGACCAGCACCCGCCCCTGCGGCACCACGTCGCCCGAAATCACATCCCAACTGGTTCGCGCCAGCCCCTCCGCCGCCTCTGGCAGGTGTGGCAGGCCACCGGTGGCAATCACCACCACCTCCGGCACCAGAGCCAGCACGTCGGACGGCTCGGCAAAGACATTGCAGCGCAACTCCACCCCCAACCGCTCCAGTTCCGCCAAACGCCAATCGATGATCCCCGCCATCTCGCGCCGCCTCGGGTGCTGCACGATCAGCCCCACCTGCCCGCCCGCTCGCGTCGCCGCCTCGAGCACGGTTACCCGGTGCCCGCGCTCACCCGCCACCCGCGCCGCCTCAAGGCCTGCCGGGCCCGCGCCAACCACAACCACCCGCCGCGCGGTCTCGGCGCGCGGGATGAGATGCGGCATCGTCGCTTCGCGCCCGGTTGCGGCGTTGTGCACACAAAGCGCGCCACCCCCCTCGTAGATGCGGTCAAGGCAGTAGGTAGCACCCACACAGGGGCGAATGCGCGCCTCCTGCCCGGCCGCCACCTTGGCGGTGATGTGTGGATCGGCAATATGCGCCCGGGTCATTCCCACCATGTCAAGCTTGCCGCTTTCGATCGCGTGCCGCGCGGTTGCCACATCGGGAATACGCGCGGCGTGAAACATCGGCATGCCCGTGGCTTGCCGCACTTCACCGGCAAAATCGAGATGCGGCGCATAGGCCATGCCCTGAATTGGAATGACCCCGGTCAGCGCCGCGTCGGTATCGATATGCCCACGGATCAGGTTGAGAAAATCGACCTTGCCCGAGGCCGCCAGCCGCTGCGCGATTTCCACCCCCTCGGCACGGCTCAGCCCCTGCTCCGTCGCCTCGTCGGCAACCATGCGAAGGCCGACAATGAACTCCGCCCCGACCGCGCCGCGCACCGCGTCCAGAACCGACCAGGTGAAACGCAGGCGGTTCTCAAGGCTGCCGCCCCATTGGTCAGCGCGCCGGTTTGTGGCGGGCGACCAGAAGCTGTCCATCAGATGGCCGTAGGCCTCGAATTCGATGCCATCGAGCCCGGCTGCCTGCATTCGCGCGGCAGCGGCGGCGTAATCGGCAATGATCCGCTCCAGATCCCAGCCTTCCGCCTCTTTCGGCATCGCCCGATGCGCCGCCTCGCGCACCGGACTGGCGCTGAGTACCGGCAGCCAGTGCGCCTTGTTCCAACCGGTGCGGCGGCCAAGGTGGGTCAACTGGATCATCACCCTGCAATCATGTTCATGGCAGTCGTCGGCAAGCGCCTTCAGCCAGGGCACGATTGCATCATCATAGGCGTGCAGGTTGCCGAAGGCTTGCGGGCTGTCGGCGCTGACCACCGCCGACCCCGCCGTCATGGTCAGCGCCATCCCGCCCCGCGCCTTTTCGCGGTGGTAAAGGCGGTAGCGGTCTTTTGGCATTCCGTCTTCGGAATAGGCCGGTTCATGCGCGGTCGACATGATGCGGTTCTTGAGCCGCAGGTGCTTGAGCTGAAACGGGGTAAGAAGCGGATCTTGAGCCATCGGAGCCTCCCATTTCGGCCGATCTTGCCCCAGCCGCCTGCGCGCCGCCAGCCCCGGCAGGCAGCATCGGCCGGGCTGCGCTCCGCGGGGGATATTTGGCCTGAAGCATTGCTCTGCTTCAGAAGGAAATATCCCCGCCGGAGGCCGCCGCCGTCGCCAGGAGCGCACCGATTGACTCTGGCGCAGGGTGGGCCGCGTGTGAAATATTCGGGCACAACCGACGAGGGCAGGCATGGACATTCTGGCCGAACTTACCGCCACGCTGGGGGCAGCACATGTGCTGACCGGCACCGATGCCGCCAGCTATGGCCGCGAATGGACCGGCAAGTATCACTGGCAGCCGCTCGCCGTGGCGCGGCCCGCCAGCACTGCCGAGGTGGCCGAGGTGGTGCGGCTGGCGGCGGCAGCGGGGGTGGCGGTGGTGCCGGTAGGCGGCAATACTGGGCTGAATGGCGGAACCTCTGCCGAGGGCGGTCTGATGCTCTCGCTTTCGCGGATGAACCGCATCCGCGAGGTCAACCCCGACGCACGCACATTGGTGGTCGAGGCCGGGGTGGTGCTCGAGTACGTGCAGGCGGCGGCGGCGGAACATGGGCTGGTGTTCGGTCTGAGCTTCGGGGCCAAGGGCTCGGCGCAGGTGGGCGGTTTCCTTTCGACCAACGCCGGCGGCTCCAACGTGCTGCGCTACGGCAGTGCGCGCGCGCTTTGCCTTGGGCTTGAAGTGGTGTTGGCCGACGGACGGGTGCTGAACGCGATGAGCGCGCTTCACAAGGATAACACCGGCTACGACCTGCGCGACCTCTTTATCGGAGCCGAGGGAACGCTCGGCATCATCACCGCCGCTGTGCTGCGGCTGGCACCCGCGCCGCGCGTGCAGGTGACAGCGCTGCTGGGGATGGACAGCCTTTCCGAGGCGCTCGCGCTGCTGCACCGGTTGCAAGCTGCCACCGGCGGCGCGGTCGAGGCTTTTGAATACATGCCCGCAGGCTACATGGCCCGGCTTGGCAGCATCCGCCCCGACCTCGCCTGCCCCTTCAGGCCTTGCCCGGTAAACATCCTTGTCGAAGTCGCCAGCACCCGGTTTGACGATGCAGCCTGCAATGCAGAGGGAGAATCGGCGCTCGCTGTGGCGTTCGAGGCACTTCTGGCCGAGGCCATCAGTTCGGGTGCGCTGCGCGAGACGGCGCTGGCGGCAAGTGGCGCGCAGCGCCGCAGGCTTTGGGCGATGCGAGAAGCTGCCGCCGAGATCACGCTCAACCGCGCGCCGCTGGTCGATACCGACATCGCCCTGCCGCTCGACCGGGTGGCGGAGTTCCTGCCGCGCATGGCGGTGCGGCTCGCGGCGCTTGATGCCGGGGCCGAAGAGATGGTGGTGGCGCATCTGGGCGATGGCAACATTCACTATACCGCCTATCCCTCGCGCGACGATGCCATGTTGAGCGCTGCCATTCGCGGTGCGGTGGCCGAAGAGGCGGTGGGGATGGGCGGCAGTTTTTCCGCCGAGCATGGCATCGGGCTATCGAAAATTGCCAGCATGGCGAAGCACAAGGACCCGGTTGCACTGGCCGCCATGCGCGCCATCAAGGCAGCGCTCGACCCGCAGGGCATTCTCAACCCCGGAAAGGTTCTGCCCTGAAATGCACGCGATCGGGCTATTCCGCCCCTTTCTGACCGACCCGGCACTGCGCCTCGCGGCGCTGTTGATGATGCTTTACGGCGCTTTCAGCGCATCGGTCACGCCCTATGTCTCGACGCTCGCGGTCAATGCCTTCGGTCTTGGCGATTCAGGCTTTGCGCTGGTGCTGGTCGCGGCGTCGCTGGTGTCGGTGGCAAGCGCCGTTGGCCTCGGAATACTGGCCGATCAACGCTCAAACCGCAGGTTGGTGGCGATGGTCGCGGTTTCGGCGATGCTGCTTGGCGTGCTCGCGGTGCCTGCCACCGGCGCAGCCTCGGCCTTCGTGCTGGCACATGCGCTGGCGCTGCCGCTCTCGACGGTGATCTTTGGCCATATCTTCGCCTTTGCGCGGCTGGCGGCAAGCGCGCATCCGCCGGATGCGCGCAATGCCATATTGGCTACGCTGCGCGCGCTCTTCGCGCTGCCATTCATCGTGGTGCTGCCGCTCTGGTCGCTGGCGTTTTCGCATGGCACAGGGTTAATGACGATATATCCGGTGGCGGCGGTGCTGGCGGCCTTCATGCTTGCGTTGACCTATGCGCGCTGGCCGCGCGAAGGCACCACGCGCTGGCAGGATCCGCGCTCGGGGCTGAGTTTCGCCGGATCTCTGCGCGAACTTGCGGTGCCGCGTGTGCTGGCGCGGGTGGCGCTTTTGGGCACGGTCAATGGCGCAATCACGCTTTACATCGTTCTGATCGCGCTTGTCATGTCAGAAACCCCGGGGCGCGGCCCTGCCGACGTGGCGCTTTATGTGGGCTTTGTGGCCGGGCTGGAGGTGCCGTTCATGATGGCATCGCCGCTCATTGCCCGGCATCTGCCGCGCAATACGCTGATCCTGATCGGCACCGTGCTATACATGGTGCATCTGGTGGCAATGCCGATGTTGGTTGCCACGCCCTATCTGTGGCTACTGCCATTGCCCGCCGCAGCCGGGGGCGCGCTGGTCATGACGCTGCCCATTGCCTATCTGCAAGACCTTCTCGGCGCGCGCCCCGGTGCCGGTGTGAGCCTGTTGGCGGTGCAACGCCTGGCGGGCGACATTTTCGCCGCTGCCGCCTTCGCGCTTGGAACCTGGATTGCTGGCTACGCTTTCGTGGCGGTGCTGGGTGCGGGGCTGGCGATCGCGGGCATCACCACACTATGGCTGCTGGACCGCAACTGAAGCCTCTCGCAGCGGATGCTTGCGCCAGGGCAAGACCGGATCAGCGCCAGTCGAAAAAGCCCTTTGGTGCCTGCGCGAGCAACTGGCGCGCAAGGCCATCACCGAGTGCCGCGGCATCGGAAACCGCAGCGCGGGCTTCGGCTGCAATCGCCTCCGATCCGTCAGGCCGAAGGATTTCGCCCCTGAGCCAGAGCGTCGTGCCCTCTAGCACCGCCAGCCCGGCAATCGGCGTTTCGCACGATCCGTCGAGCGTTGCGAGATAGGCGCGCTCGGCGGCAAGCCGGTGGCCGGTGCCGGTGTCGTGGATGCCAGCCAGCAACGCCTCGGCGCGGGCGTCTGCCAGCCGCCGCTCGATACCGATACACCCTTGCGCCACCGCGGGAAGCATTTCGGCCACCTCAATCGCACCCCGCGCCACCTCGGGCCGACCTAGACGGTTCAACCCCGCCATCGCCAGCAAGGTCGCCTCGGCAACGCCATCTGCCAGCTTCTTCAGCCGCGTTTGCACATTGCCGCGAAACTCCACAAGCTTCAGGTCGGAGCGGCGATTGGCAAGCTGCGCGCGGCGGCGCAAGCTGGATGTGCCAACAACGGCACCCTGCGGCAGATCGGACAACCGCATGTGCCGGGGCGAAACAAATGCGTCGCGCACATCTTCGCGCGGCAGGTAGCAATCGAGCACCAGGCCCGCAGGTTGCAGCACCGGCATGTCTTTCATCGAGTGCACCGCAATGTCGATGCCGCCCTCGCCCAGTGCCTCCTCGATCTCGCGGGTAAACAGCCCCTTGCCGCCAATCTCCTTCAGCGGCCGGTCGAGCACCTTGTCGCCCGTGGTCTTGATCACCACGACCTCGAAAGCGGCCTCGGGCAGTCCATGGGCAGCCATCAGGCGCGCGCGCGTCTCGTAGGCCTGAGCCAGCGCAAGCGGGCTGCCGCGGGTGCCGATCTTCAGCGGGTTCTGGGGCGTGGGCATGTTCATGCCCACGCAATAGCCGCGCCAAAAGACCCGCGCAAGAAGCTCCGCGCTTGACATCGCGCCCGCGCCCGCGATGAAGGGGCAAACGGAGTGCACGAATGACCAAAAAGCTGCTTTTGCGCGCCCTCGCGGGTGAAACCCTGCCAACGCCGCCAATCTGGATGATGCGGCAGGCGGGTCGCTATCTGCCCGAATATCGCGCCACCCGGGCAAAGGCCGGTGATTTTCTCTCGCTTTGCTACAACTCCGATCTTGCCGCCGAGGTGACACTTCAGCCAATCCGCCGTTTCGGCTTTGATGCAGCAATCCTGTTTGCAGACATTCTCTTGCTGCCGCAGGCACTTGGCGCAGAACTCTGGTTCGAGACCGGTGAAGGGCCGCGGCTTTCAACCATTACCGGCGCTGCCGACCTCGGCGCGCTCAAGGGCAAGGACGACATTCACGACAGTCTTGCCCCGGTCTATGAAACCATGCGCATTCTTGCCCGTGAGCTGCCGCGCGAAACCGCGCTTATAGGTTTCGCCGGGGCACCATGGACGGTGGCGAGCTATATGGTCGCAGGTCGCGGCACGCCCGACCAGGGCCCCGCACATGCGCTCAAGGCTGCCGACCGCAAGACCTTCTCGGCGCTGATCGAGCTTTTGACCGAGGCGACCATCGAATACCTCTCCGCCCAGGTCGTGGCCGGTGCCGAAGTGGTGAAACTGTTCGATTCATGGGCAGGTAGCCTGAAGGGGCAGGACTTCACCGATTTCGCGCTTGCCCCTGCCGCGCGGATCATCGCCGCGCTGAAGGCGCGCCACCCCGGCCTGCCGGTCATCGCCTTCCCGCGCGAGGCGGGGCCGCGCTATGTGGGTTTTGCCCGCGCCACCGGGGCCGATTGCGTGGCGCTCGACAATTCCGTGTCGGCGGAATGGGCCGCGGCAAACGTGCAAAAGGATGGCTGCGTGCAGGGCAACCTCGACCCGCGCCACATGGTCACCGGCGGGCAGGGGCTGGTGGACGAGACGCGGCGGATCGTGCGGGCATTCGCCAAGGGCCCGCACATATTCAACCTTGGCCACGGCATCACCCCCGACGGCAACCCCGACAACGTTGCGCTGATGGTCGAAACGGTGCGCGAAGCGCGCTGAGGCGGTGCCGCCTCAGCCCTTGGGCCGCGGTCCGCTGAACTTTGCGCCCGGTTTGCCTGCGGGCTTTGGCTTCGGCTTGGGTTTGGCCCAGCCTGCGCCGCGCTCCTTGGCAGGGGCCGCGCCTTCTGCCGTATCGCGGGCATGCAGCTTGACCGGCCGCGCCGGGGTGTTGAGCGGATCATAGGCCTCGGCACCCTTGCGGTGCGGCTTCTTCGCGGGCGCGCTGGCGGTGCCATGTGGCGCGAGATCCGCCACTGGGCGCAGCGCGGCGCTAACCGGGCGCGGTGCGTCGGCGCGCTCGGCCGCGGGGGCGGACTTGCCACCATAGGGTTTCTTGTCCGGCGGCGGCGTTTCGTATGCCACTTTTTCGTAAGCCTTTTTCGCGCCATAAACACGCGGTGCGGCGGTGGCTGCCCGCCGCGTTTCGGCCAGACGCGGGGCGGAATGCGCTTCGGTGCCAATCGGGGCCGTGTCGAGCACGCTTACCGAAATTCCGTCTTCAAGCTGCATCGCCGGACCCAGAGCCGCAAGAAAACGGGCACCCGCGTCGGCATGGATCTGCACCAGCGTGCGCGCCTCCTGCACCCGGATCGCACCAATGTCGCGGCGCGACAGATCGCCTGCACGGCAGAGCATCGGCAAAAGCCAGCGCGGATCGGCGCGGCCCTCCTGCCCGATCGAAAGGCTCGCCCAGAGGCTCTGCTCGAACTCGACGCGGGCACGGGGTTTGGGCCCGTCGGGGCTGACCACCGCCAGATCCTCGGGGGCCGAGCGCTGCGCCATGTATTGGCGAACCACCGCCACCGCCAGCGCCTCGGCATCATAGGTCTGCATCAAGCGCGCTACCAACGGCGCTTCGTCAACGGTCGCGGGCGTGGTCAGTACCGGCTCGCTGAGCAGCCGCTCGACATCACGCGCGTTGACCTCTTCGGCACCCGGGGCCGAAGCCCAGATCGGCGCAATATTGGCGAATGAGAAAAGCCGCTCGGCCTTTTTGCGCGCCGAAAAGGGCACGATCACCGCGGCAACGCCCTTGCGCCCGGCACGGCCGGTGCGGCCCGAGCGGTGCAACAGCGCTTCCTTGTTCACCGGTAAATCAGCATGCACCACCAGTTCCAGCCCCGGCAGATCGATGCCCCGCGCCGCGACGTCGGTTGCCACGCAGACCCGCGCCCGCCCGTCGCGCATTGATTGCAGCGCGTGGCTGCGCTCGGCCTGGCTCAACTCGCCCGACAAGGCCACGACCTGAAAGCCGCGATTGAGGAACCGCCCGGTCAGATGCGTGACCATCGCCCGCGTCGAGCAGAAAACCAGCGCGGTGCGCGCCTCGTAATAGCGCAGCACGTTCACGATGGCATTCTCGCGATCCGCCTGATCGACCAGCAGCGCGCGGTATTCGATGTCGTGGTGCTGTTCGCGCTCGGCCACGGTCGAGATCCGATGTGCATCGCGCTGGTAGGCTTTGGCAAGCGCCGCAATCTCGCGCGAGACGGTGGCCGAAAACATCAGTGTGCGGCGCTCGGCCGGGGCGGCTTTCAGAATGAATTCCAGATCCTCGCGAAAACCGAGGTCAAGCATCTCGTCGGCCTCATCCAGCACCGCCACCGCAAGCGCCGAAAGATCGAGCGCGCCGCGCCGCATATGGTCGCAAATCCGCCCCGGCGTTCCCACCACGATATGCGCGCCCCGCTCCAGCGCACGCCGCTCGGCGCGCGCATCCATGCCCCCCACGCAGGCCGCGATCACCGCCCCGGTGGCGGCGTAAAGCCACTCCAGCTCGCGCTTCACCTGCATGGCAAGTTCGCGCGTCGGCGCAATGATCAGCGCACGGGGAATGTCGGCAGGCCCCGTCCGCGCGCTATCCCCAAGAAGTTGCGAAGCGATGGTCAGGCCAAAGGCCACCGTCTTGCCCGACCCCGTCTGTGCCGAAACCAGCAAATCGGCACTCGCCGCGCCCGGCTCCAGCACCGCGCGCTGCACCGGGGTCAGTTCGGCATAGCCCTTGGTCTCAAGGCTTCGCGCCAAAACTGCATGCACGCCGTCAAACTGGGTCATCGAAACACTTTCGGGTTGGGGGGGCGCGATGCTCGCGGACCGCGCCCCTTAACGGGAAACGCGGCCCCTGTATAGCCTCAATGCGCGCCCGTCGCCAGCACCGGCCAGAGCGAGGCCAAAAGCAGCGCCGCCATGATGCCGTTAAAGGCGCGCATCCGGGCGCGGCTGTGCAGCACCCCCTGCATCGCGGTGCCCAGGCCCGCCCAGAGCGAGATCGAACCGAGGTTGATCGGCGTGAAAACTGCCGCCACCATGCCCACCCCTGCCATCCCCCCGACCGGTGCATAGACGGCAAGCGCGGTCAGCGCCATCGCCCAGGCCTTCGGGTTGACCCACTGGAACGCCACCGCCTGCAAGAAGCTGAAAGGCCGCCCGCCCGCTACCCGCTCGGCAGGCGGTGCCGCAGTAGCGATCTTCCACGCCAGCCAGATCATGTAGGCCACGCTCACCGCCTTCAACACGGTCCATGCCTGCGGCTCCACCGCAAACACCCCGACAACACCCGCACCCAGGCTCAGCAGCATGATCGCAAACCCCACTGCCACGCCCAGCATATGCGGCAACGTGCGGCGCAGACCGAAATTGGCACCCGATGCCAACAGCATCAGGTTGTTTGGCCCCGGCGTGACCGAGGTGACAAAGGCGAAAGAGGCAAGGGCAAGGAACAATGTCTGGTCCATCGCGCAACTATATTCGAACCCTCCGGAAACAATGTTGCTATTTGCCGCGCCAATTGCCATCTTGCGCAACAAATGAGCACACAAAACCAAATCACCGAAAGGATATTGCAGACCCTCCTGCGCGAGGGGCGAATCTCCAACCTCGACCTCGCCGCGCGCGTCGGCCTTTCGCCTTCCGCCTGCCTGCGCCGGGTGCAGGAACTGGAGCGCAGCGGCGTGATCGCCGGCTACCGCGCCCGGCTCAACCCCGACGCCCGCGGTCTCGGCTTTGCCGCCTATGTCGCGGTCGGCCTCTCGCAGCACACCAAGGCCGCGCAAGAAGCTTTCGAGCGCGCCATCGCCCACGCGCGCGAGGTGCGCGAATGCCACAACGTCACCGGCGCGATCGAGTACCTGTTGCGCGTCGAGGTGGCCGACCTCGCCGCCTACAAGCACTTCCATACCGAGGTGCTGGGCACCCTGCCGCAGGTCACCTCGATCTCGTCTTATGTGGTGATGGGCTCGCCCAAGGACGAACGCGCCTGAGCCCCGCGGCCTTCTTCTTTGCCCAAATACCCCGGGGGGAAGGGCCGCAGGCCCTCGGGGGGCGGCACCCCCCGGATCAGACCCATTTCGCCAGCGGTGGCAGGCTCATCAGCACCGCATTCGCGTCATGGCCGCTTTCCAGCCCGAACTTGGTGCCGCGGTCGTAGATGAGGTTGTATTCGGCATAAAGCCCGCGGTGGATCAGTTGGGTGTCTTTCTCGGCCTCGCCCCAGCCCATTTCGCGCCGCCGAGCCACCAGCGGCAGATATGCAGGGAGGAAAGCCTCGCCCACGGCGCGGGTGAAAGCGAAGTCGGCAGCCCAGTCACCGCTGTTCAGATCATCATAGAAGATCCCGCCTACACCCCGCGCCCGGCCACGATGGGGTACAAAGAAATAGGCGTCGGCCCAGGCTTTGAACCGGGAATAATAGTCGGGCGAATGGGCGTCGCACGCATCCTGAAGCGTGGCGTGAAAATGCGCCGTATCTTCGGGGTATTCGATGCAGGGGTTCAGATCCGACCCGCCGCCAAACCACGAGGCACCCGGGGTCCAGAACATCCGCGTGTTCATGTGCACGGCGGGCACATGCGGGTTTTGCATGTGCGCGACAAGGCTGATGCCCGAGGCCCAGAAGCGCGGATCGTCGGCCATTCCCGGCACCCCTCGCGCCGCCATTGCCGCTTGTGCGCGCGCGCCAAGGCTGCCCCAGACGGTCGAGATGTTCACCCCCACCTTTTCGAACACCCGCCCGCCACGCATGACGCTCATCAGCCCGCCGCCCGCTTCCTCCCCGCCGGGGGCTTCGCGCCGCGTCTGCGTAACCTCAAAGCGGCCCGGCGCGGCACCGGTGCCGACATTTTCCACCGCCTCGAATGCCGCCACGATACGGTCACGCAAGGTGCCAAACCACGCCGCCGCCGCTGCCTTCTCGCTCTCGTAATCGCCCGCCATCTGACCCTCCGCCGTGCCTCGGAGCCGCGTATTAGCAAAACTTGCGCCGGTCGGGAATTGCCAAAAGCCCGGCGCGGCGCGAAGCTGGCGCGAGAACCTGCCGGAGATCGCCATGCGCCGTGCCTTCCGACTGCTGCCTTTTGCCCTTGTCCTCACACTTCTCGCCTGCGGCACGCCGCAAGAGCGCTGCATCTGGCGCGCGACGCAAGAACTCGGGTCGGTCGAGGAACTTCTGGCCGAGGTCGAAGGCAACCTCGCGCGCGGATACGCCTGGGAGGAATACCAGCAAACCAACATGCAGTGGGTGCGCTGCACGAAACCGGCACCGCCGCCACCGCCCGGCAGCCCGCCGCAGCCACCGCAACAAAGCATGTGCTTCGAGCCGGTCACCGTAACGCTGCAGCGCCGCGTGGCAATCGACCCGAGCGCCGAAATGCGCAAGCGCGACGGTCTGGCCGCAAAGGTCGCCGAGCTTCGGCGCAATGCAGCCGCCGAAATCGCCCAGTGCCGCGCGATCTACCCGCAGTAGCGATCAGAACGCGGGCACCGGCACCGCGTCACGCAGGCTGCGACCGCCATCGACGGTCAGCACCTGCCCGGTGATGAAGCCCGCGCCGTCCGACGCGAGAAACTGCACCGCTTCGGCCAGCTCTGCCGCGCCCGCTATCCGCCGCATCGGTGTGCCTTGGGTGATCTCGTCCCGCCAGCCGCTGTGTTCACTTAGCGCGCCATGCAGGCTTGCGCTCATCAGCGATCCGAAGGCCACGCAGTTCACCCGAATGCCGCGCGGTGCAAGCGCCACCGCAAGCGACCGTGTTGCCTGTTCCACCGCTGCGCAAGAGACGGAATAGGCCAGAAGTTCCGGCTGCGCGCACCGCGCCGCAAGCGTCGAAATGTTGATGATGCTGCCCACAGGCTCGGCCTGACGCCCCTCTTTTTCCGCCTGTGCCAGCATCCGCTTCGCCGTCAACTGGCTTAGCCGCAGCCCGGCCATAAGGTTCTGATGCAACATCGATTCAAGCAGCGCCTCGTCGGCGCAAAGCGGGTCGCCGGTGCCGATCACCCGCGCCGCGTTCACCAGGATGTCGATCCGTTCAAAGGCATCGACGGTCGCCGAGAGCAGGTTGGCCAGCGTCAGCTTCTGGCACAGGTCACCGGCAAAATAGCGCGCCGAGCCTTCATTCTGGTCGCCCACCTCGGCCGCCAGACGCTGTTCGTCAATATCGGCAAACATTACGTTCGCGCCGCTTTCGACAAAGTGCCGCGCGATGGCAAGGCCAACGCCGTTGGCAGCACCAGTGACAATCGCGGTCTTGCCGGAAATGGAAATCGACATCTGAGCCCTTGCGCTGATTCTCGCACGGTGACGTTAGCCGATCTCAGCGTCCGGCGCGAGACGGCGGCGTGACCCGCGGTTTGGGTTCCGCCTGCGGCCTTTGCGCCCGGATCAGGCGGTAACCCGGGTCGTCGCCCAACTCGTCAACAACGCGGAAAAGCGACTTGAGGTGCTTCACATAGGGCAGATGCCGATTGGCCACCATGTAAAGGGTGCCCGAAAGCGACAACATCGCCTGCGCCGCCGCGATGAAGGCAAGACAAAGCGCCGGGTCGGCGTTGCGGCTGGAGTGAAACGGCGGGTTCATCACCACCGCGCCAAACCGCGCCTCGGGGCGGAAATTGCGGGCATCGGCCCAGTGAAACCGGGCGCGCGGATCGGTGATATTGGCGCGCGCGCAGGCAAGTGCCGCATGTTCCGCCTCGATCAGATGGCATTCCTCCACCCCTTCGCGCGCCAGCACCTGCGCCGAAAGCCAGCCCCAGCCCGCGCCAAGGTCAGCCACGCGGGCGGGCAGCCGGGCGGGCAGCGCGGCCCCCAGAAGCGCTGACCCGCGATCCAGCGCCTCGGCGGAAAAGACGCCCGGCACCGTGGTAAAACCGGGTGCCGGGTTGAAACGCTGCCCGCGCCAATCGGCCAGCGCCTCGGGCCGCGGCGCGGCAAAGCGGAAGATCTTGCCATGCGCCTTCGAAATCGGCTCGTCCACCGCAAGCCGCGCGCGAACCGCGCGCAGGATGCCGTCGATGCCATCGGTCTTGGCACCGTCCACCCAGATCGGCCCGCCAGGAACCACCCGCGCCGCCGCCTCGGCAAGCAGCGCCTCGGCCTCGGACCGGGCGCGCGGAACAAAGACGAAAGCCGCAGCATAGCGCCCTTCCGGCTCGGGCGAAACCGTATGGCCCTGCGCCGTGAGCGCCTCGAAATCGGGCCGGAAACCCTGCACCAGATGCAGCCGCGCCTGCGGCAAGGCGCTCAGGTCATGCTCGGCGCGCGGCCGCAACAGCAAGATCCGCCCGGCAGGCGGCAAGACATCCGGCACCGCCAGTGCCAGCGAAATGCGCGGATCAGCCATGCAGGCCTATTCCTTTTCCATCGTGCATTGCAGCGGGTGCTGGTGGCGGCGGGCAAAATCCATCACCTGCGCGACCTTGGTCTCGGCAATCTCGAAGCTGAACACCCCGACCACCGCCAGGCCCTTCTTGTGCACCGTCAGCATGATCTCGAAAGCGGCCGCGTGCCCCAGCCCGAAGAACCGCTCCAGAATGTGCACCACGAACTCCATCGGCGTGTAATCATCGTTCAGAAGCAATACCTTGTAAAGCGGCGGGCGCTCGGTTTTCGTGCGTGTCCTGGTCGCGACGCCGGTGCGGCCATCTGGGTCGTCCTCGCGGTCGGCCATGATGTCGGGGCGACGGGTCACGCAGTCTCCTTGCGGGAATCGGATTCAATCGGGTTATCGCAATATAGGCGGATTGGCAGCGCTGAAAACCCCTGCCATTCGCGCGCCTCTGGCGGATCATGCGATATCCCCGGTCCGGGCCTTGAACCTGGCGCGTTGCCCGGTGGTTGCCAGCCCCGCCGAGTGGGCAGGCGCGCGCATGGCCGCCGTGCTGGCGCAGAGCGGTTGCCGGAATATCTGGTAGCTGACCGCCCACGCACCACCAAGCCTTGATCCATGCGCATGATGCACCTGAACAACAGCCCGAAAGTCATTGAATTATGGGTGTTTTCAGAAGCGGAGTGGCGTGCTAACCTTGCCGCGAGCAATGATGCCCCGGAAAACAAGGGGCGCGAGGCAGTGAAGGGCAGACTGGTGACCAGGCTTTCGCACTGGGTCCGTTACGGGCTTATGTCGATGTTTCTGATTCTGGTGCCGTTCATGGCATCGACAGCGCCTTATGCGGCGCTGGTGATGGACGCACGCACCGGTGAAGTGCTTTATTCGACCAACGCCGATACCCGCCTGCACCCCGCATCATTGACCAAGATGATGACGCTTTACGTCACCTTCGAGGCCATCGAACGCGGCGAGATCAGCCTTGATACAATGGTTACGGTTTCCGCGCGCGCGGCCGCCGAACAGCCCTCGCGGCTCGGTCTGCGCGCTGGCCAGAAGATTGCCCTGCGCTACCTGATCCGCGCTGCCGCAATCAAATCGGCCAATGACGCGGCCACGGCGATTGCCGAGGCGGTAGGTGGCTCGGTCCCGGCTTTTGCCGCGCGGATGAACCGCACCGCCAACGCGATCGGGATGAAGAACTCAACCTTCAAGAATGCCAATGGCCTGACCGAAACCGGGCATCTTTCGACCGCCCGCGACCTCACGCTGCTGGGGCGGCGGCTGTTTTACGACTATCCCGAATACTACAACCTGTTTTCGCGCCGCTCTGCCGATGCAGGCATGGCCTCGGTCAGCAACACCAATGCGCGCTTTCTTGACAGTTATGAGGGCGCTGACGGCATCAAGACCGGCTTCACGCAAGCTGCGGGCTTCAATTTGACCGCTTCCGCCGAACGCAGCGGCAAGCGCATCATCGCGACGGTCATGGGTGGAACATCCACGCCGCAGCGTAATGCCAAAATGGCGGAACTGCTGGATCTCGGGTTTTCCAAGGCACCAAGCCGGGTGCGCGAGGTGCGTCCCGCGCCGCCGGTTTACCCGGCCACGCCGCCGCCGCCCGTAGCGCAAGGCAGCACCGGGGCCAAGACCGTTCGCGTCTCTGGCCTGGTCACGAGCAGCCCACGACCGACCCGGCGTCCCGCAGCAGAGCCTGACGCAGAAGCCGCTCTCGTCGCAGCGGTCGAGCCGCCGCCCGGTCCGGTTTTTGCCGCCAGCGAAGCACCACAACCCGAAACGCTGAGCCTCGCTGAGGTACCCTTGCCGATACCGCGCCCCGAGGCCGAGGTGGTCGAACCCGCAGAACCGGTTGAGCCACAATTCGCGCAAAGCGCGCCGCCGCAACCCGAAACTCTGGCGCTGCTGGCGGCCCCAACGGGATCGCCCCTGGTGGCAGTCGCGGCGGCCCCAGCCGCCGAGGTTTCGGCAGCGCTGGCCGAGACCGTCGCCGTGGCAGAAACGCCCGGTTCGGCACAACCGGAACCGGCTCTAGCCGACGCAGCACCGGCACCTGAGCTTGTCGCAGTAGCCGCCATTGCGGCTCCCTCACCACTCGCACTGTCCGCCTCGCCCCGTCCGCTTCGCGCCCCACGCCCGGCGCTTGTGGCAGAGCCCGCCAACGCGACAATTGCCGGTAACGCGGTCTTGCCTGCGCAAACCTCGCCTCTTGCGCCCGCCGCCGCGGCAACCGAAGCCGCACCCGTGCTCGCCGAAGCTGCGCCAGGTTCGGCCGCTGCGCCTGCGCCCCTCGCCGCCGAAACCGACACGTCGCCGGTGCGGCCGATGTTTGCCGCCAGCGAGCCCGCGCAGCCCGAAACCATGCTGCTCGCCGCCGCCGGTCCTGGCCCCGCCGCGCCTTCACCCGCCGCCGAAGCGAGCCCGGTGCCGCGACCAGAGGGGCTTATCCTCACCGCGCTGACCCCCCCGGCACCGGTGCCGCAAGCCATTCCCGAGGTTATCACGCGCCTTTCCACCTCGGGCGGTCAGGGTTGGGGTGTGTCGCTTGGAAAATTCACGACAAGCTATCAGGCAGAGCGTGTCTTGCTGCAAACAGCGTTGATGGAGGCCGAAACACTTGGCGACGCGCTGCGCAAGGTCGCAAACCGCCGGGGCGGGTTCGATGCAACTTTCGTCGGAATGCCGCAGGAACTTGCCGAGATGGCCTGCCGCCGCCTTGTCGCCCGGCAGCTTGAATGCTCGGTAATCGGTCCCTGAACCGGGCAGCTCAGGGTTTGGGGTGGTCGTCCCATTCGGCGTTCAGTATGCGCTCGGCATCGCCCTTGGGGTCTTCATACTGCCGGTGCCGCAAGCTCCAGACAAACGCCAGAAGGCCGATACCGCCCAGCGCCAGCGAGGTCGGGATCAGATAGACCAGCGCATCCATCGGTATCTCACTTCAGCCTGAGCGAATTCAACGACACCGTAACGGATGAAAGAGACATCGCCAAGGCCGCAGCAAGCGGCGTGGCAAAACCGAGAATCGCAATTGGCACTGCGACCACGTTATAGATAAGTGAAATGGCGAAGTTCTGCTTGATCCGCCGCCGCGCCTGCACCGCCACCCGGACCGCATCTGCGACCGGCCCAAGGTCAGCACCCAAGAGCACAATGTCAGACGCCGTGCGCGCCGCATCAAGCGCCGAGGCGGGCGAGATCGAAACATGGGCCCCGGCAAGCGCCGCCGTATCATTCAACCCGTCGCCGACCATCAGCACCCTTGCGCCACTGGCCGAAAGCGCCGCCACCAGCGCTGCTTTTTCGGCAGGCAGACAACCGGCGTGCCAATGCGCGATGCCAAGCCGCGCCGCCAGCGCCGAAACCGCCCCGGAGGTGTCGCCCGAGACCAGATGCACGGTCTTGCCCGCCGCCAGAAACGCCCGCACAGCTTCCTCGGCACCGGGGCGCAGGCGGTCTGCAAAGGCGATGGAAATCGGCGCGCGCGTCCCAACCTGCAAATGTGTGGCGGTCATCTCGCCGGGTGCGGCACCAACCCAGTCGGCGCGCCCCAGCCGCACCCGCTCGCCCTGCCAGAGCCCTTCGATGCCATAACCCGGAACCTCGCGCAGATCGCTCACCGCTGCCGGCACCACCGCCAGCCCACGCGCGGCCTCGGCCAGCGCCAATGCAAGCGGATGCCCAGAAGCCTCGGCCAGCGCCGCCGCCACCGCCAGATCGCCCTCGGCCAGGTCGGCAATGTTTTGTGGTTCAGGCGCGCCCATGGTCAGGGTGCCGGTTTTGTCAAACAGCACCGTATCGACCTCGGCAAGCCGTTCGAGCGCGGTGCCATCCTTGATCAGCATGCCCTTGCGAAAAAGCTTGCCCGAGGCGGAGGTGACAACCGCAGGCACCGCAAGCCCAAGGGCGCAGGGGCAGGTGATGATCAAGACCGCCGCCGCAATGTTGATCGCCAGCCGCACATCGCCACCCGAAACCTGCAACCAGCCCAGAAATGCGGCAAAGGCGGTAAGGTGCACGAACGGCGAGTAGAACGAGGCCATGCGCTCGGCAAGCGAGGTATAGCGGTTCTTGGCGCTTTCCGCAGCCGCCACCAGATCGGCCATGCGGTGCAGCGAGCTTGCCCGCCCCGCCGCCGTGACCCGCAGCACAAGCGGCCCGGTCAGGTTCACCTCGCCGGTGCTGAGCGCCGATCCCGGCCCCGCCCAGACCGGCAGGCTTTCGCCGGTCAACAGCGCGCGGTCCATCTCGGATGTGCCCTCGGTCACTTCGCCATCGGCGGGCACCCGCGCGCCGGGGCGGATGCGGATGAGATCGCCCGGAACAAGCTCGCCCACCGGCACCGTCAGCTCCTGCCCGTCGCGCAGAAGTTGCGCGCGCGGCACCTCGAGCGCTGCCAGTTCCTCTGCCGCCGAGCGCGCCACAGCGCGGGTTCGATAGTCGAGGTAGCGGCCGATCAGGAGGAAAAAGGTCAGCATCACCGCCGCATCGAAATAGGCGTGATGGCCGGAATGTGCCGTTTCATAAACCGAGATCGACGAGGCAAGAATGATCGCCAGCGAGATCGGCACATCCATTCCCAGTCGCCCGCCCTTCAAGCTGGCCCAGGCGCTGGAGAAGAACGGCTGCCCGGCGAAAACCACCGTAGGCAGCGCGATTGCTGCGGAAATCCAGTGAAAGAGATCGCGGGTTGCAGCCTCGGCACCCGACCAGACCGCCACCGACAGCAGCATGATGTTCATCATTGCAAAGCCGGAAACACCGATCCGCATGAGAATGTCGCGTCCGCGTTTATCGGCTTGGGTGGCGCTCAGCACATCGGGGTCCAGCTCGTGCGCCTCGTAGCCGATGCGGGTCAGCCGCGCCACCAGATCGGCGGCCTCAACCCCCGGCTCGGCGTCAACGCTGACCCGCCTAAGCGTCAGGTTGACCCGTGCCGAACGCACCTGCGGGTGCCGTTCCAGCTCGTGCTCAACATCAACAATGCAGGTGGCACAATGCGCGGTAGGCAGCGACAGCATCAGCCGCGCGTCTTTCGGTGCCGCCGCAGCCGCCAGCCGTTCGGCTGAGGGGGCCGCGACACAGGCCGGGCAGGCCGAAGCCTGCATGCGCATGTCTTCCTGCTCGAAGATCGCGCTCATCGCGCTAACCCTTCACCACAAAGTCGAGCCTCTGGCGGAACAGGGTGCCGTCGGTGGCGTGCGCTTCCAGGTGCAAGAGCCAGTTACCCGGCGCGAGTTCGACCGCCGCAGAATAGGCCCCCGCGACTTCGACCAGGCTCAGCACCTTGTCATCGCGCACGCTGGTCGGGCGCCCGACCAATACGCTGATATCGCGGACCTCGGCCGGCAGGCCTGCTGCATCGCGGATATTGAGGCGAAGCAGACCATCGGCATAGACCGGATCGACCACCCAGCCGAGCGCTTCCTGGGCTATGCGCTCGGAGTCGAAGTTTTGCGAGGCTACATAGGAATTGGCAACCTCCAGCCCGGGAAAGGTGCTGATCGCCTTGAACGCCATAAGCAGGTTCACCCCGATGATCACGCCGAAAGCGCTAACCGTGATGAGCAGAACCTTGCGGCCGGTCAGTGGGGCGGTCATGCTTAGTGGTCCTTTCCATTGAACACGCTGTCAGCACTTATCCGCTCGGTCCCTTCGACATCGCGCAACCAGAACCGTATGTTGGTGCGGCTTTCGTCTGCCAGATCGGAACCGCGCGGCGCGGTCACATAGACGCGTTGCAGAAGCGTTTCATCCGGGGCCACAGTTACCACATTCGCCGTGCGCCCTTCCAGTGTCAGTTGCACGGCACCTTCGTCTTCATCGAAATCGTGATCGCCTTCTGGATCGACCAGGCTGATTTCAAGCGTCGCTTCACGCGGCTGCTTGTTGCGCAGGCGCACTTCGTAGGTGTTGCGGATGGATCCATCGGCAAGCAGCACATACTGCGGGTTGCGCACCGGGCTGACGTTGAATTCAAACGGCGGTCGCATGAACAATGCCACCACCAGCGCTATTCCGATACCCGCCCAAAGCGTGAAATACATCAGCGTGCGCGGCCGGAACATGTGCTTCCAGATTTGTTTCGGATGCGCACCGGCACGTTCTGCCGCCTCGTCTTTCAGCGCCATATAGGCGACCAGACCGCGCGGTTTGCCGACCTTGTCCATCATCTCGTCACAAGCATCGATGCAAAGGCCGCAAGTGATGCATTCCAGTTGCTGACCGTCGCGGATGTCGATCCCCATCGGACAGACGTTGGCGCAGGCCATGCAGTCGATGCAATCGCCCAGCGCCTCGGCACCCTCGGCCTTGCGATGCTTGCCGCGCGGTTCGCCGCGCCATTCGCGGTAGGCGATGGTGATCGTATCCTCATCCATCATCGCCGCCTGAATGCGCGGCCATGGGCAGGCGTAAATACACATCTGCTCGCGCATGAACCCGCCAAACAGGAAGGTCGTCGCGGTCAAGACGGCAATCGTGCTGTAGGCCACCGGGTGCGCAGTGCCGTGGATCAGGTTCGATGCCAGTGCCGGGGCATCGGTGAAGTAGAACACCCAGGCACCGCCGGTGGCGAGCGCAATCAACAGCCACAGGGTCCATTTCACCAGCCGAAGCCGGAGCTTGTGCAGATCCCATTTCTGGCGCAGCAGCCGTAACTGGTTGTTGCGATCGCCATCAACCCAGCGCTCGATCAACAGGAACAGGTCGGTCCAGACCGTCTGCGGGCAGGCATAGCCGCACCAGACCCGGCCAAGTGCCGAGGTGAAAAGAAACAGGCCAAGCCCCGCCATGATCAGCAAGCCAGCGACGAAATAGAATTCATGCGGCCAGATTTCGATCATGAAAAAGAAAAACCGGCGGTTGCCAAGGTCAAGCAACACCGCCTGGTCGGGAAGCATCGGGCCGCGGTCCCAGCGGAGCCAGGGGATGAGGTAGTAGATGCCCAGCATGAAACCCAGCAGCCACCACTTCAGGGTACGGAAATTGCCCGAAACGCGGCGCGGGAACACCGGCTCGCGGGCGGCATAAAGCGGGGTATCGGGTTCAGTCTGGCTCACGGGTTCGTCTCCGGTATCGGCGGGATCAAGCACCAGATAGGGCTGCGGTCCTGGGAGCGACCATGACCTGCATCAAGAAATTCGCATTTGTGAAATACCAATCAGTGGCAAATGCGTCACGCGTCTATCAGCCAGCGCATGTGCCCCGCAACCCAGCGTGCGGGTAGAAAGGCAGGCAGCACCCCACCGACGGAAACGCGCGAACAGATCGCGGTGCCGGTGCCGCCTGAAGCGAGGCCCGAACGGGCCTCCGCATTGTTTACTCGCCGCCGCCGAGGCCGTGGACATACGAAGCCACGGCCCGCACTTCGGCCTCGCTCAGGCGCGTGGTCCAGGCGGGCATGACGCCAAAGCGGGCGTTGGTCACGGTTTGCGTGAGCGCTGCGACACTGCCGCCATATAGCCAGATCGCGTCGGTAAGGTTCGGCGCGCCAAGATCGCGGTTGCCGGTGCCGTCTTCGGCGTGGCAAGCAGCGCAGTTGTCGGCAAAGACCACTGCCCCCGCTTCGGCTTTGGCTGCATCATGTGCCTGGCCCGAAAGCTTCAGCACATATTGCACCACTTCGCCGATCTGCGCGGTTTCAAGCAACCCGTCGGCACCGAACTTCGGCATTTCCGAGTAGCGTGCATCGGCATCTTCGGTGTTGCGCACACCATGCGTGATGGTGGTGTGGATCGCCTCGATATCGCCGCCCCAGAGCCAGTCGTTATCCAGCAGGTTGGGGTAGCCTACAGCACCGTTGGCACCCGAACCGTGGCACTGCGAGCACCAGGTCGCAAACACCGCCTTGCCGGCATTGGCAGCATAAGACGCGAGTTCAGGGTCGGCCGAGATCGCGGTCAGGTCGGCCGCAACAAGTTTTGCTTCGATCGGCCCGTTCGCCGCGGCGAAACGCTTGATCTCGGCTGCCACGTCGGCGCGCGTCGAGGCACCGAGCAGGCCGGGCGTCGCGCCTTTCAGCAGCGGCCAGGCCGGGTAGGCGATCGAGTAGCCGAGCGCCCAGATGATGGTGACGTAGAAGGTCCAGAGCCACCAACGCGGAAGCGGGTTGTTGAATTCCTGGATCCCGTCCCATTCATGGCCGGTGGTGGCGACTTCGCCGGGTTTGGTCATCTTTGCAGGTGCCTTACTCATTGCTGAGCCTCCTTGATCTTGGCACCGCTATTGTGGCCGTTGCCGTTGCGGCCGACCACATCAGCGGGTTTGTCATCATGACGGAAGGGGATGTTCGCGGTGTCTTCGTGCATTTTGCGGCTTCCGGGCCGCCAGGCCCAGAAGACCACCGCCACGAAGAACAGCGTCAGTGCCAGAAGCACCCAGCTGTCGGCGAATTCCCGCAAGAGGGAGTAGCTATCCATGCCCCCGCTCCTCAGCGACTTGCCACGGGCTGGAAGGTCGAGAAATCGACCATCGTGCCCAGGACTTGCAGATAGGCCACCAGCGCGTCCATTTCGGTCAACGCTGCCTGGCCGTCGAAGTTGCGCACCTGCGCCTTGGGGTAGCGCGCCAGCAGGCCGGACGTGTCGGCGTTCGGATCAGCCTGCGCTACAAAGTCCGCCTGTGCGGCGGCGATCATTTCCGACGTGTAGGGAACGCCGACCAGCGCATGCGTCTCGACCATATCGACGATATGGGTCGGGGCGATTTCGGCGTTCATCAGGAAGCTGTACTTCGGCATCACCGATTCCGGCACCACCGACTGCGGGTTGATCAGGTGACCGACCTGCCATTCATCCGAATAGCGGCCGCCGACCCGGGCAAGGTCTGGCCCCGTCCGTTTCGACCCCCACTGGAACGGATGGTCGAACATCGATTCAGCGGCAAGGCTGTAGTGGCCATACCGCTGAACCTCGTCGCGCATCGGCCGGATCATCTGGCTGTGGCAGTTGTAGCAGCCTTCGCGGATGTAGATTTGCCGCCCCGTCAGTTCCAGCGGCGAGTAGGGCCGCATGCCTTCCACCTTTTCGATCGTGCTTTCGAGGTAGAAAAGCGGTGCGATTTCCACAATGCCGCCGACGGTCACCACCAGAAGCGAGGTTACCAGCAGAAGTGAAGCATTACGCTCGAGAGCGCCGTGTTTTTCAAGAATACCCATGTCTGCTCTCCCCTCACTCGGCCGGAACGGCGTGCACGGAAGCAGCGGCCTTGCGGGGCTGCTTGGCGACCGTCGCCCACAGGTTGTAGCACATGATCAGTGCACCGGTCAGGAACAGCGTCCCGCCCGTCGCCCGCACCACATACATCGGGAACTTGGCCGCAACGGTGTCAGCGAACGCGTTCACCAGGAAGCCGTTGGCGTCAACTTCACGCCACATCAGGCCTTCCATGATGCCCGTGACCCACATTGACGAAGCGTAAAGCACGATGCCGATGGTGGCGAGCCAGAAGTGCCAGCTGACCAGCGAGAGCGAATAGAGCCGCTCACGCGCCCAAAGCTTCGGCGTCAGGAAGTAGAGCGCGCCGAAGGTGATCATGCCATTCCAGCCCAGAGCGCCGGAGTGGACGTGACCGATGGTCCAGTCGGTGTAGTGCGACAGCGAGTTCACCGCCTTGATCGACATCATCGGACCTTCGAAGGTCGACATGCCGTAGAAACCCACCGAAACCACCATCATGCGAATGACCGGATCGGTGCGCAGCTTGTCCCAGGCACCCGAGAGCGTCATCAGGCCGTTGATCATGCCACCCCATGAAGGCATCCAGAGCATGATCGAGAACACCATGCCCAGCGTCGAAGCCCAATCAGGCAGCGCGGTGTAGTGCAAATGGTGCGGACCAGCCCAGATATAGAGGAAGATCAGTGCCCAGAAGTGCACGATCGAAAGCTTGTAGCTGTAGATCGGGCGCTCGGCCTGCTTCGGCACGAAATAGTACATCATGCCCAGGAAGCCTGCGGTCAGGAAGAAGCCCACCGCATTGTGGCCATACCACCACTGGGTCATCGCATCCTGCACGCCGCCCATCAGCTGCACCGAGACAGAGCCGAAGAACGAGACCGGCACCGCGAGGTTGTTGACGATATGCAGCATGGCGATGGTCACGATCATCGACAGGATGAACCAGTTCGCCACGTAGATGTGGGGTTCCTTGCGCTTGAACAGCGTGCCCATGTACACCAGCAGATAGGCGACCCAGACCACGGCGATCCAGATGTCGATATACCAGACGGTCTCGGCGTATTCCTTGCCTTGGGTGCCGCCCAGAACATAGGACGACGCCGCGAGCAGGATCATTACCTGCCAGCCCCAGAACACGAACCAGCCAAGCCCGCCGCCCCAGAGCCGGGTCGCGCAGGTGCGCTGCACGATGTAGAACGAGCTCATGATCAGCGCGTTGCCGCCAAAGGCGAAAATCACCGCCGAGGTATGCAGCGGCCGCAACCGGCCAAAATTCATCGTGCCATAGGCCCAATCGGGGTTGAGCCAGGGGAAGGCAAGCTGGAAGGCGATGGTGGCACCGACCAGAAAACCCACAATGCCCCATACGGCGGTTGCAATGACCCCGGCGCGAACCACGCCGTCCATGTATTCATTGGCAGGCGCGGGTTTGCGCTTGCCCATCGTGAACATGATCCAGACAAACGCCCCCGCCGCCACCAGCGCGACCTCGATTGCGTTCACCAGATAGGGCAGGTCGCGCGCGAGCGTGGCGGCATAAGCCGCCAGCACCGCGACTGCGCCAAGCGCGATCAGTTTAAGATAATCCCACATGTGAAGTGTCCCTTCGTCCCGTCATTCCCCCGAGTCTCAGGCCCGGAAAGGTTTCTCGACTGGCTTCCTTGTGATCGTCGACAGTCATTAGTTCTTTGATCTATATCAAGTCTAAGGCTCAGGTTGTGCCGTTTTGTCGCACCCCCCTGCCCCTTGCCGGGCGAAAGTTGATCCGGGTCAAGGCGAGCGTTCACAAAAATGCCTAAAGACACAACGCAAGGCCAGACCGGCCCCAGACGGAAGGAACGCCCATGAGCTACAAATCGATCTTCACCATCGTGACCGATCCGGTGGTCGCGGCATCGCAACTCGATACCGCAGTGGCCGTGGCACGGCGCGAGGATGCGCATCTTGAGGTGCTTTGCCTGGGCGTGGACCGCACCCAGACCGGTTATTATTACGCCGGCGCAACTGCCTTCATCCATCAGGAAACCATCGAGCGTGCCGAAGAAGAGGCAAAGGCAGCCGAGGCCTGGGTTCGCGGGCGGCTCGGCTCCGAAGACATCCGCTGGTCGGTCGAAAGCGCGGTGGCGCAACTTGGCGCAATCGGCTCGCTGATCGGTGCCCGGGCGCGCTTTGCCGACCTTGTCGTGCTGGCCAAACCCTACGGCCCGGGCAGAGGGCAGGATGCCGAAAGCATCGTTGAGGCCGCTCTCTTCGACGGTCAGGTGCCGGTGCTGGTGGTGCCCGACGGCGTGCGTGAACTCGCTTCGACGCGCCGCATCGTGGTTGCCTGGAACCAGAGCACCGAGGCGCTGACGGCCATCCGCCGGGCGCTGCCGATCCTGCGCGCCGCCGATCTGGTGGACATCACCATCATCGATCCGCCAACACACGGGCCCGAACGCTCGGACCCCGGTGGCCAACTCAGCCAGATGCTGGCGCGGCATGGCATCAAGGCCGAGGTCTCGGTGCTGGCGCGAACGATGCCGCGGGTCTCCGACGTGATCAACCGCCACGCGCGCGAAACCAGCGCCGACATGGTGGTGATGGGGGCTTACGGCCATTCCCGTTTCCGCGAGGCGATTCTGGGCGGTGCCACGCGGCACATGCTCGAAATGGCCGAAGTGTCGGTATTCATGGCGCATTAAGGCGCGCCGCGGCGAAGCGAGGGCGGCACCCTGACGGGGCGGGTCACCTGCGGGCTGCCGCGCGCGAGGGGTGGCAGATGGAGCGTTTCACCGGCGGTTGTCTCTGCGGCAAGGTCCGGGTTGTGGCGATAGGCCAGCCCTATCGGGTTGGCCTGTGCCACTGCCTCGACTGCCGCAAGCATCACGGGGCACTTTTCCACGCTTCCGCCGTCTTTCCGCAGGAAGCGGTGACGATCGAGGGCGAACCCCGCAGCTACGCCGGGCGGTTCTTCTGCCCCAATTGCGGCTCGCCGGTCTTCTCGCGCTCTGGCGACGAGATCGAAGTGAACCTTGGGTCGCTCGACGCCACCGATCAGTTGCAGCCGACCTACGAGCTTTGGGCGGTCCGCCGCGAAAGCTGGCTGCCGCCGTTCCCGCTCGCGCGCCACTACCCGAGGGATCGAGACAATGCGGGGCGAACCGAACCCTGACCCCGAAAGCCCGGGCCTCGCTGCCACCGCCAATACGCAGCGCCAACTGCACTGCAATCAGGCCAGAATTCCGCCGTCGGAATCATCACCCGCTTCGTTCAGCAGGCGGTCGAAATCGGGCACGGTGACATGCCGCTTGCCTTCCAGCTCGATCACCCCCTCGCGACGAAGCGCGGAGATCTGCCGGCTCACGGTTTCCAGCGTCAGGCCCAGATAATCAGCCATAGCTTCGCGCGTCAGCGGCAGATCGAACACCATCCTGCCGCGGGTGACCCGCAGCTTCACCGCCGCATCGCGCTGCGCCACGATGGCAAGCAAGCTCGCGATTTTCTCACGCGCCGTCTTGCGGCCCAGAAGCAGCATCCATTCACGCGCTGAATCAAGTTCGTCCAGCGTCATTTCCAGAAGGCGCTGCGCGATATGCGGGGTGCGGAACATCAGGTCTTCAAACGGCTTCTTGCGAAAGCAACACATCATCAGGTTGGTTGTTGCGCTGATATTGTAGGGCGCGAACTCTCGCCCCGGCCGCCCGACGAAATCGGAGGGCAGCAAAAGCCCCACCATCTGCGTGCGCCCGTCTTCCATGGTCTGCGTCAGCGTGGCGATGCCGGATACCACCGAAGCCACGAAATCCATCTTGTCGCCCGACCAGATCACCATCTGGCCCGCTTCGAAACTCCGATAGTATTTGATCTCTTCCAGAATGGCCAATTCCTGCGCGTCGCAACGCGCACAGACCGCACGATGCCGGATCGGACAATCCGAGCAGGACGGCGAAACCGGATGGATGTCGTCGGGGGCCATGGGCTCACTTTGATTTGGGTCAATGTTCGTCAGCACGTCGGCCCCTAATGATACCGGTATGAATCAAGAATCGCAACTCACCCGACTCGGACTATTCGACGCACGGGTGCCCCGCTATACAAGCTACCCGACTGCCCCGCACTTTTCCGATTCCGTCGGACCGGCGCAGTTTGCCGAATGGATCGAGGCGATCCCCGCGGGGTCATCGATTTCGCTCTACATGCATGTGCCGTTTTGCCGGACACTGTGCTGGTTCTGCGCCTGCCGCACCCAGGGCACGCAGTCCGATGACCCGGTGCGCGCCTACGCCGAAGTATTGCTGGCCGAGTTGAAAATGCTCAAGGAAAGGCTGGCCCCTGGGGTCACCCTGTCGCGCCTGCATTGGGGCGGCGGCACCCCAACCCTGATGCCGCCCGACATGATCCGCCGCGTCGCAGCCGCGGTTTACGAAGCGGTTCCGATGGGCGAAGGTGCCGAGTTCTCGGTGGAAATCGACCCCAATGAAATTGACGACGCGCGCATGGATGCGCTGGCAGAATCAGGGCTCAACCGCGCCTCGATCGGGGTGCAGGATTTCGACCCCGAAATCCAGAAGGTGATCGGGCGCGAACAAAGCTACGAGGTGACCGCCGGGGCCGTCGCGATGATTCGTGCGCGCGGCGTGGCCTCGCTCAACGCCGATATTCTTTACGGCCTGCCGCACCAGACCGAAGCGCGGATCAGTGAAAGCGTGAACAAGCTTCTCAGCCTCCGCCCCGACCGGGTAGCGCTTTACGGCTATGCGCATGTGCCGTGGATGGCGCGGCGGCAGGTGATGATTCCCACCGACCATCTGCCAACCCCGCAAGAGCGGCTGCAGCTGTTTGAAACCGCGCGGCGGCTGTTTGTGGCAGCGGGATACGACGAGATCGGCATCGACCATTTCGCGCTGCCCACCGACGGGCTGGCACGGGCGCTGAAGGCAGGGCAGCTCAAGCGCAACTTCCAGGGCTATACCGACGATCAGGCCCCGGTGCTGGTCGGCCTCGGGGCCTCGTCGATCTCGCGGTTTCCGCAAGGGTTTGCCCAAAATGCCCCCGCCACCTCGGCGCATACCCAGGCGATCCGCGCGGCGCGCTTTTCTACCGTGCGCGGCCATGTCTTCACCCCCGAAGACCTGCTGCGGGCGCGCCTGATCGAGGCGATCATGTGCGACTTCCGCATTGATGCGGAAGAAATTCTCCGAAGCTTCTCGATCACGCCAGCGCGGCTTGCCGAAATGTTCGCCGCCACCAAGGCGGTCTTCGGCGAGATGGTCGAAATATCGCCTGCCGGTCTCTTCATCCCCGAGCCCGCGCGCCCGCTGACGCGAATGATCGCGCGCAGTTTCGACGCCTATGATCTATCGAAGTCCGGTCATTCCTCGGCAATCTGAACGTCTTCTGCTATCTGCGCCTTCAGCGCGCGTTTTCGACGAAATCGATGAGTTGCGGCAGGCAGACCGTGGCAAGGTCATAGCGCGCGATCACGCCCGCCCGCGCGGCTTCGCGCAGCGGCGCTGCGGCCTCGGGGTTTGCAAGGGCCGAAATCAGCGCCGCCGACCAGCCGGCGATGTCGAAGAAATCCACCAGCCTTCCGTTCCTGCCATCGGTTATGACTTCGCGCACCGGCTCCGTATCCGACGCCACCACCATGGCACCCGCCGCCAGCGCTTCAAGGCAGGACCAGGAAAGCACGAAGGGGTAGGTAAAATAGGCGTGCACGCGCGAAACCTGCAACAGCGCAAGGTAGGTCGCGTAGGGCACGCGGCCAAGAAAATGCACCCGCTCAAGGTCAATCCGGTCGCGCACTTCGTCAAGAAAGCGGGCCTTCCAGCTGATGCCGTCCTTGGGCGGCGCGCCATAGCTTTGGCCTTCGTCGCCAACGATCACCGCTTGCGCCTGCGGCCGCGCCTGAAGCACCGCAGGCAACGCGCGCAGGAAACTGTGATAGCCGCGATAGGGTTCAAGCGAGCGGCTGACGAAGCTGATGACTTCGTCGCCGGGGCGAAAGCTGCGCGTGGTGCCGGGTATGTGCAGCACCGCCTCCGGGTTCGGGCGCACCACTTCGGTGTTGATGCCGTCATGGATGACGCGGATCTTGCCGCGCAGTTCGGCCGGGAAGGTGGCTGCCTGAAACGCGGTAGGGGCAAGTGCCGCATCGGCCTGCACCATTGCCTGCACCAGATGTGCCGCCCGCGCCGTGGTTGAAATGCGCGCACCCAGCCCTTCGCGGCGAAACTCGGGGTCGAAATCGGTATCGAGCCCGGTCGTCTGATACATCAGTTCGGCATAGATCAGCAGCTTCGCCTTGGGCCAGACCTCCTTGAGAAACAGCGTCTCTCCCCAGCCCGAATGGCCGAAAATCAGATCGGGTACATAGCCGTGCCGGTCGCGCAACTGCCCCGCCGCCAGCGCCGCGCGGGCACCGCGTTCGGCGCATTCGGCATACATCCGCCCGAGCGGCGACGACAGCGTGACCGGATCGGGCTTGCGGTACTTGATGACCCTGACCGGGGCGGGGCGGGTATTGGTTTCTGCCGTCAGCGCCAGAACCTGATGCCCGCGCGCCGCCAGCGCCGGGGCAAGGTGCGGGAACTGGCCGGGAAAGTTCTGATGCACGAAGAGGATCTTCACCGACTACCCCCCAAGCGCCGCTGCCATGAGTTCGCGCGTGTAGGCGCTGCGCGGAGCGGCGAATACATCCGCCGCCAGCCCAGCCTCGACCACATCCCCCGACTTCATCACCATCACCTTGTGCGCAAGCGCCCTGACCACGCGCAGATCGTGGCTGATGAACAGATAGGCCAGCCCGTGGCGGCGCTGCAATTCGCGCAAAAGATCGACGATCTGCACCTGCACCGTCATGTCGAGCGCCGATGTCGGCTCATCAAGCACCACCAGCCGCGGCCGCAGGATCATGGCGCGGGCAATGGCGATGCGCTGGCGCTGGCCGCCGGAAAACTCATGCGGGTAGCGCGCCATGCTTGCCGGGTCGAGCCCGACTTCGACCATCACCTCGGCAACCATGTCGCGCCGGTTGCGCCCCGGTTCGACGCCATGCACCGTCAGCCCCTCGGCGATGATCTGCTCGGCGGTCATGCGCGGTGACAGGCTTCCGAACGGGTCCTGAAACACGATCTGCATGTCGCGGCGCAGGCCGCGCAGCGCGCGGGCCGGAAGCCGCGATATGTCCTGACCCGCGTAAACCACCGGTCCCTCGGAACCGATCAGCCGCATGATCGCCAGCGCCAAGGTGGTCTTGCCCGAGCCGCTTTCGCCGACAATCCCCAGCGTCTCGCCCGCACGCACGCTCAGGCTGGCATCGTTCACTGCCTTGATATGGCCGACGGTTCGGCGCAAAAGCCCGCGCTGGATCGGGAACCAGACTTTCAGATGCTCGGTGCGCACCAGTTCTTCCGCCCCCTCGGGCACCGGGTCGGGGCCGCCCTTCGGTTCGGCCGCCAGCAGTTTTCGGGTGTAGGGGTGCCGGGGGTTGGCGAATATCTCTGCCACCGGACCCTGTTCGACAATCTCGCCGCCCTGCATCACGCAGACCCGGTCGGCGATGCGGCGCACGATGCCCAGATCGTGGCTGATGAACAAAAGGCTCATGCCTTCGGCGCGCTTCAACCCGGCCAGAAGTTCAAGGATCTGCGCCTGAATCGTCACATCAAGCGCCGTCGTCGGCTCGTCGGCTATCAGCAGCTCGGGCCCGTTCGCCAGCGCCATGGCGATCATCACCCGCTGCCGCTGACCGCCCGATAGCTGATGCGGATAATCCGCCAGCCGCCGCACGGGGTTATCGATGCCGACCTTTTCCAGCAGTTCGACAATCCGCCCGCGCGCTGCCGCGCCTTGCAGGCCCTGATGCAGCGCAAGGCTTTCGGCAAGCTGCTTTTCGATCGTGTGCAGCGGGTTCAGGCTGGTCATCGGCTCCTGAAAGATGAAGCTGATGTCGTTGCCGCGCACCTTCAGCAGCAAGGCCTTGCTGGCCCCGACCATTTCCTGCCCCAGATAGCGGATCGAGCCCGAAACCTCGGCGCTGCCGGGCAGCAGCGCCACTGTCGCCAGCGCCGTCACCGACTTGCCAGAGCCGGACTCGCCCACCAGCGCCACCGTCTCGCCCTTGCCGACGGCGAAGCTGGCTCCCCGCACCGCCCCGATGGTTTGCCCGTCCTGGCGAAAATTCACCCGCAGGTCTTTCACCTCCAGCACGGTTGCCATCTGACCAACGCTGGTCTGCCCAGCGCTCATTTGAAGGTCTTTCGCGGGTCGAAGGCGTCGCGCACACCTTCAAAGATGAAAACCAGCAGCGAGAGCATCAGCGCAAAGGTGAAAAAGGCCGAAAACCCAAGCCACGGCGCTTGCAGGTTCTGCTTGGCCTGAAGCGCCAGCTCGCCAAGGCTGGGTGCCGACGAGGGCAGGCCATACCCAAGGTAATCGAGCGAGGCGAGGCCCGAGATTGCGCCGGTCACCACGAAAGGCATCAGCGTCAGCGTTGCGACCATGGCGTTCGGCAGGATGTGGCGGAACATGATGACCCGGTCGGTAACCCCGAGCGCGCGCGCGGCGCGGACATATTCGAAATTGCGCGCCCGCAAGAACTCGGCCCGCACCACGCCGGTCAGCGCCGGCCAGCCGAACAGGATCGAGACGAACACCAGAAGCCAGAAACTGCGTCCGAGGATCGCGAACAGGATGATGATGACATAAAGCGAGGGCGTCGAGCCCCAGATTTCCAGCGCGCGCTGGAATATGAGGTCGGTGCGGCCGCCGAAATAGCCCTGCACCGCCCCCGCCGCGATGCCCAGCACCGAGGATATGCCGGTCACGATCAGCGCGAACAGCACCGAGGTGCGAAAGCCGTAGATCACCCGCGCCGTGACATCGCGCGCGGTGTCATCGGTGCCGAGCCAGTGCCTGGCATCGGGTGCCGATGGTGCGGAACCGACGTTGTTGATGGTGCGGTAATGGTAGCGGATCAGCGGCCAGATGATCCAGCCGCGCTCTACCGCCTCGCCTGCCACCATGCCGGTTCTTGCCTCTGCGGTCACGCCCGCGGGGTCGTCCCAGCATTCCTGCCGCCCGCCCGAAACGATCAGGCATTGCACCGCCGGGTCGCGGTATATCGCCTGGGTGCGGAAATCGCCGCCAAATGCGGTTTCGGGGTAGAAGCGGTAGGCGGGAAAGTAGAACTCGCCCCGGTAGCTCACCAGCATCGGCTTGTCGTTGGCAATGACCTCGGCCAAGAGCGACAAGCCGAAGGCCGCAAGAAATATCCAGAGCGACCAGAACGCCCGGCGGTTCGATTTGAAATTCCGCCAGCGGCGGGCGTTGAGAGGCGAAAGCTTCACCCGGCCCTCCGTTCAAAATCGATGCGCGGATCGACAAAGACATACATCAGGTCCGAGAGGATGCCGACCAGAAGCCCGATCAGCCCGAAGAAATAGAGCGTGCCGAAAATGACCGGATAGTTCCGCGCCACCGCCGCCTCGAACCCGAGCCGCCCGAGGCCATCGAGCGAAAAGATCGTTTCGATCAGGATCGACGCGCCGAAGAACACACCGAGGAACAGCGAGGGAAACCCGGCAATGACAATCAGCATGGCGTTGCGGAAGACATGCCCGTAAAGCACGCGGCGCTCGGTCTGGCCCTTGGCCCGCGCGGTTACGACATATTGCTTGTTAATCTCGTCGAGAAAGCTGTTCTTGGTGAGCAGGGTCAGCGTGGCAAAACTGGAAATCGTCGAGGCGACCACCGGCAGCGTGATGTGCCAGAGGTAGTCGAGCGCCTTGCCGATCATGCTCAATTCGCCCCAATTCTCGCTGGTCAGCCCCCGCAGCGGGAAGATCTTCCAGTAACTGCCACCGGCGAACAGCACCATCAGCAAGACCGCGAACAGAAAACCGGGGATCGCGTAACCCACGATGATCGCGCCCGAGGTCCAGGTGTCAAACGCGGTGCCATCGCGCACCGCCTTGCGGATGCCAAGCGGGATCGAGATGAAATAGGCCAGCAGCGTTGACCAAAGCCCCAGCGTGATCGACACCGGCATCTTGTCGAGCACGAGGCCAATCACCGAGGTCGAGTGAAAGAAGCTCTCGCCAAAGTCGAAGCGCAGGTAATTGCCCATCATGATGAAGAACTGCCGCACCGCCGAAATCTTTTCCTTGCGGCAATCGGCAGACTTGAGGTTCGGCTCGCCAACATGCCCGGCGTCGCAGACGATGCGCGCAAATCCCATCTGCACTTCAAGCGCATCGAGCATTTCCGGCGGCAGGCCGCGCGCGCCGCGGTAACGTTCTTCATTGCCGAGGCCGCCGGTGTCCTGTGCGCCCGCGTCGCCGCCGCCAGAGATGTTGCGGAACACGTCGCCCTCGCCCTCCATCTGGGCGATGATCTGCTCGATCGGGCCACCCGGCACGAACTGGGTCAGCGCGAAGTTGATCAGCATGATCCCGAACAACGTCGGGACGATCAACAGCAACCGCCTGAGGATATAGGCGCCCATGCCTCGTGTTACGCCCCTGCCCTATTTGCCCGCGTCAGAACGCGCCGGCGGCTTTCAGTGTTGCGGCCTTTTCGGCGTTTACCCACCAGAAATCCAACTCGCCCAGCGAATAGGGCGGCAAGGTCTCGGGGTGTTCATACATGTCGAAATAGGCAACCGTATGCGAATCCTTGAACCATTGCGGCACCCAGAAGCGGTAGGCGCGCAGCACCCGGTCGAGCGCTTGCACCGCAACCGTCATTTCCGCACGGGTATCGGCTGCCTCGATATTGGAGATCAGCGCATCGACCGCCGGGCTTTGCAGACCCATGGTGTTGAAAGCGTCTTCGGTGCTGGCCGAACCGAAGTATTGTTGCAGGCCCGAGCCAGGGATGTAATCCTGCCCCAACTGATCGGTGACGATGTCGAAATCGTGGCTGCGCTCGCGCGAGGTCATCTGGGCGTCATCCACCCGGTTGTGGACCGCATCAACGCCAATCGCGCGCAAGTTCTCCACATAGGGGTTGATCACCCGGTCAAAGCTCTGGCTTTCGTTCAGGAACTCGACCACCAGCGTTTCGCCCCTGGCATTGCGGCGCATGCCATCGGCACCCACCGCCCAGCCCGCTTCATCGAGAAGCGCTGCGGCAAGCCGCATGTTGGCGCGGTCAAGCTGGTTGGCACCCGAGGTTGGCGGCAGCACCGCCGGATCGGTCAGCACGCCGGGCGGCAACTGGTCAGCGAGCGGGGTCAAAAGCGCCAGCTCTTCGGGCGACGGGGTGCCGCTTGCGGCCAGTTCGCTGTTGTCCCAAAACGAGGTGGTGCGCGCATAGATCCCGTAGAACAGCGTTTCATTTGACCATTCGAAGTTGAACATCAACCCCAGCGCTTCGCGCACGCGCGGATCCTGGAACTTCTCGCGGCGCAGGTTGAGCACGAAGCTCTGGCCGCTGCCGATATTGCCATTCGGCAATTCGCGCTTGACCACCCAGCCGTTGTTGAGCGCGGGAAAGTTGTAGCGTGTCGCCCAGATCAGCGAAGATGCTTCGTTGCGGAAAGTATAGGCACCCGCCTTGAAGCCCTCGAACGCGGCCTCGTAATCGGCAAAATACTCGATGCGAATGCGGTCGAAGTTGTTGCGGCCGATGTTGATCGGAAGGTTCTGCCCCCAGTAGTCGGGGTTGCGCCGCCAGACCACGCGCCGCCCCTCGTCGGCGCTGTCGAAAACGTAGGGACCGGAGCCGATATAAGGAATATTCGAGGTTTCCTGCAAGTCGCGCCCGCTGGAGGTGAATTCCGCCTTGGAAAACACCGGCAACCCACCCGCAGCCTGAATCACGTCACGGCGCGGGAAGTCGGGCATGAAGGTGAATTTGATGTGCAAGGGGTCGAGCACCTCTGCCCCGGCGATCATCTGGCTGATCACCCCGCGAAAACTCGACAGGCCCTTGTCGCGCAAAAGCTCATAGGAAAACAGCACGTCTTCGGCGGTCAGTGGCGAGCCATCGGAAAAGCGCGCTTCGGCGCGCAGGGTGAAAATCACCCAGTCGCGGCTTTCGGGGTATTCCATGCTTTCGGCCAGAAGCCCGTAGGCCGAACCGATTTCGTCCGAGGTGCCGGTCAGCAGCGACTCGAGCGGTGCCGAGGAAAGCGCCGCGGCGCGGCCCTTGATCGAGTAGGGATTGTAGCTGTCAAACCCACCCGATGCCCAGATCGAGATTTCGCCACCCTTGGGCGCATTCGGGTTGACGTAATCGAGATGCGCGTAATCCGGGCCATATTTGAGATCGCCAAAGGTCGAAATCCCGTGCGAGCGGATCGTCGATACCTGCGCCATCGCACCGAGCGCCAGCACCAGCCAGAGCGCCGCCGCCAAAAGCGTAGCCGCCGCAAGATCGATCGGTCTTGCCGAACGCCGAACTGCCACCTTCGCCATCGCCATCCCTCCAGATTGCCGCGCCCGCACGGGGCACCCCTCTGGCCAAGGTAACGGCCAGAGGGGCTTCGCATCAAGGCGCGAATGCGTGAGAAGGCCTTGAAAATGCGAAAGGCCGCACCCGAGGGCGCGGCCTTTGCGGGTTTTGTTCCGCCGCAGCCGCTTCAGCCGCCGTTTGCCTGCAGCCAGGCGATCACGTTGGCGCGGTCTTCAGGCTTCGGCAAACCGACGAAGGTCATCTTGTTGCCGGGCATGTAGGCTTTCGGGTCGGCCAGATAGGCGTCGAGCACTTCGACCGTCCAGGTCACCCCGGCGGCCTTGTTGGCGTCGGAGTATTTGTAGCCCTCGACGGCACCCGACACCCGCCCGAACAGCCCATCGAGATGCGGGCCTACGGCGTTCTTGCCATCGAGCTTGTGGCAGGCCTTGCATTTGGCAAAGACCTTCGAGCCGGCTTCCAGATCTGCGGTCGCAAGACGCTCGGCAATCGGGGCCTCACCGCCAGCCGCGGCGGCCGGGGCAGCAACCGCTTCGGTGGCCGCAGGAGCAGCGGCAGTGGGTGCTGGCACTTCGGCAACGGCGGGCACAGTCGCAGCTGCTGCGGCCTGTGCTGCACCCAGCGCCAGCGCATCCTGGGCCGATTGCAGGTCCTTCTCGGCGACGCCGCCGTTCGACAGCAACCAGGCGATCACGTTGATGCGGTCCTGATCGTTGGGCAGGCCGGCAAAGGTCATCGCTGTGCCCGGCAGCACCGATTGCGGATCAACCAGATAGCGGTAGATCGTCGAGGCGGTCCAGGTCTGGTTCGCGGCCTTGTTGGCTTCCGAATAGGCATAGCCTTCGGCCTGCGCGGTGGCGCGTCCGAGCACGCCGTTCAGGTAGGGGCCGACCGAGTTGGTGCCGTCAAGCTTGTGGCAGGCGGCGCATTGTTCAAAGATCGCCCCACCTGCCGCGACATCGGCGCTGGCAAGGCGCGCCACCAGCGTGGCACCGTCGGCGCTTTCGATCGGCACCAGCGCGGGTGCCGCAGCAGCGGCCTCGGCTGCTGGTGCCGATGCGGCGGGTTCGGCGGTCGGCGCAGCAGCGGCGGGAACCGCACCATCGGCAGCGCCACCATTTGCCATCAGCCATGCTATCACGTTGATGCGGTCAGCCTCGAGCGGCAGACCAACGAAGGTCATCTTGTTGCCGGGCATGTAGGTCTTGGGGTTCGACAGGTAGTCGTTCATCACCTCGGGGGTCCAGGTGACATGCGCATTCTTGTTCGCATCCGAATACTTGAAGCCCTCGACAGAACCGGTGACGCGGCCAAAGATGCCGTTCAGCGCCGGGCCAACGCCGTTCTTGCCGTCAAGCCTGTGGCAGGCCTTGCATTTCAGCCAGACCTTTTCGCCAGCGGCGAGGTCGGCGGCGGCAATCTGGTCGGCCACGGGCGCGGAAAGCGCGGGCGGCTCAAAGGCCGCTGCCGCGGCGGCGGGTGCTGTCGCTGCAACCACGGCCGCGGGGGCAGCGGCGGCGGGAGCAGTAGCAGCGGGCGCTGTGGCCGCTGGTGCCGTTGCCGGAGCATGCGCCACCTCCGCACCCGTACCGGTGCTGTAAATCGTGTTCGCCGCCCAGCTGCCCAAAAGAAACACAAGCAGCGATGCGATCGTCGCACCGGCCAGCTTGATCCAATTCATCATGTTGAACATGTCGTTCCCCCCGCGTGGAATGTCTGATCGGGCTTCTAACCGCTTCCCCTGCCAGTTTTCAAGGTATAGTTAGCCGCAGGCGCAGATGTGACCGCGCCAGATCGCCCCGGAGCCACGAGGAAACCCGCATGACGCTGAACCGCCAGACCGGTCGCATTGCCTTTCAGGGCGAACCCGGTGCCTACTCGCACCAGGCCTGCCGCGAAGCCCGCCCGAACATGGAAGCGGTGCCCTGCGCAACCTTCGAAGACGCTATCGAGATGGTGCGAAAAGGCAATGCAGACCTTGCCATGCTACCTGTCGAGAACTCGACTGCGGGGCGCGTGGCCGACATTCACCACCTGCTTCCCGAAAGCGGTCTGCACATCATTGAAGAAGCCTTCGTGCGCGTGCACATCAACCTTCTGGCGGTTCCCGGCACCCGGATCGAAGACGTGGAAGCGGCAATGAGTCACACCGTGCTGCTTGGCCAGTGCCGCGACTTTCTGCGCCGTCACGGCCTGCGCCCGGTCACCGGGGCCGATACCGCGGGTTCGGCCAAGCTTGTCGCCGAGCGCGGCGACGCGAAACTGGCCGCGCTCGCCAGCGAGCTTGCAGGCGAGATCTACGGCCTCGATCTGCTCGCCCGCCACATCGAGGACCGCGAACACAACACCACGCGCTTTCTCATCATGTCGCGCGAGCCGAACCTGACCCGGCGCGGCACCGGGCCGATGATGACCACCTTCGTGTTCCGCGTGCGCAACATTCCGGCGGCGCTCTACAAGGCGATGGGCGGCTTTGCGACCAATGGCATCAACATGACCAAGCTGGAAAGCTACATGGTTGACGGCACCTTCACCGCCACCCAGTTCTATGCAGACATCGAAGGCCACCCGGATGACCACAATGTGCGGCTGGCGCTTGACGAACTGGGCTATTTCACCTCGTCGATGGCACTCCTCGGCGTCTATCCGGCCGATCCGCGCCGCTATTAGGTGCCAGCGCCGGCTACTGGCGCACGCGCGGCGCGGTCTTCAAGCTCCAGCGCAATCAGCCGGATCCGGTCCGAATAGCGGCGCGCCAGCGCGGCACGCCCCAGCCGCGCCGATTGCAGCAAGAGCCGCGCCGGAAGGCTGCGCGGCCGCACCTCCATTTCGGTGCTGATCCGCGTGCGCTGGCGCGACAAGGCCAGCAGCGAAAATACCATCGTCACCTCGTAACCCTGCGCGCTGGCGTCAAAGGCAAGCCGCTCGGGCGGCTCATGCGCCGAAACCGTGCCGACCAGAGCCCGCATCTTGCCGCGATAGCGAAAGCCGATATCCCACGACATGCCGGGCCCGGTTCCGGCGCGCGCATCAAGCCTGCGCAATTGCACCCCGCGCCGCAGCGCCGCCGTTTCCAACGCCTGAAAATCCGTCATCGCGGCAAATACACGCTCTATCGGGGCCTCAATGTCTTCGCGGCTGGAAAATTTCATGAATCGTTACCTCCATAGGCGCGGTGCCGCTGCCCGTTCTGCCGTCAATGCAGACGATCCGCAAGCCACCGGTGCAGCAAATCCGCGGCAATGGCTCCGCGGCGTGGCGCACGGATTTCCGGGTGGCTGCCAGCGAGAACCTTGGCCAGATCCTCGCGCGAGACCCAGCGGGCATCCTCGATCTCGAGAGGGTCGCAGGTCAGATCGGTATCCAGCGCCTCGCCATGGCAGCCGAGCATGAGCGAGGCGGGAAAGGGCCAGGGCTGGCTGGTAACATAGCGCACCGCGCCCACCCTGACACCGGTTTCCTCGGCCACCTCGCGGCGCACCGCCGCCTCGACGGTCTCGCCGGGCTCCACAAAGCCCGCAAGGCATGAATAGCTGCCCGCAGGCCAGCCGGGGCCGCGCCCGAGCAAGGTGCAGTTGCCGCGCGTGACCAGCATGATGACCACCGGATCGGTGCGCGGAAAATGGTCTGCCTTGCAGGTCGGGCAATGCCGCTGCCAACCCGCGTGGCTGGGCTGGCTCGCGCCACCGCAGCGCGCGCAATAGCCGTGCGAGCGGTGCCATTCGCTCAATGCCCGCGCCATCGCCGCCAATTCGCCTTCGCGCGCACCCAAGCCTGCCATGCGGTTGCGCAACTCGCCAAACACGAATGGCTCGGGCAAAAGCGGGTGGCGCTGGTCGCCCGCGTCAAAAACGCTCGGAGCCGCAGCGGCAGGCGGATCGGGCTGCCAGTCTGAAAGGTCGAGGGCAAACCATGCCTGCCCGGCCTCGGCTGCCAGAAATATCGGGGCGTCAGCGGCATCGGCCAGAATCGCATGGCCGGGCGCAAGCCAGCCGAGCGCATCCCCTGCAAAAAGTGGGCGGCCGCGCCAAAGCGGCAGAACCTGCGCGCCCGGAGAGGCAAAAAGCACCGCAACCCTTTCGGGCGCGGCACGCGCGACTGCCGCCCGATCAAGTCCCGATCCGGCAAAGGCAAACCCGGCACCGTCGCGCATCCGCATTCCTCCCCGCTTTCGAGCTGATGCGATAGCTGCCACGATAGCCCGCACTGCGCCAGACCTCGGCGGAAGTTTGGCGCAGTTACAACTATAAATTGTATTTTCATAAGGAATTCAATTTTATGGATAGCCGCGCATGCCACATCGCATTACGCTCAAGAGCGCACCAGATTGCACAGGTTCCAAAGACAAGCCCATGATCTCGTTTGTAACTCGCCCCACCAGTTCCGACACCAAGAGGGCGCTTCAATGACCGCGCCGCAGGCCATGCGCCCGGCAGGCCCCGAACGGGCGCAGTTGCGCCTTTTGCAGACGACCGACCTGCACATGCATCTGCTCCCCTACAATTACTATTCGGATTGCGCCGCCGAAGCATTTGGCCTTGCCCACGCCGCAGGCCTGATCTCACAGCTTCGCGCCGAGGTGCCCAATGCGATGCTCTTTGACTGCGGAGATTACCTGCAAGGCAATCCGCTCGGCGATTATCTGGCACTTGAGCGCGGCCTTGACAAAGGCGCTCCGCACGCCGCCATCGCTGCGATGAATGCGCTCGGCTATGACGCGGCAACCTTGGGCAACCACGATTTCAACTACGGGCTGGAGTTCTTGCTTGCCGCGCTCGGCGGTGCCGAGTTTCCCGTGCTGGCGGCAAACGCTGCACAAAGGCTCGGTGCCGACGGGCCGTTGAGCGACACCTTGTTGCTGCCCGGTTCTGCGGTCCTTGATCGCAAACTTGTCTGTGATGATGGCGTGCCCCGCGACATCCGCATAGGTGTGCTTGGCCTGACACCGCCGCAGATCACCATCTGGGACCACAAGCACCTCAGCGGCCGGATCGAAACCCGCGACATCGTCGAAACAGCGGCGGCATGGGTGCCGCATCTGCGCGCGGCAGGGGCCGATCTGGTGCTGGTGCTGGCGCATACCGGCATCGGGGCCCCCGACCATGTGCCGGGGCAGGAACACGCCGCCCTGCCCCTGTCACGGGTGGCGGGCATTGATGCGCTGATGCTCGGTCACAGCCATCTGGTCTTTCCGGCCGACGCGGTGCCGAAGCTGCCCGGCATCGATGCCTCGGCCGGCCGCCTGCACGGCATTCCCTCGGTCATGGCAGGTGCCTTCGGCTCGCATCTGGGGCTGATCGACCTCGTGCTCGATCATTGCGAAGGTCGCTGGCGGGTGTGCTCCGCGACCGCCAGCGCCGCACCGGTGTTTCGCAAGAACCCCGACAACAGCGTTACCCCGCTCACCTTGCAGCATCCGGCGGTGCTTGCCGCCACCGCAGCCGACCATCAGGCAACCCTTGGCTATATCCGCCGACCGGTGGGGCGCAGCGCGGTGCCGATGCACAGCTACTTTGCGCTCTTGTCGCACGATCCGGTGGGCAAGCTGGTGGCCGAAGCGCAGCGCTGGCATGTGGCCGAAGCGCTGGCAGGCACCGAATACGCAGCGCTGCCGCTTTTGTCGGCAACCGCACCGTTCAAGACCGGAGGGCGCGGCGGGCCGACGCATTTCACCGACGTTCCCGCAGGCGATATCGCGCTGCGTGGCATCGCGGATTTCTACGAATATCCCAACACCATTCGCGCCGTCAGGGTGAATGGTGCCGAACTGTGCGAGTGGCTGGAGCGTTCGGCAGGCATCTTCAACCGTCTGGTTCCGGACGCACAGGATCAGATACTGCTCGATCCGGAGTTTCCGGGCTACAATTTCGATGTCATCGACGGGCTCGAATTCAAGATCGATCTGGCCCAGCCCTCGCGCTACGGCGCCGATGGCGCATTGCTGGCCCCCAAGGCACGGCGAATACGCGATCTGCGGTTTGGCGGGGCACCGCTCGACCCCGGCGCGCAGTTCGTTGTCGCCACCAACAACTACCGCGCCTCGGGTGGCGGCCGCTTTCCGGGCCTCGGGCCGGATCGGGTGGTGCTGGAGGGGATTGAGGCCAACCGCGACATCTTGCAGCGCTTCGTGGCGCGGCAAGGGACTCTGGCACCCCGGCAACGCGCAAGCTGGCGGTTTTGCCCGATGCCGGGCACATCCGCGCTTTTCGAGACCGGGCCGGGTGCCGCGCGCTGCCTGCCCGAGATCGAGGGCCTGCGGCTGGAGCCGCTGGGCATCGGCGGGAATGGTTTTGCGCGCTATCGTATTCGTTTCTGAACTGCCTTCGGCGAACCAGCCCATGCGTCACAAAATGCACTGCGCCATATCGCCGCAAACTCGCCACATCACGGGGTTTTTCATCGCCCTTGCCGGGGTCGGGCGCTAAGCCGGGGCAGGCGACCGGCCCGAGGCACCCGCCCGCACCGATCGGCGACAAATTGCAGACTGACGGTCTGCGTCAGCCGGGAAGGATCTGTCGATGTCCAGAATACTTGCGACCGCATTCACAATTCTGGCTTTTGCCAGTCCCGTAACGGCCCAAACCGAATTGCGCATTGCCATCGACGGCCCGATCAGCGGCGCTTCGGCGGCCTATGTGTTCGCCGATGACAGCGGCATCTTCGAGGCGGAGGGGCTTAACGTTGACGTGCGTCCCACCCGCAGCGCGCTTGACGCGGTAAGCCGGGTGGCGATGGGCACTTACGCAATGGGTATCGTCGATTTTCCGACCTTCGCCGAATATGTCACCATGAACCCCGGTGCTTCGGCGATATCGGTGATGGTCATTCATGACCGCGCAGCATTCACTGTTGTCGGCCTGAAATCGCATGGCATCACCTCGGTGGCAGACCTCGCCGGGCACGTCGTGGGCTATGACAGCGAAAGCCTGATGAGGTTCCGCATGCTGAACCTGGCCAATTCAAACGGGCTTTCACTGACCGATTTCACCCTCAAGCACCGCGACCCCGCCGCCCTTGCAGCGGCACTTGCGGCGGGCGAGGTCGATGCCGTCGCGGGCCTGAGCTACGACCTCTTGCCCGATCTGGCGCGGCTTGGCGTTTCGGCCGACGACCTGACCGTGCTGCCAATGGCTGACAATGGCTTGGTGCTTTACGGTCAGGTTCTCGTGGTCAACTCCGATTTTGCCAAATCTTCCTCTGCCACCGTGTCGAAACTGGTCGCCGCCGTGCTGAAGGGCTGGAAGGCGACAATGGCCGACCCCGATGCGGCGATCGCCGCCGTGGTGGCGCGCAAGCCCGAGCTTGATCCAGGCGTCGAGGCCGAACGCCTGCGCATGATCATCGCGGAAAACGTGCTGACGCCATATGTTCTCGAAAACGGTTTTGGCACGCCAAGCCAGGCCCGGCAGGAATGGAACGTCGCGCAGCTGCAAGACAACCCTGACTTCATCAACTCGGAGGACCGTGATCTTTACTTCTCCACCAACTTCCTGCCGAGCACCAAGGACCGCGCGCTGAAGTGACCGGGGCCGGGCGCGGGGGCCTTTGCAAGCCGCTTGCATCGCCGCCCCCGCCCGCCTATATCGCCCCCCGAGAGGTTGGCGCGGGCGAGCGCCTCGCCAACCCGGTCAGGTCCGGAAGGAAGCAGCCGTAACGAGCCCCGCTTGGGTCGTTGTCCAGCCTCTCACCCCTCCCCTTCCTATGGTATTGATTTATTTCAAAACCCCACTTTTCAAAGGCGTATGCTCAAGCTCTGCTACAAGGACTGCTACAAACAAGGTCTTTTAGGCAGGCGTGCAATACGTCCAAAACCTCCGGGGCAAGTGGCTCGTCCGCATCACCGTGCCCGAGGAACTTCGCAATATCGTCGGAGCGCGCGAGCTGGTCGAGAAGGATCTGCGGTCCGATGCGCGCAAGCGCGCGCGACTCGCGCTCGGAATCATCAACAGCTTCCTCGCCAGAATCGACGCCGCGCGAGAGACCTATCAGGCGCACAAGAACGCCCCGGACCTGACGCTCTCTGTCGCAGCGAAAACCCTTTTCAGGAACACGCTCGGCACCGATGAAAAGAAATGCGCGTCGACGGCGGTGATGATGGCCGAGCACGACCAGATAGTCCAAAGGCAGGCTGCAGATGAGATTGGCATTTTCGCAAGGCGCAAGCGCCATGATCAACGCGGCTGCTGACTACGAGTTGATGCTGCGAGCGCGCGACGATTTTCCTCCAGCAGAAGCAAGCATCAAGCGTGTCTCAGAGTGCAAATTGCCCCTCTGTCGGGGTGATCGGTGCCCAATCTTGCCCCTGAAGTTTTGTCAGGCCGTCCGTTGCGAGGCTTCGGACGGAGGGGGAGGTGAGGTGGGTGGATAGGAATGGGCGGGTCCGTTCGGCAGTTGCCGTTTTACCTGACAAGCCACCCTACCAGCGCACCTCGATCATAGCCGCGATCAAACTCAGCTTCAGCCAATGGGCAATGGTCTTCGGTGACGCCAAGATGGCCATTGCCTTGTTCGACCGCCTCACCCATCCCCGCCTCATCCCTCAGACCGGAAACGTCAGCTTCCGCCTCAAAGCCAGTTCGGCAGCCGCAGCCAGAAAAAGAAGGAGACAAACCCAGCCTTGACCCCAGCATGACCTGAAATTCATAGTCAGAGGTGGCTCGCTTCTCGGTGGAAAGCCGGGCGCAGTTCTGGGTTGAAATCAACAGCACAGGTGGCGCGATCAGCCCTGCTCGCTGAGGGTGCCGGGCAGAATCGTGCGCGGCGGCACCAGCACCGGCGGGATCATTTCGAGCACCGGCGTCTTGGCCCCCTGATCAAGCAAAGCAAATGCGCGTTGCACCAGCGCATGCGAATCCTGCCAGACCATGTAGACCGGAAACTGCAGGAAGGCACCAAAGGGGTCGTAGTCGTAACAGCCGATCACGCTTTGCGCGAAGGCTGCGGGCGGCAGAAGCACAAGGTGGCTTAGCGCGCCTTCGAAGGCCGGAATCGAGTTGATGAACAGCCCTGCGGGCAACCCGCCAATGCGGTCGATCAACCGCTCCATCTCCTCCGCGGCGCGGGCGGGCACATAGCCGCAGGCTATCACCTGATCGTCGTCACAATGGCCGCGCATCTCAGTGACCGCCTCGCGAAAGGCCGCAATGCGGCGCGACGAGGCGTAAAGCCGCGGGTCGCCGCCTAAAAGGTAGGGCTTTGCGCGGCGCGGGTCATCTACAGCCGGCATCGTCTCGATGATCTTGCGCGCAAGCATCGCGGCGCCCGCCGCGTTGTCGGACACCACCGAGGGCGACTGCATCGATGGCAGGTCGATGAACACATGCGCCAGCCCGACTTGATGGCAGATGCGGCTGAGCGCTTCGGGGTCGGTCGCCCCGGCAATGAACACCGAATCAATCGCGTAGGACAGAAGGCTTTCGAGCGAGCGCACCTCTTCCTGCGGCTCGCGGCGGGTGGAAACGATCACCGGGCACAGCCCGCGTCGCCAGGCCTCGGTGGTGAAATGCTGGCTGAGCGACGAGAAAAAGCGGTTGTCATGCGCGGGCAGGATCATGCCAACCAGCCCCGAGCGCGCCTTGCGAAGCCCACGCGCCTGCATGTTGATCGAATAACCCTCGGCAGCCGCCACGTCGCGGATGCGCTGTGCCGTTTCCTCGCGGATGCGGCGGTCCTTCCAGCTACCGTTCAGCGCGGCGCTCACGGTTGAGGGCGAGGCACCCGACAGTCGTGCGATGTCGTAGATGGTTGGCTTCGATCCTGTGCGTCTCATGTCTGTTCGCCGTTCGGGGCACTTCGCAAAAATCTGTTGACGACTCTGCAAGCAAGGCACAAGGATTGCAACATCGATTGAGCAACTGACGCCCGAGATCGCCGAAAACCCGCCACTGCTGAAAAACGTGCGGTCGAGTGAAGCGAGCATCGTTTCAGGTTTTGTTGCACAATCGATTGTTTTAGCTCTGCCGGACCCCGGCGGGCATTTGGGAGGAGACAATGATGAAGAAACTGCTAGGCACCCTTGCGGGTGCTGCACTGGCGCTTGGTCTTGCCGTATCGGCGCAGGCCCAGACCCGCCCGACCATGGGTGTCGTCGTGAAAATCGGCGGCATTCCGTGGTTCAACGCGATGGAAATGGGCATTCTGGAAAGGGCCGCCGAACTTGGCATCGACGCCTTCATGGTCGGCCCGACCTCGGCCGACCCGGCGCTGCAGGTGCGCGCCATCGAAGACCTGATCGCCAAGGGTGTCGATGTGATCGGCGTGGTGCCAAACGACGAAGCCGCGCTCGAGCCGGTGCTGGCCAAGGCCCGCGCGGCGGGCATCAAGGTGATTGCCCACGAAGGCCCCGGCCTGACCAACGTCGACTGGGATTTCGAACTTGCCTCGGTGCAGGGCTTTGGCGAGGCGCATGCCGAGCTGCTGGCCCAGAAGATGGGTGGAAAAGGCGAATACGCGATGTTCGTGGGCTCGCTGACGGTGCCGCTGCACAACGCCTGGGCTGACGCGGCAAACGCCTATATCGCGGCGAAATACCCCGAAATGAAGCTGATCGGCGAGCGTTATGGCGTTGCCGAATCGGTTGACGACAGCCGCAAGACCGCGCTCGATCTGATGGCCGCCAACCCGAACCTGCGCGGTTTCCTGGCGTTCGGCAGCCAGGGTCCGATCGGTGCCGGCCGCGCCATCGAGGAACGCCGCATGACCGGTCAGGTGTTCGTGCTCGGGCCGTTCTCGCCCGGTCAGGGCCGCAAGCTGGTCAAGGACGGCGTCATCTCGGGTGGCTTCATGTGGAACCCGGCCGAAGCAGGCCGCGTGTTCGTGACGATGGGCAAGCTTCTGATTGACGGCACCGCGATTACCGACGGCATGGAAATTCCCGGCCTTGGCGTGGTCCACCCCGATGTGGCGAACCTTGACATCATCACCGACAACCTGCTGAACATCAACGCAGATACTGTTGACGCTCTGGCAGACCTCGGGCTGTGATCGACTGACTTCGGGGCTGCCGCCAATGGCGGCGGCCCCACCTTCAGCAAATTGTCACAAACTCAGGACCGCAATATGAATACGCTCTATGCCACGGCGCTGGCAGAACTGGGTGCCGTCTTTGCACGGCTCGACGACGCCGCGGTGAACACCGCGATCGAGATGATCGCCAAGGCGAAAACCACGGTGGTCTTTGGTGGTGGCCGCGAGCGGCTACAGATCATGGGCTTCGCGATGCGGCTTTACCACATGGGTGTGCCGGTCGCGGTCGAAGGCGACATGACCACGCCGCCGGTCGGCAAGGGCGATCTGTTCATCGTCACCTGCGGGCCGGGCGAGATTTCTACCGCGCTGGCGCTAATGGGGGTTGCCAAGGCTGCCGGTGCCTCGATCTTGTTCATCACCGCGCAGCCGGTCAGCCGCAGTGCCGCGCTGGCCGATTTCGTGCTGACCCTGCCCGCACAGACCATGGCCGACGATCAGGGCCCAAAGAAAAGCTCGGTGCTGCCGATGGGGTCGCTGTTCGAAGGGGCGCTGTTCGTGCTGTTCGAGGTGATGATCCTCAAGCTGATCGCCCGGCTCGCCGTCACGCCCGAAGCAATGCGCGCGCGCCACACCAATCTGGAGTGATCATGTCCGCTGTGCCCGCCCCCCTGCCTGCCAACGCCGAGGCCGAAGGCTCGGCGTTGCGGCTCCGCCATATCTCGAAGGTGTTTGGCGGCGTCCATGCACTCGACGATGTCTCATTCGAGGTGCGGCGTGGCGAGGTGCATTGCCTCGCGGGCGAAAACGGCTGCGGCAAGAGCACGCTGATCAAGATCATCACCGGCGTCTATTCGCCCGAGGCTGGTGCCGAGATCGAGATTTTCGGCGAACCCGCCAACCACATCACCCCCACCGCCTCGCGGCGCCGCGGCATTGCGGTGATCTGGCAAGACCTCGCGCTGTTCCCCGAAATGACGGTGGCCGAAAACATCGCCTTTGACACGCTGGTGGGCGGGCTGCCGCGCCGTGTGCGCTATGGCGCGATGCGCGCCATGGCAAGCGCGGTGCTGGAACGGCTGGGTGTTTCGCTCGACCTAGGCGCGCGGCTGCGCACGTTGCCGATCGCGCAGCGGCAGATCGTCGCCATTGCCCGCGCACTCGCCGGTGAGGCACGGTTGATCTTCATGGACGAACCCACCGCCTCGCTGACCCAAAGCGAAACCGACAGCCTGCTGGCGCTGGTGCGCAGCCTTTCCGAGCGTGGTGTGGCGGTGGTGTTTGTCAGCCACCGGCTGGCCGAGGTGCTGGAGATCGCCGAGCGCGTCAGCGTGCTGCGCGATGGCCGGCTGGTCGGGGTCTTCGATGCCGAAGGCATGACGCAATTGCGGCTGACCGAGTTGATGACCGGCAAGACTCTCTCTCACGCGGTCGCCGCGCGCGACATGAGCGCCGAGCGCCCGGTGCTGGAGCTTGACCGGCTGGGCCGCGACGGCGAGTTCGACGACATTTCGCTGACCATTCGCGCTGGCGAGGTGCTGGGCTTGACCGGCCTGATCGGCGCAGGTCGCACCGAGCTTGCGCACAGCATTTTCGGCATGACCCGGCCAGACCGCGGCACCATGCGGCTTGATGGCCGCGCACTGCGGCTGCATTCCAACCGTGATGCGGTTGCGGCCGGTATCGGCTATGTCTCGGAAGACCGGCTGTCGCTTGGCCTGATCCAGCAGCAGTCGATCGCCGACAACATCGTGCTGCCAGTGCTGGCCAAAATCACCGGGCGTGCCGGGCTGATCTCGGACCGCAAGAAGGCCGACCTCGTGACCCACCGCCTGCACGAATTCGCGGTGCGCATCGGCACCCCGCAAGACCCGATTTCAACGCTTTCGGGCGGCAACCAGCAACGGGTGGTGCTGGCCAAATGGCTGGCGACCGAACCGCGGCTGCTCATCCTGGACAGTCCGACGGTGGGGGTTGATGTCGGTGCCCGTGCCGGGATCTTTGAGATTACCCGCAAACTGGCCGACATGGGGTTGGCGATCCTGCTGATTTCGGACGAGGTGCCCGAGGTCTATTTCAACGCCGACCGCATCCTGCACATGGCAGCAGGGCGGATCGTCGCCGAACATGACCCGCGCAACGTGACGCTGAGCGATCTGGAGGCGGCGATCTATGCGTGATTTCTTGCGCTATTACCCCACCGAAGCGCGCCTGCTGGTGGTGCTGGCGGTGCTCTGCGCGGGCCTCGGTCTGGCCTCGGACAACTTCCTGACGCTCGGCAACTTTGCCTCGCTGCTCAACAACAACTCGGTGAACCTGATCTGGGCGGTGGGTCTGCTTGTGGTGCTGATCGCAGGCGGTATCGACATTTCCTTCGCGGTGGCGGCCTCGGTGGTTCAATACGTCTGCGTCTATGCGTTCGAGGCGCTCGGCGGCGGCAACTGGGCACTGGGCTTTCTGGTCGCGGGTGTGCTCGGCATCGGGCTCGGCTTTGTCAACGCAGCGCTGATCCACGGCTTTCGGATCATCTCGATCGTCATCACCATTGCCACTTTCAACGCCTTCTTCGGCCTGCTGATGTTCATCACCAAGGGCCGCTTTCTTTATGACATGCCCGATTGGTGGGTGGACCGCATCCTGATATTCGAGCGGCAGATGGCCGATGGCCGTTGGGTTGAGCTGACCTTGCCGGTGGCGGTGATGGCGGGCTGTGTGGCGGCCACCTGGGTGCTGATCAACCACACCACCACCGGGCGCCAGCTTTTTGCTTTTGGTGACAACCCTGAGGGTGCCAAGCGCGCCGGGGTCAACATAGCAGCGATGCAGTTCATCGCCTTTGGCTGGATGGGCATGATGGCGGGTATCGGCGGCCTGATGCAGGTGAACATCGTGCAGGAAGTGGTGCCCAACGCGCTGATCGGGCGCGAGCTCGAAGTGCTGGCGGCCGTGGTGCTGGGCGGGGCGCGGCTGGGCGGCGGGCGCGGTTCGGTGCTGGGCTGCGTGCTGGGCGTGCTGCTGGTAGCAATCACCCAAAACGGGCTCAATCTGCTCGGCGTCTCGCCCTACGCCTTCAAGATGATCGTCGGTGCCACCATTCTGATCGCAATTTCTACATCGAACATGGCACTGGCACCGCGACGAGTAGGCAAGGGGCAGTGACATGCGCAATCTGATCGAGGCTTACCGCAAGACCTTCGGCACAGAAGTGGCCGCCTTGCTCGGCTTTCTCCTTATGGTGCTGGTGGTGTTCAGCCTGACCGCGCCGCGCTTTCTGTCTGGTGCCAATTTTGGCTCGATGGCATTCCAGTTGCCGGAACTCGGGTTGTTGACGCTTGCCATGTTGGCACCGATCATTTCGGGCGGGCTGAACCTGGCGATTATCTACACCGCCAACATGGCGGGGTTGACGCTTGCCTGGGTGCTGCTGCAATTCGGCGGCATCGATGCCGGGCCGGGTGCCTTCGTGCTTGGCGTCGCGGCGGCGCTGGCGGTGGGGGCGGCGGCGGGCGCGATCATGGGCCTGGTCATTGCCTATATCGGCGCGCATCCGATCCTTGTTTCGCTGGCGATGATGATCTTTTTGCGCGGCCTGGGCGAGTTTCTGACCCGCGGCGGCGACATTTCCGGCTTTCCTACCTATCTAGCGCCGATCGGCCACGGTTCGGTGCTGGGGGTGCCGGTGCCGATGCTGATTTTCCTTGCGGCGGCCCTTGTCTGGCATGTTCTGCTTGGCCGCACCCGGCACGGGTTCTCGGTCTACATGATCGGCTCCAACATCCGCGCGTCGGAATATTCGGGCATCCATACCAAGCGCACGTTGACGCTGATCTACACGCTTTCCGGCATGCTCTGCGCCGTCGCGGGCATACTGATGCTGACCCGCTTCAATTCGGTGCGGGTGGGCCACGGCGAGGCGTTGCTGCTGATCACCGTGCTCGCCTGCTTTCTGGGCGGGGTTGACCCGTTCGGCGGCTTCGGCAAGGTGGCACCGGTGGTGCTGGCGCTGATGATCCTGCAGGTGCTGTCGTCAGGGCTGAACCTTCTGGGTGCCAACCAGCACCTTTCGACCGCGGTCTGGGGGCTGTTCCTGATCTGCGTCATGGTGCTGCGCTGGGTCGGGGCGCGGCTAACACAAATGCAGAAACGAAAGGGAGAGTGATGCGCGGATTCGGGGTGCACACGTCCATGTGGACGATGAAATGGGATCGCGCCGGGGCCGAACGGGCAGTGGCCGCCGCCGCACATTACAAGATGGATTTCATCGAGATCGCGCTGCTGAACGCGCCCGGCGTCGATGCCCCACATTCTCGCGCGCTGCTGGAAAAGCACGGGCTGCGCGCGGTCTGCTCGCTCGGGCTGCCCGAGGCCTCCTGGCCTTCGCGCAACCCCGAAGGGGCGGTGGCGCACCTGAAGGTGGCGCTTGAAAAGACCGCTGAGATGGGTTGCGAGGCGCTGACCGGCGTCACCTATGGCGGCATCGGCGAGCGCACCGGGGTGCCACCTACCACGGCCGAGCTTGACAACGTCGCCCGCGCACTGCGCGAGGCGGCGGCGCACGCGAAAAAGCTGGGCCTCCTGTTCGGCATCGAGCCGGTGAACCGCTATGAGACGCACCTGATCAACACCGGGCGGCAAGCGGTCGAGATGATCGAAAAGGTCGGTGCCGAGAACATGTTCATCCACCTCGACACCTACCACATGAACATCGAGGAAAAGGGTGCCGCCAACGGCATTCTGGATGCCCGCGAGCATATCAAGTATATCCACCTGAGCGAAAGCGACCGTGGCACCCCCGGCTGGGGCACCTGCGACTGGGATGAAATCTTCGCGGCGCTTTCGGCGATCGGCTTCAAGGGCGGTCTGGCGATGGAGAGCTTCATCAACATGCCGCCCGAAGTGGCCTGGGGTCTTTCGGTCTGGCGCCCGGTGGCGCGCGACGAGGCCGAGGTGATGGATAACGGCCTGCCGTTCCTGCGTGGCAAGGCGCACCAGTATCGGCTAATCTGAGCCATGGTCGCGCCTCTGATCGACGAGGCCGGGCTGCTGGCCCGGCTTCTGGCTGCCGACCCCGCCGCGCGGCAGATCATCGGCATCGCCGGGCCGCCGGGGTCTGGCAAATCGACCGTGGCCGAGCGGCTGGTGGCGGCGGCCAATGCCGCCCGCCCCGGATTTGCCGCATTGCTGCCGATGGACGGTTTTCATTACGATGACCGGTTGCTGGGGGAATTGGGGCGGCACGCCCGCAAGGGGGCACCCGACACCTTCGACGTGGGCGGCCTAGCGCACACCCTCGCCCGCTTGCGTGCGCGTAACGAGGCAGCGGTGGCGGTGCCGGTTTTTGACCGCAACATCGAGATTGCCCGCGCCGGGGCGCGGCTGATTGCGCAGAGCGTCCGGCTGGTGGTGGTCGAGGGCAACTATCTGCTGCTGGCCGAGGGCGACTGGGCCGCGCTGCGCGACCTATTCGAGCTGACGGTGATGATCGAGACCTCTGAAGCCGACCTCAACGCCCGCCTTACCCGCCGCTGGCAAGACCTCGGGCTGGCCCCCGAGGCGATTGCCGCCAAGGTCGAGGGCAACGACCTGCCCAACGGCCGCCGCGTCATCGGGCAAAGCGCGCGCGCCGATTTCCGGCTGCGGACCTGAGGCGCTGCGCGCAGTTGCCCGAACGAAATGCCGAGGGAGCGCATTGCGTGCCTATCGACAGACCGAATCCTGCGCCTTGACGACCTTTCATGCCGCCCACTGCGCCGAAAGCGCCTCGGCCTGCTGCAACACCTCTTGCACAGCGGCGTCCTGCAAATCCGGGGGGTAGCCGTATTTGCGCAGGATACGCTTTACCAGCACCCGGAGCCGCGCACGCGCACTGTCGCGATGTGCCCAGTCGATGGTGATGCTGGACTTCAGGCTGGTCAGTAATTCGTGGGCGATGATCCTCAGTTGGTCGTTGCCAAGCACCTCGACGGCGCTCTGATTATCGGCGAGCGCATCGTAGAAGGCGATCTCTTCTTGCGTCAGCCACATGTCGCGCACGATCACCATTTTCAGCGCATCGTTTGGGTCTTTGGCGCGCTTGGCCATAAGGTCGCGCCGCAGCTTGCCGCCAAGATGCGCTTGCCATGCTTGCGGGTCAGAGGCAGAGCCCGTCATCACGATCTTGATCTTGCCCAGTGTGTCGTCGTCCGAATGCCAGTCGGGGCGCAGCGCCACGATCCCGTCGTAAAGCGCAACGCAGATGCGGCGGCTCATGCAGACCACCATCGCCTTGCCTTCGATCGCGCCCACCCTTGTGACCGCCTTCGCCGTTGCACTGCGCGACGCCCGCCAAAACGCGAAGAAGTTGGCTTGCAAGCAACTGATTTATCTCGCGTTATCTGACGATCTGGGTTGTCCAGCCTCTCACCCCTCTCCCGGTTTCGTGGCGGCGCGGCGGCGGCGCATTTCAGATGCGCGCGTCGGCTACTCGTGCGATGGTTCGCGGCATGAAAACCGCCTCGCTCACGCTTGCCGACCTCGGTTGGTCCGACCACTTCGCACGCCAGATTGCCGCCGACGAGGCGGAACAGTTGCCCCTGCGCCTGATCGGTATCGAGCGCAGCCGCGCCAGCGGGCTAGGCGCGGCGGGCACGCTGACGCTGCACTTTCCCCCGGGGCTGAGCTCGGGCGCGGTGGCGGTGGGCGATTGGGTGCTGGCCGATCCCGCCACGGCGCGCATCCTGCGCGTGCTCGCCCGCCGCTCGCTCCTGACCCGCAAGGCGGCGGGCGTCGAGGTGCGCGCGCAGCTTATCGCCGCCAATGTCGACACGTTGTTCATCGTTTCCTCCTGCAACGCCGATTTCAACCCGGCACGGCTTGAACGCTATGTAGCACTGGCGCTTGAGGCGGGCGTGGCCCCGGTGATCGTGCTGACCAAGGCCGATCTTAGCGCCGACGCGGCAGACTATGCCGCGCGCGCCCGCGCACTTTCGCCGCATGTCGCCGGTGTGGTGGCGCTCGATGCCAAGGCCCCCGCGGCGCTCGTGGCGCTGCACCCGTGGTGCGGCCCGGGGCAGACAGTGGCCTTTGCAGGGTCCTCCGGCGTCGGCAAATCGACGCTTGTCGGCGGCCTCATCGGCCAGCGCCTTGCCACTGCGGCCATCCGCGAAGATGACGCCAAGGGCCGCCACACCACCACCGCGCGGGCGCTCCACCTCATGCCCGGCGGTGGCCTGCTGATCGACATGCCGGGCATGCGCGAACTGGCGCTGATCGACGCCGCCGAGGGCATAGCGGAGCTTTTTGACGATCTCGAAGCCCTCGCCGCCACCTGCCGCTATCGCGACTGCGCGCATGCGGGCGAACCCGGCTGCGCGCTCGCCGCCGAAGTGACAGCGGGCAGGCTCGATCCGGCGCGGCTTGAGCGCTGGCAGAAACTGCGCCGCGAGGACAAGGCGACCAGCGCCAGCCGGCTTGAGGCCCGCCGCAAGGACCGCGCCTTTGGCCGCATGGTCAAAGCTGCAAAACGGCTGAAATCGGCCCCGCCGCCAGATTGAGACCCGCGCGGCGTGGCAGCCGGAAAGCCCCGGCTCAGCCGCCGCTGCTAAGTCCAACGATCACCGCAGCCACCACGCCGATCAGCAGCAGACCAAGTGCAGCCAGCGGCAGATAGCCGAGCCTGCGCCACAGGCTTGCGCGCGGCTGCCCGCGCCCGAGCACCAGCGCCACCACCGCCAGCACCGCCGCAAGTGCTTGCCACCGCACGAATACCCCGAGCCGGTTCATACCCCGGGTAAAGCCGCTGTCGCTCGGATCGGTCACCTGCCAGGCGACAAAGGCGCCCGCGAAGGCCACCGCCCAGGCCAGCAATACCAGGGACAACCAGCGCTTCGACGTCATCGTGCCGCCCTCGGGCCGCGTCGGAAAATTGCCATGTCTGACCTCCCCGAGATCGGACCGCCGCAAAGGGCGCGGGTCCCGCCGCCTCTCCCGCAGCGCCTGCAAGAGTACACCGCCAACACCGCTTCCGATCAACCTTCCATTTCCCGGCAGCTTTCGCGGGTCAGCCCTGGGGCCGCGCCATCGCGCGCTGGACGCCGCCACCCCGGCAGCCTAACCTGCGCTGGTTCCGAATCCCGCGAGGCTCCATGTCCGATCCCTCCGCGCAAGGCTATCAGGTCCTCGCCCGCAAATACCGCCCCGCCACCTTTGCCGATCTGATCGGGCAGGAGGCGATGGTGCGCACCTTGCGCAACGCCTTCGCCACTGACCGCATCGCCCATGCCTTCATCCTGACCGGGGTGCGCGGGGTGGGCAAGACCACCACCGCCCGCATTGTCGCCAAGGGTCTCAACTGCATCGGCACCGACGGCACCGGCGGCCCCACCACCGAGCCTTGCGGCCTTTGCGAACACTGCCGAGCGATTGCCGAGGGCCGCCATGTCGATGTGCTGGAAATGGACGCGGCCAGCCGCACCGGCGTTGCCGACATCCGCGACATCATCGAAAGCGTGCAGTACCGCTCTGCTTCGGCGCGCTACAAGGTCTACATCATCGACGAAGTCCACATGCTTTCCAACTCGGCCTTCAATGCGCTCTTGAAGACCCTGGAAGAGCCGCCACCACATGTGAAGTTCATCTTTGCCACCACCGAGATTCGCAAGGTGCCGGTCACCGTGCTCAGCCGCTGCCAGCGCTTCGATCTGCGCCGGATCGAGCCCGAGGTGATGATTGCCCATCTCACCTCCATCGCCGCCCGCGAGGGTGCCGAGATTGCGCCCGAGGCGCTGGCGCTCATCACCCGCGCCGCCGAGGGTTCGGTGCGCGACGCGATGAGCCTTCTGGATCAGGCGATTGCACATGGTGCCGGCGAGACCGGGGCCGATCAGGTGCGCTCCATGCTCGGTCTGGCCGACCGTGGCCGGGTGCTCGACCTCTTCGACATGGTGCTGAAGGGCGAGGCGGCGGCGGCGCTGGCCGAACTCGGCGCGCAATATGCCGACGGGGCCGACCCTGTTGCGGTGCTGCGCGATCTGGCCGAAATCACCCATTGGGTTTCGGTCATCAAGATCACGCCCGACGCCGCCGAAGACCCCACCGTGGCCGCGGCCGAGCGTGCCCGCGGTCAGGCAATGGCCAATGCGGTGCCGATGCGGGCGCTGACCCGGCTCTGGCAGATGCTGCTCAAGGCGCTTGAAGAGGTCTCGCTGGCACCCAACACCATGATGGCCGCCGAAATGGCGCTGATCCGGCTGACCCATGTCGCCGATCTGCCCGACCCGGGAACCCTGATGAAACGGTTGCGGCAGGGCAGCGCGGGCGGCCCCGCCGAGGCCGCCACCGGCACGACGCGTGGCGCAAGCCCGCAAAGCCCGGGCGGTGGTGCCACGCTCGCCGCCCCGCCCCGCGCCGCCCCGCCCCGCGCCATGGCGCAGCCTTCGGGGGCCGCTACGGCACTTGCCGCGCAGCCCGAAACCGCGCTCGCCCGCTTTGCCAGGTTTGACGATGTGGTAGCGCTGATGCGCCGGATGCGCGAGGTCCGGCTGCTGATCGACGTCGAACAGCATCTGCGGCTGGTGCACTACGCCCCCGGCCGCATCGAGTTCGAGCCCACTGCCGATGCCCCGCGCGACCTTGCCACGACCCTCGCCGCCCGCCTGCAAGGCTGGACAGGCGTGCGCTGGTGGGTTTCGCTCGCCAGTTCGGGCGGTGGCAAGACCATCTCCGAAACGCGCGACGAGGGGTTGCGCGAGGCGGAAGAGCAGGCCCTGCAAAACCCTGTGGTGCAAGCGATCATCGCGGCCTTCCCTGCCGCGCGTTTCACCGGTATCAGAACCCCCGAGGGTGCCGGATCCGGCACCAATGCCGATGCGGCGGCCAGCAGTGACGATGATTGGGATCCCTTCGAGGACAATTAGGGAGAGACACATGTTCAAGGGCCTGGGCAACATGGGCGACATGGCCAAGATGATGAAGGCCGCCAAAGACATGCAAACCCGCATGACCTCGCTTCAGGAAGAACTTGCCCGCATCACCGTGCAGGGCGAAAGCGGTGCCGGGCTGGTGCGCGCCGAGGCCACCGCCAAGGGCGAGCTGACGACGCTCCGCATCGACCCCGCGATTTTCAAGGCGGAAGACAAGGAAGTCGTCGAAGACCTGATCCTTGCCGCGATCAAGGATGTGCAGAAACGCGCCGCCGAGCGCAGCGCGCAGGAAATGCGCAAGATCGCGGTGGAAATGGGCCTGCCGCCCGACATGAACCTGCCGATGTGAGCCGCGCGTGAGCACCGCCACCGAAGAAATCGAAGCCCTGATCGCGCTGATGGCGCGGCTGCCGGGCCTTGGCCCGCGCTCGGCGCGGCGCGCCGTGTTGCACCTGATCCGCAAGCGCGGCCCGCTGATGGCACCGCTCGCCACGCTGATGGGCCATGTTGCGGAAAACGTGCGCGAATGCGCCACCTGCGGCAACTTCGCTACCACCGACAGCTGCGACATCTGCGCCAACCCGGCCCGCGCCACCGGCGAGCTTTGCGTGGTTGAAGACGTGGCCGACCTCTGGGCGCTCGAACGCGGCCACGCCTTCAAGGGCCGCTATCATGTGCTCGGCGGCACGCTTTCGGCGCTTGAAGCGGTGGGGCCGGAAGACCTTGGCATCCCCCGCCTTCTTGCCCGAATTCCGGCCGAAGGCATCTGCGAGGTGATCCTTGCGCTCAATGCCACGGTCGAGGGGCAGACCACCGCGCATTACATTGCCGACGCGCTTGCAGGCTCGGGTGTTTCGGTAACCGGCCTTGCGCATGGCGTGCCGATCGGTGGCGAGCTTGACTATCTTGACGATGGCACGATTCTTGCGGCGCTGACCGCGCGCAAGCGGTTCTGAACATGGCCACCGCCGCCGCAACCGTCGCATTCCTGCTTGAACAAACCGCCGAGGCCGGGCTTTCGGCACGCCCGATGTTCGGCGAATACGGGCTTTACGCGGCGGGCAAGTTTGTCGGCGTGGTCTGTGACGACAGGCTTTTTCTCAAGCCGACCGAGGCAGGCCGCGCGCTGGCACCTGCGGCACCGCTTGCCCCGCCCTACCCCGGCGCGAAACCGCATCTGCAACTCGATGCCGACCTCTGGGACGATGCCGAGGCACTCGTGGCCCTCGTCCGCGCCACCGCCGAGGCGCTGCCCGCGCCGCGCCCGAAACGCAAGACCTGATCCGGCTTCACCTCTTCATTGCAGGAAATCGCCCCCGGGGCGAGGGTGGCGGCGAAAGCGCCGAGAAAAACCCCGCAGCGGCCAGCCGGGTCAGCGTGCCGCCGCGCTGGCGGTTTCCCGCACCGGGTCAAACACTCCCGCCGCCGCGTTCCAGACATAGCGGTGCGCGTGGCGGTCGATGAACTCGGGCAGCTCCTGCACGGCGGCGATAATGCGCGCCACATCGGCTTCGCTCATCAGATAGCTCAGGTTCAACCGCACGAAACCCGGCTTGTCCACCTCGTCCCCCGCCAGAATCCGGGTGCGCAAGGCGTTTGACGTGGCCGCATCAATGCCAAGCAGGCGGTGGCCGTAGGGCCCGGCGCAGGCGCAGCCACCGCGCGCCTGAATGCCGAAGCCGTCGCTGAGCATGCGCGTCGCCAGTTGCGGATGCACAAATCCGCCTTCCGCCGCCACCACCAGAAACGAAAAGATCGGCAGCCGCGGGCATTCGGCATTGCCCAGCAGCCGGACCCGCGGCACCTTGCCGAAAGCGGCGAGCCCGCGCGCCGCAAGGTCGCGGTTGCGCCGGTCGATTTCCGCCTGCCCGACCGCATCCTTGACCTCCAGCGCCAGCGCGGCGCGGATATCGCCCAGAATGTTCGGCGTGCCCGCCTCTTCGCGCTCGACCACATCGGTCAGGTAGTCATGGCCATCGGGCGAGACAAAGCGCACGGTTCCGCCGCCGGGAAAGGTCGGCACATCGCTTGCCACCACATCGCGGCGCAGGATCAGCAGGCCCGAGGCCCCCGGGCCGCCGACAAACTTGTGCGGCGAGGCGGCAATGGCGTCGATCTGCACACCGATCGCGGGCTGCATCGCAATCGGCAGGTAAGGCCCGCCGCCCGCATAATCCCAGACCGCCAGCGCGCCCGCAGCCTTCAGCTTTTTCGTCACCGCCACCACATCGGTGACAATGCCGGTGACGTTGGAGGCGGCGGAAAAGGTGCCAATCACCAGCCCCTTGGCGTCGGCAAGCGCGGCATCAAGCGCTGCCATGTCGGGGCCGCCCTCGGCGGCTTCGGCGATTTCCACCACCCGCGCACCGCTTTCGCGCCATGGCAGAATGTTCGAATGGTGCTCATAGGGGCCGACGATCACAGTTGCGCCGCGCCCCGAGGCCAGCGCCTGGCGCACACCCAAGAGATGCACGAGGCGGTTCAACCCGGCGGTAGCCCCCGAGCCGGTAAAGATCACTGCATGTTCCGGACCCGCGCCGCAAAGTTCCGCAACCCGCGCCCGCGCCTCGCGCCGCAGCGCCGAAATCCGCGCCCCGCAATAGGAGGCTTCGGTATGGCTGTTGGCATAGACCGGCAACACCTCGCGCAGCATCGTCTGTTCGATGCTGGCAAGCGCGCGGCCCGAAGCAACGTAATCGGCGTAAAGCATCGGCTGCGGCCCGAATGGCCCGTCGATCACCATATCACCGCCGATGATCTGGTCATGCAGGCCAGCGCGAATGTCGGCGCAGCCAAGGCGGCCACGAAAGCGGGTCAGAAAGAGCGGATTGCTGGTCATCGGGGTATCTCACCTTGCGGGACTGGCGATTTTCTGCAATCTGACCTATTCTGCGCAGATAAACGCCCCAATTTACCCCGTAGGACTTTGAAATCTTCTATCAAATGCGCATGAATGAGGCCAGAATGGATAAAATTGACCAAGAGATCATCGCCGCGTTGCAGCGCGACGGCGGCTTGTCGCAGCGGGCGCTCGCCGAAAAGGTGGGGCTTTCGCAAAACGCCTGCTGGCGGCGGGTGCAGCGGCTCACCGATACCGGCGTGCTTTGCGGCACCACCGCCCGGATCGGCGCGAAGGCGCTGGGGCTCGATCTGACGGTGTTCATGATGGTGCGCACGCGCCACCACAACGCCGACTGGGCGCGCAGCTTTCGCCAGCGTGTCGAGGCGATACCCGAAATTGTCGAAATGCACCGGATCGGCGGTGACTGGGACTACCTTCTGAAAGTCGTCACCAAAGGCATGGGCGGCTATGACCGCGTCTATCAGGCGCTGATCTCGAACCTCGACCTGGAAAAGGTGACCGGCTTCTTTTCGATGGAAACGATGCTCGAGGGCCGCCCGCTTCTGGCACCCGCCGGGCGCTGATCGTTCAGGCCTTGCCCCCGGCAACGTCAAGCAGCGCCAGAAGGCCGGTCAGCAGCGCCTTGGGGCTGGGCGGGCAGCCGGGAATGACAAGATCGACCGGCACCACCGCGGAAACCCCGCCCTCGATCGCATAAGACCCCGCAAAGCAGCCGCCATCGCGCCCGCAATCGCCCACCGCCACCACCCATTTCGGGTCCGGTGTCGCGGCATAGGTGCGGCGCAGCGCCTCGGCCATGTTCCTGGTCACCGGCCCGGTGACCAAAAGCACGTCGGCATGGCGCGGCGAGGCGACAAAATGCAGCCCGAAGCGCTCGTAATCGTAATAGGCGTTGCCAAGCGCCTGTATCTCCAGCTCGCAGCCGTTGCACGACCCGGCATCAACCTGCCGGATCGACAGCGACCTGCCCAGCCTGCGCCGCGCCGCCTGCCCCGCCGCCATCGCCAGCGCCTCGATCTCGGGGTCGCTTGGTGCGGCTTCGGTCAGCGGGCGTTTCAGCAGCCCTTCGAGTAGAAACTTGCGCATCGTGCCCCCTAGAGGTCGTGCCCGGAGTAGGAGCAGTTGAAGGATTTGTTGCAAAGCGGAAAGTCGGCGATGATGTTGCCTTCGATCACCGCCTCCAGGAGCGGCCACTGGAACCACGAGGGGTCACGCAAGTGGCACCGCGTGATGCTGCCATCCGCCGCCAGCGCCAGCCATACCAGCACATCACCGCGAAAACCCTCGACCAGACCCAGACCCTCGCGCGGTTCTCCCGCCGCGGCGGGGGCGGCAAAGACCGGGCCTTCGGGCAGCCGCGCAATGCACTGCTCGATCAGCGCAAGGCTTTGTTCCACCTCGCGGATGCGGATCCAGATCCGGGCGTTCACATCGCCATCCGCGCGCCGGGGCACGTTGAAGGTAAGATCGTCGTAAGGCGCATAGGCGCAATCGCGGCGGGTGTCGAAATCGCGGCCCGAGGCGCGGCCGACGGGGCCGCCAGCACCAAAATGGCGCGCCAGTTCGGGCGCGAGGGTGCCGGTCGAAACGGTGCGGCCCAATAGCGACGGAGTGCCGTCATAAAGCGCGACACATGCGGGAAAGCGGCTGCGCAGCCGCGCCGCGAGCCCGGCAATGGTCGAAATGCCGCGCGCGTCAAGGTCATGCGTAACCCCACCCGGCACGATTCGGTCGCGCAGAAAGCGGTGGCCAAAGGCGGCATCGGCAGCGCGCAGCACCGCTTCGCGCAGCACCCCGCATTGCGCCAGCATCATCGCCATTGCCGCATCGTTGCAAATGGCTCCGATGTCGCCCAGATGGTTGGCCAGCCGCTCCAGCTCGGCCATGATGGTGCGCAGATATAGGGCGCGCGCGGGCACCTCGGCCCCCAGCGCCGATTCTGCGGCCTGTGCATAGGCCCAGGCATAGGCCAGCGCGCTGTCGCCAGATACCCGACCGGCAAGCTCTGCCCCGCGCGCCAGGCTGGCACCGCGCATCAGCGCATCGACGCCCTTGTGGGTATAACCAAGCCGCGCCTCCAGCCGCACCACGGCTTCGCCTTGTGCGGTAAAGCGGAAATGCCCCGGCTCGATGATGCCTGCGTGAACCGGGCCTACCGCAACCTGATGCAGGCTTTCGCCCTCGACCGGCAGGAATTCATAGGGCGGCAGCGCGGGACCGGGCGTGGCAGCCCCCAAGGGTGCCGCAATGCCCCATCGGCCATGGTCCAGCCAGGCGCGGGTATCGGGCGCGGCCTCGGCGCGGTGGCCGTACAGGTCGTGGATCGCCCGTTCCAGCCGCTGCGCCGCGGGGTGCTGGGCTGCAACCGAAGGAAACACCCCTGCGGCGAGCGGATAGCTGAGAACATCAGTCAGGCCGCTTTCCACCTGCCGCAGCGCCATCAGCACCGCATCCTCCGTGGCCCAGAGGCTGAGAAGATCGAACCTGCCGCGCGCGGCCTCGACAGCGGCCAGTTCCCATTCGGTCGCACCCACTTTCTGGCGCGGCATCGGCTGGCTGCGAAAGGGTTGCGGGGCGCTTGCCGTGCGGGTGTTCATGCCTGCCCCCTATCCCAACAGCACCGCAACGGCCTGAAACCACGCCACCACCGGCCCGGGCAGATAGATGCCCGCCGCCAGCACCAGCGCCAGATGCGCGTAAAGCGGCACGAAAGACGCCTCGGCTGGGCCAACCTTGCCGGTCGGCGCGCCGAAGATGAAACCGGAAAGCCGCATCAGCAAGGCACCGAACGCCACCAGAAGCCCGAAGACCAGCAAGAGCGCCAACACAGGCGCGCGGGCGAATGTCGAGGTAACGACCAGAAATTCGCTCATGAACACGCCAAACGGCGGCATCCCGGCGATCGCCAGCACCCCGAGCGCCAACCCCCAGCCGAGCACCGGGTGGCTTTGCGTAAGGCCCTTGATCCCGTCGATCTGCTGCGTGCCCTTGATCTGCGCCACATGGCCGACCGAATAGAAAATCGCGGATTTGGTCAGGGAATGCATGACCATGTGCAGAAGGCCCGCAAAGTTCGCCAACGGCCCGCCCATGCCGAAAGCGAAAACGATGATGCCCATGTGCTCGATCGACGAATAGGCGAAAAGCCTTTTGATGTCGCGCCGCCGGTAAAGCATGAAGGCCGCGAAGATCACCGACAGAAGCCCCATCGAAACCATCAGCGGCCCCGGTGCAAGCGCCTCGGGGTGGGTGGCGATCAGCATCTTGAAGCGCAGCACCGCGTAGAGCGCGACATTGAGCAAAAGCCCCGAAAGCACCGCCGAAATCGGTGTCGGGCCTTCGGCATGGGCATCGGGCAGCCAGGCGTGCAGCGGCGCAAGGCCAACCTTGGTGCCATATCCCAGCAGCAGGAACACGAAAGCGAGGTTCAAAATCGCCGGGTCGAACTCGCCCGCGCGCGCGATAAGGCTGGTCCAGATCATCGACTCGGCACCTTCGCCCAGCACGGGTTGCGCTGCGAGATAGACAAGAATGGTGCCAAACAGCGCCAGCGCGATGCCGACCGAACCGAGGATGAAATATTTCCACGCCGCTTCCAGCGCCGCATGGGTGCGGTAGATGCCGACCATCAGCACCGTGGTCAGTGTCGCAACCTCGATTGCCACCCACATCAGGCCAATGTTGTTGGACAAAAGCGCAAGGTTCATGCCGAACATCATCAACTGATACATGCCGTGGTAGAAACGCAGATAGGTCGGCGTCAGCCGCCCGGTCTCAAGCTCGTGGTTGATGTAGCTGGCAGAAAAGCTTGCCGCGGTGAAACCGACGAAGGTGTTGAGCACGACAAACACGATGTTGAGGTCATCGATCAACAGGTACGGCCCCGGCGGCGCACGCTCGACCACGAAAAGCGAAAGCGCCGAGAGCAGGGTCAGAAAGCTTGCCAGAACATTCAGCCGCGCCGTCAGCCGATAGCCGGGCAAGAGCGCCAGCAACACCGCCGAGGCCGCCGGAATCGCCAGAATGGCATAGGCCGGGTTGGCGAACAGCGCGCTCATTGGTTTTCTCCGCGGTATTCCTCAAGTGCGCCAAGGTCGATGGTGTCGAACCGCTCGCGGATGCGGAACAGGAACACGCCGATCACGATGAAGGCGATCAGCACCGAAAAGGCAACGCTGATTTCCACCACCAGCGGCATCCCCTTGGCCCCTGTCGCAGCGAGGATCAGCCCGTTTTCCATCGACATGAAGCCCACCACCTGGCTGACCGCGTTGCGCCGCGTGACCATCATCAACAGCCCGAGCAGCACCACGGAAAGCGCGAAGGCGAGGTCTTCGCGGGCAAAGGCATCCACCGTCTCCGTCAGCCGCAGCATCAGCACGATCGACATCGCAACCAGGCCCATGCCCGCCAGCATGGTCAGCCCCGAGCCGACCACGGTTTCCACCTCGCGGTGAATGCCCATGCGGCGAATGATGCGCAGCAGCGCCCCCGGAATTACCACCGCCTTGAATACCAGCGCGATTGCCGCAGTAACATAAAGGTGCGGCGCATCCTGCGTCCAGGCCTGCCACGAGACCGAAAGCGAGAGCACCACCGCGTGCATCGCAAACACCCGGATCAGCGCGCCAAGGCGTTCCTGATAGATCATCATGAAGCTGACCAGCACCAGCCCGCCCGCCAGAAGATGCGCGATGTCAAAAACCATGCGGTCCATTCAGAGGCTCCTCGAGACGAACAGCAGCAAGGTGCCAAGCAGCCCCAGCATCAGCGCCGCGCCAAGGAAATCGGGCACCCGGAACACCCGCATCTTGGCAATGGAAACCTCGAACACGCCCAGCGCCACGCCCCCGACCGCAAGCTTGCCAAGGTAGAAGCCTAGCGCCAGCGGGTAGGACATCACCCCGGCTGCCTCGCCCGCTATGCCCCATGGCACGAAAATGCAGCCGATCAGCGAGATGTAGAGCAAGAGCTTCAGCGCCGCCGCAATCTCGATCATCGCAAGGTGGCGGCCGGAATATTCCAGCACCATCGCCTCGTGCACCATGGTCAGTTCAAGATGCGTGGTCGGGTTATCGACCGGGATGCGCGCGTTTTCGGCCAGCGCCACAATCACCAGCGCCACCAGTGCCAGACCCAGCGAGACCCGCAGGCCCACATCCTCGGTCGCCATGTAGGCGGCCACGGTGGAAAGCTGGGTGGAACCCGCCACCAGCGAGACCGAAAAGACGGCCAGCAGCATCGCCGGTTCGGCCATCGAGGCAATCATCATCTCGCGGCTCGCGCCGATGCCGCCAAAGGCGGTGCCGACATCCATTCCCGCAAGCGCCAGAAAGAACCGCGCGCTACCCAAAAGCGCCACAATGGCGATCAGATCGGCCGTCCAGTTGAATTGCAGCCCGACCGCGAAAGTCGGCACCAGCGCCGCCGCGACCCAGGTGGCGGCAAAAACCATGTAGGGCACCACCCGGAACAGCCACGAGGCGTTTTCGGCCAGCACCACTTCCTTGCGCATCAGCCGCAATATGTCGCGGTAGGGCTGAAAGATCGACGCGCCGCGCCGCCGCAGCATGCGCGCCTTGACCTTGCGCACAAGTCCCATGAGCGCCGGTGCCAGCGCCACAACCAGCGCCATCTGCGCGCCCTGAACCAGAAGATTGGCGATCAGTTCCATATTGTCAGCACCAGCAGAAGCGAAACCAGCGAGCCCACAACAAGGCTCAGATAGCGGCGGATGGTCAGGAATTGCAGGCGGTTCGCCTGCGTCGCCACCGCGTTGATGACCGTGGAAATCGGCTGGTAAATCCCGTCCCAGAACAGATCGCGCAGATGCACCCGAAGCCGCGCCGGGCCGCCATCGCCGGGGGGCGGCATGGTGATCTCTTCGCGGGCGCGCAACAGGACCGTGCCCAGCACCCGGCGCAAGGGCTGCGCAAAGCTGCCCGCACCGTATTGGGTGTTGGCAATGTCTGAGGGAAAGCCACAATCCCACGCCGGGCCGCGGCGCAGCTTGCGCGAGGCGAGCCGGTGCACCAGCCAGGCGGAACCGGATGCCGAAAAGGCAATGAACACCAGCACCAGAAGCCCGTTATAGGTGCTGCGCGTTTCGGCAATCGGCACCAGCGTCAGCCAGGCCTGATCGGCCTGCACCGGCAACCGCGCCGCCACCATCGCCTCGGAGGCTGGCGCAAGCAGGTCCAGCACCACACCCGGAAACACCCCGGCCAGCACGCAGATCAGCGCCAGCGCCGCCATTGCCGCCAGCGAAAAGCGGTCAACCTCAACCGCCTTCTGCGCCGCCTCGCTGCGCGGCCGCCCAAGAAAACCCACGCCGTAAATGCGCACGAAAGCGCTTGCCGCCAGCGCTGCGGCCAGCGCCAGCATCGCCCCCGCCGCCGGAACGATGATCTGCAGACCCGCCTGCGGCAGCTCAGGGCTTTTCAGCACCGACTGGAACAGGAGCCATTCCGAGGCAAAGCCGTTGAGCGGCGGCAGCGCCGAGATCGCCATTGCCCCGACCAGCATCAGCGCCGCCGTGACCGGCATCCGGTGAATGAGGCCGCCAAGCGCATCCAGCTCGCGCTGGCCAGTAGCAGTCAACACATTGCCGGCGCCCATGAACAAGAGGCTCTTGAACGCCGCGTGATTGAAGATGTGAAAGAGCGCGGCCGAAAACGCCAGCGCCGCGGTGGCGGTCATGCCATTGGCGCGGAAGGCAAGCGCGAGGCCAAGCGCCGCCACGATCACGCCGATGTTTTCGATGGTGGAATAGGCAAGCGCGCGCTTGATATCCGAAGCGACCAGCGCTGAGAGGATGCCAAGCACCGCAGTCAGCGCGCCAAGCACGATCACCGCCGGGCTCGCCCACCAGGCAAGCGGGCCGACGAGGTCGAACACCACCCGGATCAGCCCGTAAAGCGCGACCTTGGTCATCACCCCGCTCATCAGCGCCGAAACATGGCTGGGGGCGGCCGGGTGCGCCAGCGGCAGCCAGACGTGCAGCGGCACAAGCCCCGCCTTCGACCCCGCCCCAAGCAGCATCAGCGCCAGTATCGCCGCCGCCATCGCGGGCGAGCGGTCGCTGGCACGCATTGCGTCAAAGGCATAGTCGCCGCCGCTACCCGCCAGAAGGCCGAAAGCCAGCAAAAGCGCCATGGTGCCGAAACCCGCCATCAGCAAATACACATAGCCCGCATGCCGGGTGCCCTCGGCGCGGTGATGCGCCATCACCAGCGCCCAGGACAAAAGCGACATCACCTCCCATGACGCGAGAAACGAAAACGCGTCATGCGCCAGCACCACCAGCACCATCGCGCCCAGAAACGCCGGGTAGAAAGGCAGCACCCGCAGCGGCTCGTGCTCGTGGCGACCGTAGCCAAGCGCATAGACGCTTGCCGCGGCGCTGCCAAAGCCGACCACCAGCAGAAAGAATGCCGCCAGCGCGTCAAGCCGCCAATGCGCGCCAAGCCAGGGCAGACCGATCGGCAGCACCCGGCCCGAAACCCCGGCCATGCCCGCCAGCACCGCCACACCCGCCCCGGTCAGCGCAAGGCAAAGCACGGCGCTGCTCGCATAGATGAGCGGCGTTGCCACCGCGCGGCGGCCAAGCAGAATCGCGACTGGCCCAAGCGCCAGCAGCGCCGCCGCACAGAGCAGCGCGAATTCAACTGCGGTCATTGCGGTCTCCCTCGGCCGACACATCGGCAAGCGGCGCGCGCAGCCGCACCCCGCGCCCGGCAGGTGCGCTTGCCGCGCCATCGGCGATCAGATCGACCCCGGCGCGGTTCAACGCCTCGACAACCTTGGTCAGGCTGCCAACCCAGCCGCGCACATTCCCGGCACTCGATTCCATTCTCTGGATGGTCGGCACCGAAATCTCGGCCAGTGCCGCAAGCCGCTTCTGGTCGATGCCAAGCAGCGCCCGCGCTGCCCTGATCTGGGCCGATGTAATCACCGCCAACTCCGCTGCCAGCTATCATGTGGCATGTGTTATCCGTGTCTCTTGATATGTCAAACCGTAGAAACGCGAATACCCGCATATTTTCGCGTCACCCTTGGCGCGCCCGGGCAGATGCGGTTGCATCGGCCGCCGCCATCGCTAGCATCCACCCTGCCGTGCCGCCAAGGCCCGACAAGCCGCACCCCGGAGCCCCAATGCAAAATCCGCCGCTCCCGCTCACCCGCGACCTCGTGCTGATCGGCGGTGGCCATGCCCATGCCCTGGTGCTGCGGATGTGGGGCATGAAGCCGCTGCCCGGAGTGCGGCTGACGCTGATCTCGCCAAGCGCCACCGCCACCTATTCCGGCATGCTGCCGGGACATGTTGCGGGGGTCTACCCGCGCGGCGCGCTGGCGCTTGATCTGGTAAAGCTCGCCCGCCACGCCGGGGCCCGGCTGATCATTGGCCGCGTCAGCGGCATCGACCGCAGCTTGCAGCAGATAGAGGTCGAGGGGCGCGGCCGGGTTGCCTATGACCTTGCCTCAATCGACATCGGCATTTCGGCCGAAATGCCCGCGCTGCCGGGGTTCGCCAGCCACGCGGTGCCGGTCAAGCCGCTCGACGCATTTGCCGACCGCTGGCAGGCCTACGCGGAAAGCGTAGCAGCGGGCCAAGCGCTCGGCAGGGTCGTGGTGATCGGCGGCGGCGTGGCGGGCGTGGAACTCGCGCTCGCGGCGCATGAACGGCTGGGGCCGAAGGCCGAGGTGACGGTGATCGAGGCGGGCACGCCGCTGCGCGCGCTCGGGCGCGGGGCACGAAAGCGGCTTTGTGCGCGGCTGGCACAGCCGGGAATGCGGCTGATCCTGGGCGCGCCGGTGGTCCGGGTTGCGGCCCATGCGGTGCATCTTGCCGATGATCGCGTGATCGAGGCCGAATTCATCCTCGGCAGCGCCGCCACCCGCCCGCAGGGCTGGCTCGCGGAAACCGGCCTCGCGCTCAGCGCGGGCTTTGTTGAAGTTGGCCCGACGCTGCAATCGCGCACCGATCCGCTGATCTTCGCGGCGGGCGACATCGCGCATATGGACTTTGCGCCGCGCCCCAAGGCCGGGGTCTATGCGGTGCGTCAGGCGCCAGTGTTGTTTCACAACCTGCAGGCGGTGCTTGGCGGCGGGCAGATGCGCGCCTATGCGCCGCAACGCGATTACCTCAAGCTCATCTTCGCTGGTGGCGGCACTGCAGTGGCCGACAAATGGCACCTGCCGCTGCATGGCCGCTGGCTCTGGCGCTGGAAAAACCGGATCGACACCGCCTTCATGGCCAAGGTGCACGATCTGCCCCGCATGGCACCGCCGCCGCTGCCTGCACGGCTGGCACATGGCGTGCGCGAGGCGCTGGCGGGTGGCAAGCCGCTTTGCGGTGGCTGCGGCGGCAAGATGGCGCATGCGCCGCTCGCTGCGGCGCTTGCCAACCTGCCCGCGCCGGGCAGGGCAGATGTGGCGGCGGGCGCCGGTGACGATGCAGCGGTGCTGCGCGCCGGCGAGGAGTATCAGGTCATTACCACCGACCATATGCGCGCCTTCACGCCCGATCCCTGGCTTGCGGCCCGCATTGCTGCGGTGCACGCGCTGGGCGATGTCTGGGCAATGGGGGCGGCACCGCAGGCGATGCTGGCGCAGGTCACGCTGCCGCCGATGTCGGAAACGCTGCAGGCGCGCAGCCTTACCGAGGTTCTGGCCGCCGCCGCCGCTGTCTGCGCCGAGGCAGGTGCCGATCTGGTCGGTGGCCATACGGCAAGCGGGGCCGAACTGACACTCGGCTTCACCGCCACCGGCCTTTGCGCGGGCGCGCCGATCAGGCTTGCCGGGGCGCAGCCGGGTGATGCGCTGATTCTGACCAAACCGATCGGCACCGGCGTGGTGCTTGCCGCCGAGATGATCGGCGCGGCACCGGGGCAAGCGGTGGCGGCGGCGCTTGCCAGCATGTGCCGCGCGCAGGCGGCAGAGGCGGCCCTGCTGGCCACCGTGGCGCGGGCAATGACCGATGTCACCGGCTTTGGCCTTGCCGGGCACCTGCTGGCACTGCTCGATGCCTCGGGGCTGGCGGCGCGGGTTGATCTCGCCTCGGTGCCGCTTCTGCCGGGCGCGCTGGCGCTGGCCGAGGCGGGGCACGCCTCCTCACTCTTGCCCGCCAATCTGGCGGCGCTGGCGGGGCGGATGACCGCGCCGCCGGGTGCCCGCACCGACCTTTTGGCCGACCCGCAGACCGCGGGCGGCCTGATCGCGGCGGTGCCCGCGGAACTCGCCGAACAAACCTTGCTGAAGCTGCGCGCCTGCGGGGCCGGGGCGGCGATCATCGGCAGCCTGGGCGAAGGGCCGCCGCATCTGACCGTGACCTGACCGCGCTGGGGCCTGTCTGGCGACAAAACCGGAGTCCACTTTTGTCGGACAGGCTTTAGAAGCCCGCCGCTGCCATCACCTGCCGTGCAATGCCCGGCAGGTCTTCGGGGTAAAGCCGCGCCACCGGCAGCTCGACCTCGCCCGCCACCGCATGCCTGATCCGCTGGCGGCCGTAGCGGGGGTCGTAGTGTTCGTGCATCAGCGCCCTGGCCAGCGCCGCATGCGCGCCCGCCTCGGCCAGCGCCAGCCAGTCGGCGATTGTTTCGGCGGGGTGCAGGCGGCGCATCTGGTTGATGGTGGCGGCAAGCCGCCCGGGTTCCGCCGCTGCCTCGGCATAGGCCCGCGCCAGATATTCGGCGCGTGCTTCCAGCGGTACCGCCAACCGCACCCGCGGTGCCGCGCACATCGCCGCCCAAAGCTTGCGCGGCACGATCAGATCTCCCACGCGCGAGCTTTCGGCCTCGACCAGCACCGGGCGCGCCGGGTCGAGCCGCGCCAGAACCCGCGCCAGCCGCCCCTCGAAGGCCTTCTGGCTCGGCTGTCCGCCCGGCATCGCGCCGAACAGCGATCCGCGATGGTTGGCCAGCCCCTCAAGGTCGATCACCTGCCCGCCCGCCGCCGCAACCGCCGCCAGCACCTCGGTCTTGGCGCTGCCGGTATTGCCGTCAAGAACCACCACCGGCGGGCGCAGCGGGGTTTCCTGCACCTCGGCCACCACCAGCCGCCGCCAGCTCTTGTAGCCCCCCGCCAGCAGCGTGACGCGCCAGCCCACCTGCGCCAGGATCGAGGCGAAAGAGCCAGAGCGCTGGCCGCCCCGCCAGCAATAGACCATCGGCCGCCAGCCACCGCTCAACCCCGAAAGCGCCGATTCCAGATGCGCCGCAGCGTTGCGCGCGACCAGCGCCGCGCCGATCTTGCGCGCGTCGAAGGCCGAAACCTGCTTGTAGATGGTGCCGACCCGGGCGCGTTCCTCGTTGCTCAGCACCGGCAGGTTGATCGCCCCCGGCACATGGTCCTCGGCAAATTCGGCCGGGCTGCGCACGTCGATGATCGCGTCAAAATCGAGCGCATCGAGCGCCGCAATGGTGCCAAGCAGCAAGGTGGCAGGCTCGCGGCCCGCCGAGGGCGACGCATCATTGCGGTTCATGGCCAGGCTCCGAAAGGGCGCGGGCAAGCTAAGGCGCGGCGGCGGGCGGCGCAAGGGCCGCGCTGCTGCATCGGGCACCCGGCGCGCTGGCCCCGCACTTCAGCCGAAGGGGCAAGCCTCGGGGATCAGGGCGCGGAACGGCGCGCAGATCGGCTCCCAGGAATACCACACGTCGGTGGCTCCGATCGCCCAGTGCAGCGCCACCCAGGTCTGGCCGGATTTCACATAGAGCACCTCGATATGCGCGGTATCAGCGATATAGGGGTCGAACTCGCCGCGCTCCACCATCGGCGTGTTCAGCACATCGATGGGGCCGCCACCGGGGCGCTGCGCCTCGAGCATGGCAAAGGCGCGGTCGCCCAGCAGCCGCAATTCGTTGACGCGGAATTCAACCGGCGCGCCCAGCATCCATTCCGCATGCGGGCGGATCGCATCCATCAGCGCCGCGCGGGTGGCGCTGCCGCGCTCGGGTGTTACCCAGGCCTGCGCGCCGGCACTGCCCGCCAGCGCCATTGCCAGAACCGCCGCCACCATGACCGCACGCATCGACACCCTCCCCGTTTTGATGCCGGCATTGGGCCACCGCCGCCCGCCCGCGTCAACAGCCACAATGGCGAAGGCGCATTGACATTGCCCCTCTGCGCCCCCCATGTTCCGCCCCCAAAGCGCTTTTATTGACCGAGCTCGAGGTAGTCATGGCCGTTGTCGTCGTCGAATCCCCTGCCAAGGCCAAGACGATCAACAAATATCTCGGCTCCGATTATACCGTGCTCGCCTCCTACGGCCATGTCCGCGACCTGCCCGCCAAAGATGGCTCGGTCGATACCGAAGCCGGTTTCGCGATGCAGTGGGAGGTGGCTCCGGAAAGCCGCAAACACATCCGCGCCATCACCGAGGCGCTGAAGACCGATGACACGCTGATCCTCGCCACCGACCCCGACCGCGAGGGCGAGGCGATTTCGTGGCACCTGCAGGAGGTGCTGCGCAGCGCGCTGAAAAAGGGCAAGACGGTCAGCCGCGTCACCTTCAACGCGATCACCAGAACCGCCGTCAGCGAGGCGATGAAACACCCGCGCGAGGTCGATACCGCCCTGGTCGAAGCCTATCTTGCGCGCCGCGCGCTGGATTATCTGGTGGGCTTCAATCTCAGCCCGGTGCTCTGGCGCAAACTGCCGGGGGCGAAATCGGCGGGCCGCGTGCAATCGGTCTGCCTGCGCCTGATCGTCGAGCGCGAGATGGAAATCGAGGCGTTCCGGGCGCGCGAATACTGGAGCGTCGGGGCAGTGTTCGCCACCCCCGCCGGCAAGGAATACGAGACCCGGCTGAGCGTGCTTGGCGCGCGCAAGCTGGACAAATTCGATATTGCAAGCGCCGCCGAGGCCGAATTGGCGGTGCAGGCCGTCACTTCCCGCACATTCGCGGTGAAATCGGTCGAGGCCAAGCCCGCTGCGCGCAACCCCTGGGCACCGTTCATGACCTCGACCCTGCAACAGGAGGCGAGCCGCAAGATGGGCATGGGGGCAAAGGCCTGCATGAACGCGGCACAGCGGCTTTATGAGGCCGGGCACATCACCTACATGCGCACCGACGGCATCGACATGGCCCCCGAAGCGGTGATGGCGGCGCGCGACGAGATCAAGCGGCGGTTCGGTGCAGACTATGTGCCCGCCAGTCCGCGGATGTACAAGAACAAGGCCAAGAATGCGCAGGAAGCGCATGAATGCATCCGCCCGACAGACATGGGTGCCTCGCCCGAAAAGCTGCATCTGGAGGCCGACCAGCGCCGCCTTTATGACCTGATCTGGAAGCGCACGATCGCCAGCCAGATGGCCGCGGCGCGGCTGGAGCGCACCACGGTCGATATCGCCAGCCCCGATGGCGAGGTCGAGCTGCGCGCCACCGGCCAGGTGGTGCTGTTTGACGGGTTCCTGAAAATCTACGATCAGGGCCACGACGACGACGAAGGCGAAGACGGCACCCGCCTGCCCCAGATCACCGCCGGGGAACCGGCGGCGAAACGCTCGGTGACGCCGGAGCAGCATTTCACCCAGGCCCCGCCGCGCTACACCGAGGCAACGCTGGTGAAGCGGATGGAAGAGCTTGGCATCGGGCGGCCCTCGACCTACGCCAGCATCGTCACCACGATTCAGGATCGCGGCTATGTCACCAAGGACAAGAACCGCCTGATCGCCGCCGATACCGGGCGGCTGGTGACGGCGTTCCTGACCAATTACTTTGGCAAATACGTCGAATACGATTTCACCGCCGATCTCGAAGACCAGCTTGATGACATCTCGGCAGGCGCGCGCGATTACAAGGAGGTGCTCGCCGCCTTCTGGCGCGATTTCGCGGCAGCTTTGGCGCAAACCGCGGAACTGCGAATGAGCGAGGTTCTGGAAAAGATCGACGAGGTTCTGGCGCCGCATCTTTACCCGCTGCGCGAAGATGGCGGCGACCCACGGCTTTGCCCGTCGTGCAACAAGGGGAGGCTCAGCCTTCGCACGGCGCGTTCCGGCGGCGCTTTCATCGGCTGTTCAAGCTACCCCGAATGCCGCTACACCCGCCCGCTCTCGGCCCCGAATGGCGACGAGGCGGCGCTCGATGGCAAGGTGCTGGGCGAAGATGCGGGCGAAATGGTCACGCTGCGCGCCGGGCGTTTTGGCCCCTATGTGCAGCGCGGCGAGGCGAGCGAAGCAAACCCCAAGCCACCGCGCGCCAGCCTGCCCAAGGGCTGGGCACCCGAAGCCATGGATCTCGACCGCGCACTGGCACTGCTGGCGCTGCCGCGCCCGGTCGGGCAGCACCCCGAGGATGGCACCTTGATCGAGGCCGGGATCGGGCGTTACGGCCCCTACATCAAGCACGGCGCGACCTACGCCAACCTGAAGGATGCCGACGAGGTTTTCACCATCGGCATGAACCGCGCGCTTGAGGTGCTGGCACAAAAGGCGGCGCGCGGGCCGGGGCGCGGTGCCGCGACCGCCGCGCTGGCGAGCCTGGGAGAGCACCCCGAAGGCGGCGAGGTGGTGGTAATGCCGGGCCGCTACGGGCCATATGTGAAATGGGGCAAGGTCAATGCCACGGTGCCCAAGGGCGTCGTGCCCGAGGCGTTGACGCTGGCCGAGGCGCTGCCGCTTTTGGCCGAGCGCGCCGCCAAGGGCGGCAAGGGCAAGACCGCAAAGCCCAAATCCGCCGCCAAGCCCAAGGCCGCAAGCAAGCCCAAATCCGCCGCCCAGCCCAAGGCGGCGGCCAAGCCCAACTCGGCTGCCAAGCCCAAGGCGGCGGCCAAGCCCAAGGCGGCGGCCAAGCCCAAGGCGGGGGCGAAAACCAGCCGCGCCGCAGCCGCGCCGGGCACCGGCCTGATCGAAGGCTGATCTAGAACAGCCGCCGCACCCCGGCGATGCCCAACAAGGCGCGCATCGCGAAGGGAATGTCGATTTCCGTTCCCATCGGAATGCCTCGAGCGGCATAGGCCTCGATCACGCTTTCAAGCCGCGCCACGGTCGCGGGGTCGATGATCATCACGCCATTCTCGGTATCGTGCAGAAAGCTTCGCTGATTGAGGTTGGTCGAGGTGACCACCGCCAACTGCCGGTCGAACACATAGATCTTGGTGTGCAGCGTGCGCGGGTGCGGATCATAACCGATGATGGTGAAGAGATCGGCATAATCTTCGAAGAAAAGCTTGTTGAGCGCCGCCGAAAAAGCGCCCGCAGGCTCATCAATATCCACCCGCGCGATGATTCGAACCTCGACCCCCCGCGCCGCCGCCCGGCGCAACGCGGCATCGAGCGAGGTCGGCAGGTTGAGGAAGGGCGCGGTGAAAACGATGCTGCTCCGCGCCGCGTCGATCAACTCGACAAACAGCGCCTCCTGCGCGCGACCATCGGCATAGGGCACCGAAATGAAATGCCGCATGCCGCCCTGTGCCACCCCGCCGGGGGCGTTGATCGAGAATGTGCGCGGGCGCTGGCTCGCGTGGTCGCGGTTCCAGTAGCTGGCCAGATGCGCCACCACGCTGCGCACTGTCGCCCCGCCGCGCAACTCGATCTCGAAATCTTCGTAGGCAAGGAAAAAGCTCAGCGTCAGTTGCTGGTCAACCTTGTAGCTGCGCAGGAACGGGAAGGCCGAAAGGTCACGCGGCGCATCGAACACGAAGGGATCATGCAGATTGCGCCCGCCCATGATCACGCGGGATCGCGCGGGGTCGCGCGCCAAAGTGGCAAAGACCTTGATATGCTGGTCGCGGTGGATCGTGTGCAGCGGATTCTCGCGCTCGGCCGCGCTCTCGCCCTCCCAGCGGAACAGCTGCAACTGCACATTGGGGTAACGCGCTGCAAGCTCCTCGTAAATCGCGCGGTCGAACGGCAGCATCAGCACATCGGTCACCGCAATACGCACCACGGCACCGCGCGCCGCATGGTAGGCAAGCATCCGCGAGATCATGTAACCCGAATAGTCGGCGCGCAGGTTGAGGTAGGAAAGCCAGATGTAGTCAAGCTGCGGCGCGCGCGAAAAATCTATCGGCGCGGTCGGGTTGCCCGCATCAAGCGCCGATTGCGAAAGCCGCGCCCCGGTCAGCGCCTCGACCTTGGCATTGAAAGCCTCGAGCGCATTTCCCAGAAATCGCGGGGTGCCCGCCGGCATCACGCAGCTTTGCGACAGATCGCGCGGCGCATAAAATACCCTTTCCAGGGGCGAAAGCCGCGCGGTGTCGGGCAGCAGGCAGGTGTCACGCCGCGCATCAAGGGCCGCCAGCGCCGGGTCTGCCGTCTCTTCGCGCTCAAGCACGATGTCATAGCCTGCGCCGCGCTGCGGATTTACTCGCAGCGTGCAGCGGCTGGTTTCGGCAGCCGGTTCAAGCCAGACATCTCCGCGCGAACGGTGACCAAGCGTGGCCGCGAAACTCTTGCCCAAGGCCACGCGCTGCGCCGTGATTTCGTTCGATGTCTCTTGGCGCAGCAACAGCGCGCCGTCGCAACGCCCCTCAATCGCAAGCTCGCCATCGGCAATAGAATAAAGCGCGATCGAGCTGCGCGCGGCATCAAGCCCCGAGAACAGGAAAGACCGGGCACCGGCTTCCGGCCCGGTCGCGGAAAGGTAAAGCTGCGCATGGGCATGGCGCGCGCCGGTGCCGCTTTGGGTTGCCATGTCTTGACGTGCCGCATCGCGCGCGCATCCCGCCAGACCGACCGCCAGGACAAGTGCCAGAAAAATCCGCATCAAACATTCCCATCCAGCGCCCCAGTTTCGCGCAGCCCATTGCCAAGCGCAAGGCCGTGGCGCGCTTCCGGCCCTTGCCGCGCTGCGGCAATTGACTTGGCGCTTGGCAGGCGTCACAACTTCGCCGACCGGTTCTTGGGGGGAGTTTTCGATGAAAAAGGTCTATGCCAGCGCCAGCGCCGCGCTCGACGGTCTTTTGCATGACGGCATGTCGATTGCCGCCGGGGGCTTCGGTCTTTGCGGCATTCCGGAATTGCTGATTGCCGCCATCAAGGACGCGAGCACGAAAGACATCACCATTGCCTCGAACAACTGCGGGGTCGATGATTTCGGCCTTGGTGTGTTGCTGGCAACGCGGCAGATCAAGAAGATGCAATCGTCCTATGTCGGCGAAAACGCCGAATTCATGCGCCAGTTTCTTTCGGGCGAGCTCGAGCTGGAATTCAACCCGCAAGGCACCCTGGCCGAGCGGATGCGGGCGGGCGGCGCGGGCATTCCCGGCTTTTACACCAAGACCGGGGTCGGCACGGTGATTGCCGAGGGCAAGGAACACAAGGATTTCAACGGCGAGACCTATATTCTGGAAACCGGGATCGTCACCGATCTTGCCATCGTCAAGGCCTGGAAGGCCGACACCAGCGGCAACCTCGTCTTCCGCAAGACCGCGCGCAACTTCAACGTGCCCGCCGCCACCTGTGGCCGGGTCTGCGTGGCCGAGGTGGAAGAGATCGTGCCGGTCGGCACCTTTGACCCCGACTGCATCCACCTGCCCGGCATCTATGTGCACCGGATCATTCAGGGGCATCACGAGAAACGCATCGAACAACGCACAGTGAGGAGCGCCTGACATGCCCTGGGATCGCAACCAACTGGCCGCGCGGGCGGCAAAGGAACTGCAAGACGGCATGTATGTGAACCTCGGCATCGGCATTCCGACGCTGGTGGCGAACTACATTCCCGAAGGCATGACCGTGACCCTGCAATCGGAAAACGGCATGCTCGGGATTGGCCCGTTTCCGCTGGCGGGCGAGGAAGACGCCGACCTGATCAACGCCGGCAAGCAGACGATCAGCGAATTGCCGCATTCCGCCTATTTCGATAGCGCGCAAAGTTTCGCGATGATCCGCGGCGGCAAGATCGCCATGGCGATTCTGGGTGCCATGGAGGTGAGCGAGAACGGCGATCTGGCCAACTGGATGATCCCCGGCAAACTGGTCAAGGGCATGGGCGGCGCGATGGATCTTGTGGCAGGGGTCAAGCGCGTGGTGGTGGTGATGGACCACGCCAACAAGCACGGCGAATCGAAGGTGCTGCACCAATGCACCCTGCCGCTTACCGGCAAGGCCTGCGTGCACCGGATCATCACCAACCTTGGCGTGCTCGACGTGGTGCCGGGGGGGCTGAAGATTGTCGAACTGGCCGATGGCGTGACCGAGGCGGAACTGCGCGCTGCGACCGAAGCGACGCTGGTCAACTGACCGGCTGAACTGCCGAAGCGGCGGCCCCGGCGGGCCGCCCTTTGCCATGGTGACGAATTCACTGTTATCAATTCGGAAACAACTCCATATTCCTGCCCCAATCCGTCGCTAATCGCGCGGTAATGAACATGCAAAGCGCGCCCCTCACGCCGCCAGCCGTGCCCAGCCGCCGCTGGCGCGACCGTGCGCTTCTGGCGGGGCTTCTGGCGTTGGTCGCCTTCGGCCTTATCGGCCTTGCCGCCGCTACCGGCTGGCGCGAGACTTGGGGCCAGATCGCCCGGCTGACGGCGCTGGAGGTCATCGCGCTATTGCTGCTTTCATCGGCCAACTACCTCTTGCGCGGGCTGCGCTGGCACATCTTCGCGCAGCGGCTAGGCCTGCCCACCGGCCTTGCCGCCAACCTGCGCCATTTCCTCGGCGGTTTTGCGATGAGCGTGACACCGGGCCGGGTGGGCGAGCTGGTGCGGATGCGCTGGATCCGGCGCGAAACCGGATGGGCGGTCGAACGCTCGGCCCCTTTGGTGCTGATGGACCGCGCCTATGACCTTTTGGCCATGGCGCTGCTGCTCGGCCTCGCGGTGTCGCTTGCGGCAGGGGGCATCGCCGGGGCGCTACCGGTCGTGGTGCTCGCCTTTGGCGCGGGGGTGGTGGTGACGCGGCCGCGCCTGCTCGCGGCGGCGCTGACACTGACCTACCGCGCCAGCGGGCGCTTTCGGCGCGGATTCGTCCGCGCCCGCGCCGCCGCGCGCAGCCTTGCCCGCTTCAGCCACCCGCCCACCATGGCCGCAGCACTTGCAGCGGGCCTCGTCGGCTGGGGTGCCGAGGGCTATGCCTTCCACCTGCTCCTGGGCTGGATGGGGGCCGATATCGGGCTCTGGAAGGCGCTGGCGATCTTTCTCTTTGCCTCGCTCGCCGGGGGCCTGACCGGCGCGCCGGGGGGCCTCGGCGGAGCAGAGGCGGCAATGGTGGCGCTCTTGGCGGCGGGCGGGGTGCCGATGGAGGTGGCGCTTGCCGCAACCGCCGTGATCCGGGTAACAACGCTGTGGTTCGCCATCGCCATCGGGCTTGCGGTGTTTCCGCTCGCCGAACGCATATCGCTGAGAGGCCGAAGATGATCTGGAAGACCGCTGAATACTCCGGCTGGGGCCGCGCCTTGAAGGTAACGGGCGAGATCGCGCGGCCTGAACGGCGCGCCGAGCTTTTGGCCCTGCCCGCCGCCCCCGCCTTCGGCCTGCGCCGCAGCTATGGCGATGCGGCGACCAACGGCGAAGGCCGCGCCATCGACATGACCCGGCTTGACCGGCTGCTGGCCTTCGACCCCGCCAGCGGCCTCTTGGAGGCCGAGGCGGGCGTGCGGATCGGCGATCTCGCCGCGCTTTTCGCACCAAAGGGCTGGCTGCCCGCCGTCATGCCCGGCACCGGCTTTGCCACCATCGGCGGCTGCATCGCGCAGGATGTGCACGGCAAGAACCACCACAACGCCGGCAGCTTTGCCCAGCACGTCACCCGTCTGACCCTGCTGCAACATGGTGAACTGGTCGAGGTCGCGGCGGGCACGCCGCTATTTCGCGCCACCGCAGGCGGGCTTGGCCAGACCGGGGTAATCGTTTCGGCCACCCTGCAAATGCGCCCCTGCAACGGTGCCGCGATGATGGTGACCGAGCGGCGGGCCGAGAACTGGGACGAGCATCTGGCCCTGCTTGACGCATCGACCGCCACCTATACCGTCGGCTGGATCGACGGCACCGCCAAGGGCGCGTCGCTTGGGCGCGGCATTGTCGAGGAGGCGGAATCGTCTGCGGGGCTGGTGAAAGACCATGTGCCAGCCGCCACCGTGCCGATGAACGCGCCGCATTTCGCGCTTTCCGCCCCGGTGGTGCGGGCCTTCAACGCGCTTTACTACCGCCGCGTTCCGGCACGCGGGCGCACCACGGTGAAAGCGGTCGGTGCCTTCTTCTTTCCGCTCGACAAGATCCTTGAATGGAACCGGCTTTACGGGCGGCGCGGCTTTCACCAGTTCCAATGCGTGGTGCCGCTGAGCTCGGCACCCGCCCTGCGCGCGATGCTGGCGGAGATCGCCGAATCCGGCCTCTGCTCGCCGCTGGCGGTGCTCAAACGCATGGGGCCGGGGCGCGCGGGCTATCTCAGCTTTCCGATGGAAGGCTACACCCTCGCCATCGATTTCCCAAACCGCGATGCGGCGCGCGCGCTGATCCGCAGGCTTGAAGGGCGCACCGTCGAGGCGGGCGGGCGACTTTACTTCGCCAAGGACAGCCTGGCCGAAGGCAGCCCGGTGCGCGCCATGTATCCCGAACTAGGCGAATGGCGCGAAGAGGTGCTTCGCGCCGACCCGAATGGCGATCTGATCACCGACCTCGTGCGCAGGCTCGGGCTGAGGAGTGCGGCATGATGGACAAGACCTGGATCATTCTTGGCGCCTCTTCCGCCATGGCCCGCGCCACCGCCCGCGCGCTCGCCGCAACCGGTGCGGGGCTGCTGCTGGCGGGCCGCGACGCGGCCGACCTTGCACTGATCGCCACCGATTGCCGGTTGCGCGGCGCGCGGCTGGCCGAGGCGATACCCTTCGATGCCCGCGATGCCGCATGCTTCGCGCCGCTCCTTGCGCGCGCCGCTGCCGAGGAGGGAGAGCTGAACGTGGCGGTTTTCACCGGCTCGATGCCGCCGCAGGCCGAGATTGACGGCAACCCCGGCCTGATCGGCGGCGTTCTGGCCGACAATTTCACCGGCCCCGCCGAGTTTCTGCACCTTCTCGCGCCCATGCTTGAGGCGCGCGGTGGCGGCTCTGTTGTCGGCATCGGCTCGGTGGCGGGCGACCGGGGGCGGCTTGGAAACTACGTTTACGGCGCGGCCAAGGCGGCGTTTCACACCTACCTGTCGGGCTTGCGCAACCGCCTTGGGCGGTCAGGGGTGCATGTGGTCACGGTAAAGCCCGGCTTTGTCGATACCGCCATGACCTGGGGCCTGCCCGGCATGTTCATTGTGGCTGCGCCCGAAGCGGTGGCACGCGCCATTCTCAGGGCGGCGCGCAAGCGGCGCAACGTGATCTATGCGCCCTTCTTCTGGCGCTGGATCATGCTGATCATCCGCATGGTGCCGGAGCCGATCTTCAAGAGGCTGAAGATCTGAACCTCAGAAGCCGAGACCGCCGAACCAGTCCGACCACATCCCCGCCGCCCAGAACATCAGGCTGAGCGTCAGCATCAGAATGCCGAGGCCAAGCTTGTCGCGCAGCGCGAACACGATCGGGTCATAGTCCTGCTTGCCGCGCCAGCCAAGCACCACCATGCGGATAAGCCACCAGCCCATCGGCAGCATCGCCAGCCACAAAAGCCAGGTGTCGGGGTAAAGCTCGCGCCCCTGTTCCGACAGCGAATAGCGAAAAAAGATCAGCAGCGCGCCAAATACCCCGAGCCCGGCAACATTCAGCAGATCGCCCCGGTCCGGGCGGCCATAACCGCGCCCCGGCAGCCGCTCGTCCGAAGTGGCAAGCGTGAGTTCGGTGAGCCGCTTGACACAGCCGAGCGTCACGAACACCGGGAAAATGAAGATCAGCATATAGACCGAGGTATCCACCTGCCCCGCCGCCGCCCCCGCCACCACGCGGAGCGTGTATAGCGCCGCAAGCGTGGCAATATCGACCCAGCGCATTCGCTTCAGGCGCAGCGAATAGGCAAGCGAGGTAAGCATGTAAAGCGCCACCACGCCCAGAAAGCTCGGGTTCAGCGCTGCCGCCACCCCCAGCGCCAGCGCCACCAGCGCGCCAGAGGCCGCCATTCCCACGCCAATCGGCACCGCGCCCGAGGCAAACGGGCGGTGGCACTTGGTCGGGTGCAGGCGGTCGGCCTCCAGATCCAGCAGGTCGTTGACGATATAGATCGCCGAGGCGGCGGCGGAAAACGCCAGAATGCCCCAGAGCACCTGCACCAGCGTGGCGCTGTCGAAATGATGCGAGGCGATCATCGGCAACAGCAGCAGCACGTTCTTCACCCACTGATGCGGGCGCAATGCCTTGGCCAGCGCCCGCCAGGACCAGCCGCCGGGCAGTTGCACCACGGTCTGGCCAGCGGCGGTCAAGGCCTCGGTGCCGCGCACCCGGCCCACCACCAGCGCATTCTCGGCGCGCTTCCAGACCGCAAGATCGGCGGTAGAATTGCCCGCATAGTCAAAGCCGCGCTCGCCCATGTCGCGCAGAAGTGCCTGCGCCTTGGCCTCGCCCTTCAGGTTCACCGCGCCATCCGAAGCATAGACCTGCGTGGAAAAGCCATAATCCGCCGCCAGGCGCGCCACCTGGGTGACGTCGGAGGCCGAGGCAAGCACCACCTCGCGCCCCTCGGCATGGCTGGCAAGCGCCAGCGCGGCAACCTCGGGGTTCAGCGGCAACAGATCGGTGCGCAGCGGTGCCACCCGCGCCAGTTCTGCCTTCAGCCGCGCCGGGTGCGCTAGGTGGCGCAGGCAGGCAAGCGTGGCAAAGGGCGCGCGGCCAAGCCCGCACCAGAACGCCTCCAGCAACATGTCGGTCTTGAGAAACGTCCCGTCGACATCTAGCACCAGCGGTTTTGCGGTCTCGGCCATGGCTCAGCCCCGCACCGCAAACACACAGCCATCCGACACCAGTTCCGGCTGCGTCAGGCACAGCCCGCGCGCCAGCGCCCAGGCGGCAAGCACCTTGGGCACATAGGCTCGGGTTTCGGGGTAGCCCGGCACGCCACCGGCACCCTTCACCGCGTTCTCGCCCGAATTGTAAGCGGCAAGCACCAGAACCGGGTCACCGCCGAACTCGCGCATCAGCCAATCAAGGTAGGCAACGCCGCCACGAATGTTCTGCGCAGCTTGGGTGCTGTCGGCCACCTTGAAGCGGTCGGCGGTGGCGGGAATGAGCTGCATCAGCCCGACCGCCCCCGAGCGCGAAACCGCATCGGCGCGACCACCGCTTTCGACGGCGATCACCGCCAGCACCAGCGCTGGCGAAACCCTGGTGCCCACGGTGGCCGTGAGTATCGCCTTGCCATGCACCGCCGCAATGTCCTGCAACTGCTGCAACCGCAGCCCCGACTGGTCCGCGCCCGGGGCCCGCCCGAGCACCACCATCGCCTGCTGAAACCGCCCCGCCCCGTCGCCAAGCGCTGGCGAAACTTCGGACCAGAACCAGCCGTAGGGGTCCGGCGTGGCCGCTGCTTCGGGACTGGCGGCAGCTGCCACGGGCGGCGGCATTACCGCCTGCAACAGCCGCGCCTGTTCCTTGGGGTCGATCTGAATCGTCAGCCGCCGCGTACCCGGCTCGGGCACCCCCACCCGTTTGAAGGTGAAATCGGGATAGGGCTGCGGGCCGTTTTCGGCCGCAGCCTGCACGCCGCCCAGCACCGCGCAGATCACCATCACGCCTGTCAGCCGCTGCATTGCCGCGGAAATCCTGCTTTGCCTCGTTCTCGTCTTTTCTTTCTTATCCCGGAAAATCAACGGCAAAGCCAGAAAAACCGGAAAAACCGCGCGGATTCGGGCAGGGTGTCGGCTCCCTCTGCTGCTGAAAAACCGCTGCCGATATCGTGAATTTGAAATTTAGCCTTTATATTTCATTTGGTTATGAGAATTAGCACAAAATCTTTCGTTTCCCCGAAAATGTACGATGCCCGCCAAGATCAGGCCACGATTGACCGCCAAAACAAACCCATACCGCGACGGACGAGGCCCAAAGCAGAGCAGGCCGATGACGACGGGACGCGGCGCAAACAGGACC
>NZ_JAUXPI010000034.1 GCF_030684035.1 Phaeovulum sp. | reverse complement strand
CATGACGCTGGAAACCATGGCGCCATTAAGCGATGATCCAATGATCAGCCTGCCCGTCGTGGCGCGCTGATCAAGCAGGCCGACGCCCGAAATGGCGGCGATCTTCATGGCCAGCTACACCACGCTGTGGGACACGATCGCGGATGGAGCGGGAGTTGAAGAGAGTGGATACGATCGCGCGCGTTCGCCGAGCCTTTCATGCGCAGGGCTGGTCGATGAAGAGGATCAGCCGTGAGCTGCATGTTTCTCGCAACACCGTGCGCAAGATACTGCGGTCGGGCGAGACCGACTTCACCTATGAGCGCGGACACCAGCCGCTGCCGAAAAACTGGCCGCCGCCCGAGTTTTTCTCGCCCATCTTCAGCCGCAAATCCTCGTAGACCTGGCCCAGAGTGAAGAAGAGCGTGTCATCGACGTTTGTCCGTTGGCGGCCCGTTGTGGCACCCAATGCGGTGCATTTGCGGCGAGAACCCCGGCCGACCATTTCCGCCGCGTTGCTTTTTGGGGCGGGCGAGGGTGTGCCGGGGGCTCGCTCAGCCCAACCGGGCCAACAGAAATGGCAAGGCCAGCCCGGGTGTTGCCAGCTGCGCATAGTCGGCTTCGCCGACATCAACGCCAAGCCTCCGGTGCAGGGCGCTGACGAGGTTCAGAAAATCCATCGAATCAAGTTCGAGGTCATTTTGCAGATGGTCATCATCGCTTACCGTCGCGGGGTCGATATCGGGCGCGACCCGCGCCAATTCCTCAATGAAGATGGCGCGCAGGGCTTCGGGGGTCATAGCTGTTCTGGCTCCTTCAGAAGGTGGTCTATTTCGATCAGCAATCGGGCACCACGGCGGCCATCGCTGACCCGGTGATCGGCAGATAATGTGGCGGTCACGACCAGCCGCGGCTCGACCGCCGCTCCGACAACCCAAGGTCTAATTTGCGGCGCGCCAAAACCCACAATCGCCACCTGCGGCGGGTAGATCACGCCGAACAATGCCTCGGCTCCGGTCTCGCCCATGCTGGAAACGGTGATCGTGCCGTCAGTGAGTTCCGAGTTGCGCAGCCGCCCGCCGCGCGCCCGCGCCACCACGTCGCGCATCGCGGCCATCAGCGCATCCAGCCCAAGCGTGTCGGCGTCGCGGATTGCCGGCGCAATCAGCCCGCCGCCGCGCAACGCCACCACCAGCCCGGCATGGACCGCCGCCGAAGGAACAAAAGCGCCGCCGGTGAACCGGCCGTTCAGGTCCGGGTTATTTGCTGCCGCCACCGCGCAGGCCCTTAGCAGCAACGTGCCCATCAGCAGCCGTTCATCGGGCGCGCGGGTCTGATTGGTTGCGGCCAGCCAATCCGCCGCGGCTTGCAGGTTGATCTGATGCGAGAGGTAATAGTGCGGGATTTCGCGTTTCGAGCGCACCATTGCCGCCGCGATCGCCTTGCGCATAGCACCGATGTCGAGCCCCGACCGAGGCGGTCGGTTTTCCACCGGCGGGGACGCGTCGGGAGCCCGCGACACGACGAGATGCCGCTCGACATCTTCCAGCAGCACCGCTCCACCCGGCCCGCTTCCCGACACAACGCCCAACGAAACCCCTGCGTCGGCCGCGCGCCGTCTGGCTGCGGGCGAGGCAGATGCAGCGCCTTCTGCTGTTGCAGAAGAAAAAGCCGGCTGCTCGGGAAACTCCGGTGGCGGTAGGGTCGGCGTTTCTTCGGGTGCCTCGCCGGGCACTTCGCGTGGTGCCTCGCCGGGCACCTCGCGCGGCTCTTCCGGCCGTTCTGGCGGTGGCTCCGGCACCTCTGGTGGCGGCGAGGGTGGCCGCTGTGCCTTGCGCGCCGGTCGTGCCGGTTTGCCGGAGGCGACCCCAAGCTGCGGCGACCCGGCAGCAGCGCCTATCACTGCAAGCGGTTCCCCTACGGCCAGGGTATCGCCCACCTGGGCGTCGATGCGCTCAACAATGCCATCCTCGAAACACTCGATTTCGATCGCGCCTTTCTGGGTCTCAACCACCGCCACGACTTGGCCACGGGTAACGGTGTCACCGGGTCTGACGGTCCACTCCACAAGTTTCGCGCTTTCCATATCTGCCCCAAGCGAGGGCATGCGGAACACACCCATTATCGCCTCCCCAGCATCGAACGCGCGGCTGCCACGATCCCCGCCACTTGCGGAATCGCAGCTTCCTCAAGGTGGCGGGCATAGGGAATGGGCACTTCGGCGGTACAAACCCGACCCACAGGCGCATCCAGCGACCAAAATGCCTGCTCCATGATCCGCGCGCTGATTTCTGCCGCCAGCGACCCGCTGCGCCAGCCCTCGTCAACCACCAGCGCGCGGCGGGTGCGGGTGACCGAGGCGATGATGGTGGCATCATCCAGTGGGCGCAAGCTTCGCAGGTCGATGACCTCGGCCTCGATGCCATCCTTGGCCAGCACCTCGGCGGCCTCCAGAGTCTTGAAAAGCGAGCCGCCATAGGCGATCATCGCCAGATCGCGCCCCGGCCTTCGCACCATCGCATGGTCGATCTCCACCGCACCGGCATTTGCCGCCAACTTGCCCGCGCGGTTATAGAGCATGACATTCTCGAAGATCAGGACCGGATCCGGCTCTTGCAGCGCGGTCCAGAGCATGCCGCGCGCGTCTTCAAGCGTTGCCGGGGCAAGCACGCGCAAGCCGGGGATATGCGCATACCACCCCTCGAGGCTGTGCGAATGCTGCGCGGCAAGTTGTCGGCCCGCGCCGGTGGCCATGCGGATCACCAGCGGCACGCCGAACTGCCCGCCCGACATGTGCCGGAGCGTGGCCGCCGTGTTCAGAATCTGGTCCAGCGCCAGCAAGCTAAAATTGACCGTCATCAACTCGACAATCGGCCGCATCCCCGCCATTGCCGCCCCGATCCCGGCACCGGTAAAGCCGGATTCGGACAGCGGTGTATCGCGGATGCGGTCAGGGCCGAATTCGGCCATGAGGCCCTTGGAAACGGCGTAGCAGCCGCCATAGGCGCCCACGTCCTCACCCATCAGAAACACCTTGTCATCGCGCAGCATCGCCTCGGTAATGGCGTCGCGGACAGCCTCGCGGTAGGTGGTTTCGAGCTGAGCTGCGGGTGTTGCGGGCGGGGCGGGCGGAGCCGGGCGAGCTTCGGCCATGACGTGCCGCGCAAGATCTTCCACCGGCTCCAGCGGGGCTGCTTCGGCAGCTTGGGCAGCGGCTTCAATCTCTGCCTCCGCTTCCGCCTCGATCACGTCGATCTCGGATTGGTGGATCAGGCCATTTTCCAGCAGCCACCGCTGAAAGCGGACAATTGGCCCCTTGCCGCGCCATTCCGCCACTTCGGCCTTGTCGCGGTAAAGCTCGGCGTCAAACATCGAATGCGCGCGAAAGCGGTAGGTGCGGCATTCGAGAAACTGCGGCGCAGGCAGTGCATGCATGGCCGCCAGCACGGCGCGGGCGGCTGCCTCGACAGCCACCACATCCATGCCATCCACAACCTGCGACGCCAGCCCGTAGGCCGCAGCCTTGAGGTGGATATCGGTCTGCGCCTGCGACCGGGCCAACGCTGTGCCCATGGCATAGCTGTTGTTTTCACAAACGAAAAGAACTGGCAAAGACCAAAGCGCCGCGAGGTTCAGCGCCTCGTGAAACTCGCCTTCGGCCGCGGCACCTTCGCCAAAGAAGCACACCGTCACCGCGCTGCGGCCCTGCATCTTGTCGCCAAGCGCAAGCCCCGTGGCCAGAGGCAACCCACCGCCGACGATGGCATTGCCGCCATGAAAGTTGGTAGCGGCATCGAACAGATGCATCGAGCCGCCACGACCACCTGCGCAGCCGCTGGCGCGGCCCATCATTTCGGCAAGCGCCGCCTCCATGGAAATCCCGCGCGCAAGCGCGTGGCCATGCTCGCGGTAGGTTGCCACCACCCGGTCGGCGGGTTCCAGTGCCGCCATGACGCCCACCGCGATTGCCTCCTCGCCGTCATAGAGATGCAGGAAACCGCGGATCTTTTCCTGCGTGTAAAGCTCGGCGCATTTCGCCTCGAAGCGGCGGATGCGGATCATCCCGCGCAGAAGGTCGCGCACATGGTCATGGTCGAGATGGGGTTTCGTGCTCCGGGTCATTTCTCATCCGTCTCCAGCGTGGAAATATCGCCTTCGGGAAGGCCTAGCTCGCGCGCTTTCAGCAGGCGGCGCATGATCTTGCCCGAGCGCGTCTTGGGAAGGTTCTCGCGGAACACCACCTCGCGCGGGGCTACCGACGGCCCCAGCCGCCTGCGGGCATGGGCGCGAATGTCCTGTTCCAGCGCCTCGCTTGCAAAAAAGCTGGCGTTCAATGTCACATAGGCCCTGACCACTTCGCCTGCCGTCTCATCGGGCAGGCCGATAACCGCTGCTTCGGCCACCGCCGGATGTTCTACCAGCGCGCTTTCCACCTCGAACGGGCCGATCAGGTGCCCCGAGGTCTTGATCAGATCGTCCGCCCTGCCGATGAACCAGAAGTAGCCCTGAGCATCGCGCAACGCGAGGTCGCCGGTCAGATACCAGCCATCGACAAAGCATTTCGCATAGCGTGCCGCTTCGTGCAGATACGCGCGCATCATCGACGGCCAGCCGGGGCGCAAGGCCAGCTCTCCGATCTCGCCGGGGCCAAGTTCGGCCAAGGTGGCATTGCGGTGCCCGACGATCGCGGCGGTGATGCCGGGCAAGGGTTTTCCCATCGAGCCGGGGTAGATATCCATCGCCTTGGTATTGGCGATCATGATGCCGCCAGTTTCGGTCTGCCACCAGTTGTCGTGGAACGGGTGGCCAAACACCTTTTTCCCCCAGATCACCGCCTCGGGATTCAATGGCTCGCCTACGCTCGCCAGAAAGCGCAGCGCCGAAAAATCGTGCCCGCGCGCTGGCCCTTCGCCCGCCCGCATCATCATGCGGATCGCGGTCGGTGCGGTGTACCAGACCGCAACCCTTTCGCGCTCAAGCGTCGCATACCAGCGTTCGAGGTCAAAGTCGGCCTCGTCCACCACCATCATGCAGCGGTTCACCAGGGGCGCTATGATACCGTAAGACGTGCCGGTGACCCAGCCCGGATCGGCTGTGCACCAGTAGCTTGTGCCGGGTGTAAGTTCGAGCGCCGAGCGGCCGGTCAACGCGTGGCTGAGCACCGCCTGGTGCACATGCACCACGCCCTTGGGCCGCCCGGTGGTGCCCGAGGTGAAATGAATCAGTGCCACATCCTCCTCGGCGGTGGCGACGGTGGCAAATCGATCCGGCGCGTTGGCCATTGCCGGAGCCAGCGCCACGCAGCCATCGGGTGCTGTCTCGCCAACGATCAGCACCAGCCGCAGGGAAGGTATCTCGGCCCGCCATGCAGCAATCTTGCGGACGAAGATCGTGGCGGTGGTGACCAGCGCCGAGGCCTCTCCGATTTCCATGCGGGTGCGAACCGGGTCAGGCCCAAAGGCGGAAAACAGCGGCGTGAACACCATCCCGGCCTTCAACGTGCCCAGGGCGACCGCGTAGAGTTCGGGTGTACGCCCCATCAGCGCAAAAACCCGGTCACCCCGACGCAAGCCATGCGCGGTCAGCACATTGGCAAAACGCGCCGCTTGGCCATCAAGTTCCTGATAACTCAGGTCTCGGGCGGTCCCGTCCTTACCAAGCCAGCGAATGGCGATTTCGGCACCGAACCCCGCCGCGACGTGCCGATCCACCGCCTCATAGGCAATATTGAGGCCACCCCCCGGCATACCCTCAAGCAGGTCGCGGGCGGTTTGCCAGCTAAAATCTGCCCTTGCGGCCTCCGGGTCAGGCATCACCGCAGAGCGGCGCTCGGCCTCGGTCTTTCGGATCACGCGCGATGACACGGCCAATCCTCCTCGGGCATCGGCCCCGCGCTCCGCGCGACCTTCCAAATTCTGGTATCACCGCGTGCACGGTGAACGCATTGACCGGCGTCAAGGCCCCGGCTTGATGCTTCGCCTACACGCAGCCATTCGTCTTGGATCAGGGGGCTGGAATACGATCAGCCGCGCGGATGCTCGCTGGCAACGAAACGGTCATTTCCCGAAATTTCGACCAGCGCCGCATAATCGATGATTTCAAAGTGAAAAGGGTCGAGGAGCCTTATCAGCCCGCGCGACTGCAGCCGATGAAACGCCCGGCTGAGCGATTCCGGCCGAGTTCCCAGATATTGCGCGAGATCCGCGCGCCGGATCGGCAAATCGACCGGAACCGGCGCGTGGCCGCCGCGCTCGCCCCCCTCGGCTTGCGGCGATCGGTGCCGCACGAGAAGCAGCAACATGGAGGCGACGCGCTCAAGCACCCTCCGCCCCCCCAAAAGCAGCACCCAGTCGCGCGCTGCGTCGATCTCGTCGAGCACATTGACCAGGAAAGCCCGCTCGGTAGCCGGATCCTGCCGCAGAATCCGCTCGAAAGGCTGCCGCTCGATGCAAAATACCTCGGCATCCGTCAGCGCCTCTACCGAAAAGCCGGAACCACCATCAAGAACACGGCCAAACATGTCTGCCTCGGTCAGAAGCCCGATGATATGCGTGCGACCGTCAGGCAGGACCTTTTTCATTCCCAAAATACCGTCGAGAACATATCCCAGATACCCGGATCGTTCGCCAACGGCGACTACGGTTTCGCCAGCGAGGATCGTTCTCTGCGATGAGATGGCTGCAATTTCGGGGTAGTGCCCCATTTGGTGGTGTATGAGCGCCAACCCTCGGAGAGGCTCGGTCTCGATCAGGCGGCCACGGCGGGCAGCCTATGGTTGGGAGTATCCGTGATGCGGGCGAGGGATTCCAGCCCCATGTAGCGCCGCGCC
>NZ_JAUXPI010000049.1 GCF_030684035.1 Phaeovulum sp. | reverse complement strand
CACGATCCGCGCTCGTCGATCTTCCACATCGACCAGACCAAGGTGCTCGACGCCCGCATGGTCCGCATCCTCAGCTGGTACGACAACGAATGGGGCTTCTCAAACCGCATGGCCGATACCGCCGTCGCAATGGGGAAGCTGATCTGAAGCGGCGGGGGCTGCGCGCCCCCGCACCCCGCGGGATGCTTGAGCTGAAGCATTTGATCTGCTTCAGAAACAAGTATCCCCGCCGGAGGCCAGCGCGGCAGCAAGACGGCGCTCAGCGGTATTTCTGTTCCAGCGCCGTCCTGACTGCGGGCGTCACGAATTTCGAGACGTCGCCGCCGAGGCGCGCGATTTCCTTGACCAGTTTCGAGGCAATCGCCTGACGCCGCGCATCGGCCATGAGAAATACGGTTTCGATGCTGGCATCGAGCGCGCGGTTCATCCCGACCATCTGGAATTCGTATTCGAAATCGGCGACCGCGCGCAGGCCGCGGATGATGACCCCCGCGCCCACATCGCGGGCGCAATCGATCAGCAGGTTCTCGAACGGATGCACCCGGATTTCGCCGCCGCATCTTGCGGCAATCGCGGCGCATTCCGCCTGCAGCATCCCCACCCGTTCCTCGAGGCTGAAAAGCGGGCCCTTGTCGCGGTTGATCGCCACGCCGATGACCAGACAATCGACCAGCGCCATGGCGCGCTGGATGATATCGACGTGACCGAGTGTCACCGGGTCGAAGGTGCCGGGGTAAAGGCCGATGCGCATGCTGCCCTCCTTGCGCCGGACGTCATGCCGCCACGCAACAAGATTGCGCGGCCAAATGCAAGAGGCGCGATGCTGCGACGCGGCAAGGACCCGGGGTCAGTTGCCCATGATCATGCCGGTCAGGGCTTCCTTCTCCATCGCCAGTTCCGAAAGCCTTGCCTTGACCACATCGCCGATCGAGATCATGCCGACCAGCACGCCATCCTCAATCACCGGCAGGTGGCGGAAGCGCCGGTTGGTCATCACCTCCATCAACTGGTCGGCGGTGTCGCTGCGGGTGCAGCCGACCGGGTTCGGGGTCATGATATCGGACACCTTGGCGATCAGGCAGCCGTCGCCATGGTTGCCGAGTTCGCGCACGATATCGCGTTCAGAGAGGATGCCGAGCGCCGCCTTGCCGTCGGCCGACACCACCACCGCGCCGATCCGACGCGACGACATGAGCGCGGAAACCTCGGCGACGGTCATGGTGGGGGGCACGGTAACCACTCCGGCGGATTTGGTTTTCAGGATCTGATGCACTTGCATTGCTGCCTCCGCTGTGATTGGTCTTCGCCATAGCGTCACGCCCGCGCAACCTTCTGTCAAGCGGGGCGTTGCCACGCCTGCCATTGCCGCTTGCCGCCAATCGCCTCCCCCCGGCCCCGGAGCCCCTTTCATGCCACGCCGTTTCGCCCTGCCGCTCTGCCTTGCCGGACTTGCCGCTCTGCCGCTTCAGGCCGCGGCGCAGTCCCGCGCCGTTGCCCCGGTTTTCGGCCAGGTTGTGGCCTTCGATGTGGCAGCACCCTTCGGCCCGCTGGCGGCCTTCGAGAACGCCACCGCAGATAGCTACATTCTGGAATTCGTTCCTGCCGGGGATACGCTTGAGGTCTGGTCGCAGATGCTGACGCTTACCGGGGCGCGCGGGCTGGTGGGTGCCGCCACCACCGGAGCCGAGGCGCAGGCGCTCGCCCGGCAATTCGGCGATGCGCTGGGGCGGGGCTATTCCGCGGCCTGCCCCGAAACGCTGCACGCCGAGACCTTCGAAGTGGCGGCAATTGCCGGGGCGCGCGCGGTTTTCGGCGCCTATCTGGGCTGCGGCACGGTGGTTGGCACGGATCATTCCGAAGCCGTGGTGTTTCTGGTGCTGGTCGGTGCCAGCGACATCTACACGCTGCAATGGGCCGAGCGCGGCCCGGCAGAGGCGGTGGCACCGGTTGCCGCCGCCGACCCCTGGGCGATGCGCGCCGGGGTGCTGGCGGCAACGCAGCTCTGCACGCCCCCGGCGGGCGAGGCCGCGCCCTACCCCTCCTGCACCAGATAGGCTTCAAGCCGCGCCACCTCGCGCCGGATCCCTTGGCCCAAGGCTTCGGCAAGCCGCCCGAGCCGGTCGGAGCGGCGATCATCGGCATGGCGGATAAGCCAGAAGGCGCGGGTCAGCGACACTTCGGCGGGCAGGATGCGCACCAGTTCGGGCGCGAAGGGCAGCGCGAAATCATGCACGATGCCAAGCCCGGCCCCGGCGCGCAGCGCCATCAGCTGCACCGGCACCGAATTTGAGGCAAGGCCCACGGTTTCGGCCCCGGTGACGCCGAGGTAATCGAGCTCCTTGTCGAAGATCATGTCGGGGATGTAGCCGATGACACGGTGGCCCGCGAGATCGGCGCGGCTGTTGATCGCGGCGTGGCGGGCGAGGTAGGCCCGCGAGGCGGCAAGGTGCAGCCGGTAATCGGTCAGCTTCTGCACGGTCATCCTGCCTGCGGCGGGGGGCGAAACGGCAATTGCCATGTCGGCTTCGCGCTTGGAAAGGTTGAAGACGCGGGGCAGCGCCACGATCTGGATCTCAAGCCCGGGGTGGGCATCGCAAAGCGCCGCGCAGACCTGCGGCAAAAGGTAGTTGGCGCAGCCATCGGGGGCACCGATGCGCAACTGGCCGCTGAAATGCCCGGCGGAGGCACCCAGCGCTTCGGCGGCCCCGGCGAGCGCCTGTTCGGCCTGTTCGGCATGCGGCAATAGCCGCGCCCCGGCATCGGCGAGCGCATAGCCCTGCGGGCTTTTGACGAAAAGCTGCGCGCCAAGCGCCGCTTCAAGCCGGGCGATGCGGCGGCCCACCGTGGCGGCGTCAAGCTTGAGTCCCCGGCCCGCGCCGGAAAGGCTTTCGGCGCGGGCGACGGCTAGAAACACCCGCAGATCATCCCAGTCGACCATGCCAAACCCCTGCAATTTTGCAAAACGCCTTTGCCATACTGCGTCTTTTCACGGCATTTCTGCAAGACTATGCTTGCCGCAACCTGAACTCTGGGAGGAGACCGCGATGAAAGAGATTGGCCACTGGATCAACGGCAAATCGGTAAAGGGCAGTTCGGGGCGCACAGCCTCCGTTTTCAACCCCGCCACCGGCGAGGTGCAGGCGCGGGTGGCGCTCGCGTCAAAAGCCGAGCTTGATGCGGCGGTGGCCGATGCGGCGCGGGCGCAAGTGGCCTGGGGGGCCACCAATCCGCAAAAACGCGGACGGGTGATGATGGAATTCGTGCGGCTGATCAACCGCGACATGGACAAGCTTGCCGCAGCACTTTCCGCCGAGCATGGCAAGACCTTTCCCGATGCCAAGGGCGATGTGCAGCGCGGGCTTGAGGTGATCGAATATTGCATCGGCGCGGCACAGTTGCTGAAGGGCGAGTTCACCGACAGCGCCGGCCCCGGCATCGACATGTATTCGATGCGCCAGCCGCTGGGTGTGGCGGCGGGCATCACGCCTTTCAACTTTCCCGCGATGATTCCCTTGTGGAAAATGGGCCCGGCGCTTTCTGCCGGGAATGCCTTCATTCTGAAGCCTTCGGAACGCGACCCTTCGGTTCCGCTGATGCTGGCCGCGCTGTTGCAGGAGGCGGGGTTGCCCGACGGCATCTTGCAGGTGGTCAATGGCGACAAGGATGCGGTGGACGCGATTCTTGACAACGAGACCGTGCAGGCGATCGGCTTTGTCGGCTCTACCCCGATCGCGCAATACATCTATGCACGGGGTTGCGCCAACGGCAAACGGGTGCAGTGCTTTGGCGGTGCCAAGAACCACATGATCATCATGCCCGACGCCGACCTTGACCAGGCCGCCGATGCGCTGGTGGGCGCGGGCTATGGTGCCGCTGGCGAACGCTGCATGGCGATTTCGGTGGCGGTGCCGGTGGGCGATGCCACCGCCGATGCGCTGATCGAGCGGCTGGTGCCGCGGATTGAAAAGCTGAAAGTCGGCCCCTGGACCGCCGGGAATGATGTCGATTACGGCCCGGTGGTGACCGCCGCCGCCAAGGCCAACATCCTGCGGCTGGTCGAAAGCGGTATTGCAGCCGGGGCGAAACTGGTGGTCGATGGCCGCAAGTTTGCCCTGCAAGGCTATGAAGACGGCTTTTTCGTCGGCCCGCATCTTTTTGACCATGTGACCGCCGATATGGAGATTTACCGCAAGGAAATTTTCGGGCCGGTGCTTTCGACGGTGCGCGCCAAGACCTATGAAGAGGCGCTCAAGCTGGCGATGGACCACGAATATGGCAACGGCACCGCGATTTTCACCCGCGATGGCGACACTGCGCGCGATTTCGCCAACCGGGTGAATGTCGGCATGATCGGCATCAACGTGCCGATCCCGGTGCCTTTGGCCTATCACACCTTCGGCGGCTGGAAGAAATCGTCGTTTGGCGATCTCAATCAGCACGGGCCGGACGCCTTCCGCTTCTACACCCGCACCAAAACCATCACTTCGCGCTGGCCGAGCGGGATCAAGGAAGGCTCGGCTTTCAACTTCAAGGCGATGGACTGAGCAGGCAGGCCGGGGGGGGGGGTGCCCCGCCCCCCCCCCGGCGCGCGGCTTCGAGGTCAACTGGCGGCAAAGACAAAGCAGCGGTCGCGGCGGATCATCAGCCACATCGGCGTGCCCGGGCTTGGCAGGAAAACCCCCGGAACGCTGGCCAGAAGCATCGAGCCGTCAAAATCCATGGCGAATTCGATCAGCGATTCGCGGCCCAGAAACCGCGCCCGCGCCACCTGCGCACGCGCCGCGGTGCCTTCGGCGGCGGTCGGCGCGGGGCCACGCCCGGCGCGGTCGAAATCGAGCTTCAGGTGCTGCGGGCGGATGACGATTTCCACCTCGGTGCCGTCGGCATGGCCGGGGGCGAGGAAGGTGCCGAACGCGGTTTCCGTCAGCGCCCCCTCCACCCGACCGCGCAAGATATTGAGATCAGAGAAAAATCCGGCGGCGGCGCGATCCAGCGGGGCGTTGTAGAGGTTGTAGGGTGCGCCGCGCTGCACGATGCTGCCACCGCGCATCAGCAGGATCTGGTCGGCCATGCGCATCGCCTCATGCGGCTCGTGGGTGACCAGCAGCACCGCGGTGCCTTCCTCTTTCAGCAGCGCCAGGGTTTCGTCGCGGATCGCATCGCGCAGCCGCTCATCAAGCCCCGAGAAGGGTTCGTCCATCAACAGGATGCGCGGCCTTGGCGCAAGCGCGCGCGCCAGCGCCACCCGCTGCTGTTCACCGCCCGAAAGCGCGTGCGGATAGCTTTGGGCGTGGTGCTCCATATGCACCCGCTCCAGCAGTTCGGCCACCCGCCGGGCGCGGTCCGGACGCAGCCCGGTAAGCCCGAAAGCGACGTTTTCGGTGACCGTAAGATGCGGAAAAAGCGCGAAATCCTGAAACACCAGCCCGACACCGCGCCGTTCGGGCGGCAGGTGCAGCCCCGGCCCCGCCACCGGCGCGCCATCGACGAGAATTTGCCCCGCATCCTGCGCATCGACCCCCGCCACCAGCCGCAGCGTCGTCGATTTGCCGCAACCCGAGGGGCCGAGCAGGCAGCTTACCTGCCCCGCCTCGACCGCAAAGGAAACCTCGCGCACCACCTCGCGCCCGCTGAAGCTGCGGCTGAGACCCTGCACCTCTAGGCGCGGTGGCGGCAAGGAATGGGGCACGCACAATCCGATCAAATCGCTCGGGCTTCCCGATAGCAGCCCGGTTTGGCCCGCGCAAGCGCGGGGCTGCTTCCGGCGGGGAAATCTGGACCAGGGCAGCGCGCTCAGAAGGTAGCGTTGGCGGCACCGCCGTCGAGCAGAATGTTCTGGCCGATGATGTAGCCCGCATGGGCGGAACAGAGAAAGGCGCAGGCGGCACCGAATTCGGCGGCGGTACCGTAGCGCCCGGCGGGAATACCGGCGGCGCGTCGGGCGGCGGCCTCGGCCGGGGTGATGCCCGCCTTGGCAGCGGCACCGGCGTCAAGTGCGGTGGCGCGGTCGGTGGCATGCAGGCCGGGCAGCAGGTTGTTGATCGTTACCCCGTGGCGTGCCACCTGCCGCGCGGTGCCCGCGACAAAGCCGGTAAGCCCGGCGCGCGCCGTGTTGGAAAGCCCAAGCTCGGCGATCGGCGATTTCACCGCCGCCGAGGTGATGTTGACCACCCTGCCCCAGCCTTGCGCGATCATTCCCGGCAGGCAGGCCTGCATCAGCGCCACCGGGGTGAGCATGTTGGCATCGATGGCGCGCAGGAAATCGTCGCGGGACCAATCCGACCAGTGGCCGGGCGGCGGGCCGCCGGCGTTGGTAACAAGGATATCCACCGCCCCGGCCGCAGCCAGCACCTCGGCGCACGCCCCGGCATCGGTGATGTCGCCCGCCACGGCAAGCACCCGCACCCCGTAGCGCCCGGTAATCTCGGCGGCAGTGGCAGCGAGTGCCGCCTGACCGCGCGCGTTGAGCACCAGATCGACCCCCGCCGCGGCGAGGGCTTCGGCAACGCCGCGCCCGAGCCCCTTTGATGAGGCGGATACCAGCGCCCGCCTGCCCCTGATCCCCAGATCCATGGCTATGCTCCCCTTTGGCCACCCGGCGCTTGACGCTGCGCGGGCAAAACGCTTTACCCCGAACTGCATAATCGACGCGCGGCCGTGAGGCCAGCGTCAGACCGAGGTGCCGCCATGACAGCCGAGCCCGCAGCGCCACTTCCCGGACAGGCCGCGCAGGTGTTCGCAGCCGAGGCGGTCCGGGTGACCAGCGGTGCCAACCATGGCGACCCGCTCGGCCCGGCCGAGGCTGCCGTGGCGGGAGATGTCTATCAGCTTGACCGCAGGGCCGCGCCGCTGCGTCTGGTGCTGGCGGGGGGCCTTGGCGACGCCGGGCAGCAGGTCGCGGCGGGATCGGCGCTTGGAGCGCCGGGCGAGGCGGTGGAACTGGTTGCGCGGCATGTGCTGATCGCCCCCGATGGCGACACGGTGGACATTCTGCTGATCGCGCTTGCCGAGAGCGGGCGGCATTACGCGCTGCCGCTTTCGCCGATGGCACCGCGCACCGATTACACCTTGCTTGAATCGCACCGCGACCCCGGCACCGTGCGGCTTTCTGACCTGATCTGCGTCGCCTTTGTTACCGGCACGCTGATCACGCTGGCGGGGGGGGCGCAGCGCGCCATCGAGGCGCTGCACCCCGGCGACCGGGTGCTGACCCGCGATTCCGGGCCACAACCGCTGCGCTTTGTCGGCAAGGCCACGGTGCGCGCGCTGGGCAGTTTCGCGCCGGTGGTGATTTCGGCGGGAACGCTGGGCAACGAGGGCGATCTGGTGGTCAGCCCGCACCACCGGGTGTTTCTCTACCAGCGCGGTGCGCAACGGCTGGGCGAAACCGCCGAGCTTCTGGTGCAGGCCAAGCATCTGGTCGATGGCGAAAGCGTCTGGCGGCGCGAGGGCGGCCATGTCGACTATTACTCTCTGGTCTTCGACCGTCACGAAATCATCTATGCCGAGGGCATCCCCTGCGAAAGCCTGCAGGTAAACGAGGCGACGCTGCGGCTGATGCCCGATGACCTGGCCGACGATCTGCGCAAGCGCTTTCCCGGATTGTCGCACCATCCGCATTTCGGCACCGAGGCGGGCCGCGCCGAGCTTGACCCCGCCGCCCGCGCCGCGATTTTCCGCAAGCGCGGCACGGAATAGCGCGGGCCTGGCTTCGGCTCGGGGATGCTTGCCGCAAACGCTTTCCTGCCAGGCCGAAGCGGCGTAAACTGGCGACCGCGATTTCGATAGGCTCGACCACATGTTGCCCGCGCGCGCTGTTCAGGATTGGCTGCTGGAGACCGAGAACCCTTCGGTGCGGTATTTCACGCTGAAATGCCTGCTGGGGCGGGACCAGACCGACGGCGAACTGCAGGCGGCCAGACGCGCCATCATGGCGAGCCCCGCGGTTCAGGTAATACTGGATCAGCAGCACCCCGACGGCTACTGGCTCAAGCCCGCGCAGTACTACACCGGCAAGTATCGCAGCACCGTCTGGCAGTTGCTGATTCTGGCCGAACTGGGTGCCGACCCGGCCGATGCGCGCATCCAGAAGGCCTGCGATTTCATCCTGACGCAGGCGCAGCACCGCGAAAGCGGCGGCTTTGCCGAAAAAGGCGGGCGCAACGGCGGCAATGCCGGTCTGGTGCTGCCCTGCCTGACGGGCAACATGGCCTGGGTGCTGCTGCGCTTCGGGCTTGCCGCCGACCCGCGCGTGCAGGCGGCGGTGGACTGGATCACCACCTACCAGCGCTTTGACGACGGCATCGCAACGGCACCGCAGGGCTGGCCCTATGACCGTTTCGAGATGTGCTGGGGGCGGCACAGCTGCCACATGGGCGTGGTCAAGGCAATGAAGGCGCTGGCCGAAATCGCGCCGCAGGCACGCGCTGCGGCGGTGGCGGAAACGCTGGCACGGGCGGCGGAATTCATGCTGGTCCACCACATCCACAAGCGCAGCCACGATCTTGCGCGCAAATCCAAGCCGGGCTGGCTGCGGTTTGGCTTTCCGCTGATGTATCAGACCGACGCGCTCGAGATCCTCAACCTGCTGCTGGATCTGGGCTACCGCGACCCGCGGATGGATGCGGCGCTGGCGGTGGTAGCCGAAAAACGCGGTGCAGACGGCCGCTGGCGGCTGGAGAATTCCTACAACGACAAGTTCACCGCGCCGATCGAGCAACTGGGCGCGCCGAGCAAATGGATCACCCTGCAGGCCCTGCGCGCGCTTGGCCGCGCCGGCTGAAGCGCGCGCGCCCTGCGCTTGCGCGGCCCCGCGCCAGCGGCTACACCGCGCGCCATGAACACGCCCGCCCCCCTCCCGCCCGAAATTGCCCGCCGCCGGACCTTCGCGATCATTTCGCATCCCGACGCGGGCAAGACCACGCTCACCGAAAAGTTCCTGCTCTTTGGCGGCGCGATCCAGATGGCCGGGCAGGTGCGCGCCAAGGGCGAGGCGCGGCGCACCCGCTCCGATTTCATGAAGATCGAGGCGGATCGGGGAATTTCGGTTTCCGCCTCGGCGATGAGCTTTGATTTCGGGGCCTTTCGCTTCAACCTTGTCGATACCCCCGGCCACTCGGATTTTTCCGAAGACACCTACCGCACGCTGACCGCCGTCGATGCCGCGATCATGGTGATTGATGGGGCCAAGGGCGTGGAAAGCCAGACCCGCAAGCTTTTCGAGGTCTGCCGCCTGCGCGATCTGCCGATCCTGACCTTTTGCAACAAGATGGACCGCGAGGCGCGCGACACCTTCGACATCATCGACGAGATCCAGCAGAACCTTGCAATCGATGTGGCACCCGCAAGCTGGCCGATCGGCATGGGGCGCGATTTCATCGGCTGCTACGACATCCTGCACGACCGGCTGGAGCTGATGGACCGCGCCGACCGCAACCGGGTGGCCAGTTCGATCAAGATTGCCGGGCTTGCCGACCCGAAGCTGGCCGAACATGTCCCCGCCGAGCTTCTGGTGCGTTTGCGCGAAGAGCTGGAGGTGGCGCGCGATCTGCTGCCCGGCTTCAACCGCCAGAGCTTTCTTGAAGGCCACCTCACGCCGATCTGGTTCGGCTCGGCGATCAATTCCTTCGGGGTGCGCGAGCTGATGGCGGGGATGGCCGAATTTGGGCCCGAGCCGCAGCCGCAAAAGGCCGCAAGCCGCGCCGTTGCGCCGGGCGAGGCGGCGGTAACCGGCTTCGTCTTCAAGGTGCAAGCCAACATGGACCCCAAGCACCGCGACCGCGTGGCCTTCGTGCGCCTCGCCTCGGGGCATTTCGAGCGCGGCATGAAGCTTTTGCATGTGCGCAGCAAAAAGCCGATGGCGGTGACCAACCCGGTGCTGTTTCTGGCCGCCGACCGCGAATTGGCCGAAGAGGCCTGGGCGGGCGACATCATCGGCATCCCCAACCACGGCCAATTGCGCATCGGTGATGCGCTGACCGAAGGCGAGGCGCTGCGCTTTACCGGCATCCCCTCATTCGCGCCCGAGCTTTTGCAGGGCGTGCGGGCATTGGACCCGATGAAGGCCAAGCACCTCGACAAGGCGCTGACCCAATTTGCCGAAGAGGGTGCGGCCAAGGTGTTCAAGCCGATGCTGGGCGCAGGCTTCATCGTCGGCGTGGTGGGGGCGCTGCAATTCGAGGTGCTGGCCAGCCGCATCGAGCAGGAATACGGCCTGCCGGTGCGGTTCGAGCCCTCGCATTTCACCTCGGCCCGCTGGGTGACGGGGCCCAAGCCCGAAGTCGAGCGCTACGTGAACATCAACAAGGGCCACATCGCGCAAGACAGCGACGGCGATCTGGTGTTTCTCACGCGGCTGCAGTGGGACATCGACCGGATCGGGCGGGATTTCCCGGAGCTAAGGTTGACGGCGACGAAAGAGATGATGGTTTAGGGGTTGGCGATGCAGGCACGCTATCTTGGTGACAGCCATGATTTCCTGAAATACGCACTCTTGCGCCAGCTTCACACCGAGTTCGGTGGTCCGGTTGGTCTGAACTGGTATCTGACCGATCCCGAAAAAGTTGACCCTCCCGCACGCAAGGATGGCGAAAAGCGCCATCATTTGCATCAGCCCGTTTGGCGCGCGTGCGATCCGAAGCTGCTCGACGGACTTCACGCATTTCAAGACCCTGCACACCGCCGCATCGCCGATTTTGAAACAAGTGGGATCATGCCCACCGATACGCTGTTCATTTCCGAGGAGGTTCCAACCGATCCTAGCGAGCGTGCCAAATGGCACGGGCGGGCGCTCGCCCGTTTAAGCCGTTGCAGTGTCATTTTTCTGGACCCCGACAACGGCTTCGAGGTCAAAAGCATGACGCCCAAGCGCCGCCCGAAATATGCTCTGTTCGACGAGGTGCGTGATTACGAAGAGTTGGGCGCCATCGTCGTCACAATTCAGTTCGCGCGCCAATGTTCGCCTGAAACCCGCGCCGCTGCCATCGAAACTGAGCGCCGAAAACGGCGCCTCGTTGATGTCCCTGCTCTGCCAGCGCTACGCGGTCGTGTCGCGCCAAACCTGCTTTTCTTCTTGGGCGCGCCGTCACAGCATCATATCCGTCTGATTGGCGCCCTTGGCGAGTTATGCAACCGGTTGCGTTCCTCCAACCGCGAGCCGAACAAGCTTGAATGGCTTGTCGACCGTTAAGCTGATACCCGGCACTCAATCTGCCGAAAAATTTGAGGTCAGCGAGGCCCCCCTACCCCACCAACCTCCCCCACTCCTGTATGGCAAACCGGTCCGTCATCCCGGCCACATAATCGAGCACGACACGGGCCAGCGCCACCTCATCCCCCGCCTTAGCTACATCGCCCTGCCAATCCTCGGGCAGCAGCTCGGGGCGCTCCAAGTACAACGGAAACAGCGCGTTGACCACCGCCGTCACCCGCGCGCGCTCAGTCACCACCGTGGGCGCGCGGTACATGCGGGTGAAGAGGAACCCCTTGATCGCCTTGAGGTTCTGATAGAGCGGCTTGGAAAAGCGGATGATCGGCCCTTCCATCGCGCGGATATCATCGACCGAGCGGGGGCCGAGTGCTGCAAGCCGGTTCTGCGCCACCGCGATCACATCTTCGACCATCACCCCGAAAACCCGCCTCAGCGCTTCGTGCCGCCGCCGCGTCGCATCCAGTCCCGGATAAAGCCGGTCCACCTCGGCGAAGGCGGGGCCGACCAGCGGCAGTTCCATCAGATCGGCCTCGGTGAAAAGCCCCGCCCTCAGGCCATCATGCAGGTCGTGGTGGTTGTAGGCGACGTCGTCGGCCACCGCCGCCACCTGCGCCTCGGCGCTGGCGTTGGTGGTCAGTTCAAGGTTCCACTCGGCATCGACCTCGGCCAGCGCGTAGGGCAGGTGCGCGCGGTCGGGGGCGGCATGCGCGCCCACGCCGCCGATCACCGGGCCGTTGTGCTTGGCAATGCCTTCGAGGGTTTCCCAGGTCAGGTTCAGCCCGTCAAAGCCCGCGTAATGCCGCTCCAGCCGCGTCACGATCCGCAGGGCCTGCGCGTTGTGGTCAAAGCCGCCGTAGGGCTGCATCAGGATCGCCAGAGCATCCTCGCCGGTGTGGCCGAAAGGCGGGTGGCCGAGGTCGTGCGCCAGCGCCACCGCTTCGGCAAGGTCGGTGTTCAGCCCCAGAACCCCGGCAATGGTGCGCGCCACCTGCGCCACCTCGATGGTGTGGGTCAGCCGGGTGCGGTAATAATCGCCCTCGTGCTCGACAAAGACCTGGGTCTTGTGTTTCAGCCGCCGGAAGGCGGAGGAATGGATGATCCGGTCGCGGTCGCGCTGAAACGCGCTGCGAAAGGTCGAGATGCTTTCGGCGTGAAGCCGCCCCCGGCTCATCGCCGGATCGCAGGCATAAGGCTGCAACATCGTCCCCTCCGGCTTGTTCCGGTTCTTGTTGCCGCCTATATTGGGCGAACCGAGCCGCTTGGAAAGCCCCGATGATCCTGCCGCCCAAAGTCACCCCCCGCGCCTTCGCCCGCCTTGCCGCGATCAATGCGGGGCGCGCGGCGCGGCCTTTGCGGGTTGCGGTGGCGGGGGGGGGCTGTTCGGGGTTTCAGTACGAGATCGATTTCGGCACCCCGGCACCGGATGATCTGGTGCTCGCGGGGGAAGGCCAGCAGGTGCTGATCGACCCGGTTTCGCTGCCGTTTCTGGCGGCGGCGACGATCGATTATACCGAGGAATTGATCGGCGCGCGCTTCGTGGTCGAAAACCCGAACGCGACCGCCTCGTGCGGCTGCGGCACCTCGTTTTCGGTCTGATCGGGCAAGCGTAACACGCGTGTTATAGTGGCTAAGCCATTGGTTTTTATGTTTTTTGTAGAAACCGTTAAGGATTTGGCAAACTTTGCCCACGCATGCGCGGAAGGCCGGGAAGGGCCAAACAGAAGGCAGCGCCCGGACCGCCGGGGTGGTCGAGAAGCGCCCGCCCCGGAGGGGGCGGTTCGGGCGCTGCCCGGGCAAGGGCCCGGGCAAGAAGGCGGACTCGCAGCCGCTACAAATCCAGCGCCCCCTGCGCGCCCCGGTCCTCTTCGCGCGCGGCGCGTTTGAAGGCGTCGTCGCGCCTTGCGGGCAGGCGCAGGGCGCGGTCACGCAGTTTCAACGCTTCCTCGATGGTGACAATCTGGATGCGCGGCACCGGGGCGAAGCCGGGCATCTCATACTGGCCTGCCCCCGCCGCCTCGGTCACCATCGGCTTTGATGGCTCGGTCAGGGTCAGGAACACACCGATGCCCGCGCCTTCGCGCTCGATGACCCCGCGCAGATCGCGGATCATCGCCACGCCGACGTTATCGCCCGCCTTGACCGAAACGATGGCGCGGCCCTCGTGCTTGGTGCCAAAGAAGTTGTTGCCGTCAATGCCCTTGTCGGCGCCCTTTTTGGAAAGGTTGCCGGGTTGTGCGTTGATGAGGCTCAGCGCCCATTTCTCGAATTCGAAATAGTAATTCTTGTCGTCGCGCCCGCGTGCCGCCATGTTGCGCGCGCCTTCAAGGTCTTGCGGCACGCCGTGGGTGCCGAACTGCACACCGGGAAAGGCGGCGCGCAGACCGACCAATTTGCAAGAATACGTCGCTCCCATTTCCTCGTTGTTAGTCATCAACCGCGCGTGTTCGGCTGAGCGTATTCACAACAGAAATGATGACTGGCGGGAATTCTGGATTACCCAGAAGCTCTTCATGAAGCTCCGTATTCCAAAATCTATTGGGGATATCCTCTCTGTTCTCTACGTCGTTTTGTGAGTCTAAGAATTTAATAATGCTGCCCTCATCGGTCGAAGGAGACCAAGTAGCATAAAAATTTGGAAACTTATCGACGCGGACTTCTTAGGGAACGTCTGAAAAACCTGCCACTTTCCGCCTGATCTGATAGGCTTGGGCATCCCCACGAGGAGGCTTGCCGA
>NZ_JAUXPI010000052.1 GCF_030684035.1 Phaeovulum sp. | reverse complement strand
CCGCGACTGGCGGCGGCTGGAACCGGTGCGCGCTTATGCCGAGGCGCTGGGCATTCCCATCGACATGGCCAACGAAACCCTGCCCAGCCTCTGGCGCCTGCGCGAGATGCAGGGCTTCATCCGCGCCCTGTTGGCGGATCGGACGCGGTTGCTGACGATTCCTGATCTGGTCGCCATCCTGAACGCCCAATCCCAATCCCGCTGGACCGACCTGATCGGCGAAGGCATCGGCACCCTGGCGCGGGAACTGGTCGAAAAGGCCGCCCCGGTGCCTGACCTCGTGCAGTGGTTCGGCGAATGGGCTCGGGATGTGCGGGGCGAACAGCGAGGGCTTCTGCTCATGACCGCCCACCGCGCCAAGGGGCTGGAGTTCGACCATGTCGCCATCATGAACGGCGGCTGGTAACGCCCTTCGCGTGGTGAGGATACGGATGCCCCCCGCCGCCTGTTCTATGTCGCCATGACCCGGGCGCGGGCGGCGCTGACCATCCTCACTGACGGCCCCCACGCGTTTGTCCGCCAAGGCGATGCGGTCCTGTCCCGCCGCATCATTCCCGATACCGCCGCCCTTCCGCGCGCCCGCCTGCGCTATGTGCCGCCTGACCCAAAGCTGGTGGACCTGTCCTTTGCCGGTCGTTTGCGTCCGGGTGATCCGTCGCTTGCCGCTATCGCCACGGCGCGCCCCGGCGACGCCGTTCACCTGATCCGCGACGGCGACCGATGGCGGATCGACAACGCGCAGGGCCAAACACTTGCCCGCCTGTCCCGCGCCTTCGCCCCGCCTGAAGGCACGGCCTTTCTGCGCGGCGAGGTCACTGCCATTCTGACCTGGCGGCGCGAGGACGGGGACGAGGACTATCACCACCTCCTTCGCCGCGATGCGTGGGAAGTGGTCTTGCCCGAACTGGTGTTCGAAACAGATACTGCAACCATCAGGGCGGGCCAGCAAGACAGCTGACTTGCCCTCAGACGTGGCTCTGGCCAGCTTGTCACGTCTCGAAAAGGGTGGCTTCCGATCGGGTCAACCTTCGCCTGGGATTCTCTCGTGCTTGTCCCGCCCTTCGGTGGTTTAAAACCTCTGCGCCCGTGCCATACACTCCTGGCATGTCTCGTGAATTGCTCCCCTCGTTCCCCCTGCGTGCGGCCCGTGTCCATGAAGCGTGCGGCCCCGCCGCAACAACGTTTGCGGTGATCACGGCGGCGCGGACCCCCGGCAATATCCTTTGGATATATGAAGGCTGGCTGCCCGCAACCCTGCATCCGCCCGCGCTGGTGGCGTTTTTCGACCCGGCCCGGCTGCTGCTGGCGCGCGCGGGCAGTCAGGCAGATAGCCTGGCCGTGGCCGAAGAGGCATTGAAGGATGGTGCCGTGGGGCTGGTCGTGATCGAGGTTGCAAACGCGCTTGATCTGCGCGAGGGGCGGCGGCTGCAACTGGCAGCGCGGGCAGGTGGCGGCACCGGGCTTTGCCTGATTCCCGAGGGGATGGGCTCGAACGCTGCCGAGACCCGCTGGCGCGTGGCACCCGTTCCGGGTGAGGGAGACTCGACACTGATGCGTTGGGAGATTATCAAGAACAAATTAGGAACAACTGGAACCTGGCATGTTCGATGGGATGAACAGGCGCATCGTCTGCATGTGGTTTCCCCGGCTGGCGAGCAACCGGGTTCTGCGGGCCTGCCCGATTGACGGCGCTTTCGCCCTGGTGGCGCGGCAGGGCAATGCCGAACGGCTCCACTGCCTGAACGCGCAGGCCGAACGCGCCGGGCTGCACCGGGGCATGGGGCTGGCCGATGCCCGTGCCTTCTGCCCCGATCTGATCAGTCGCCCGGCCACCCCCGAGGCCGATGCGCGTTTTCTCGCCACGCTGCGGCGCTGGGCCATTCGCTGGTGCCCCTGGGTCGGCATTGAGGGTGCCGACGGGCTGGTGCTGGATGTAACGGGTGCGGCCCATCTATGGGGCGGCGAGGCGGCGATGCTGGCGGACATGCGCGCGCGCGCGGCGCGGGCGGGGCTGGACCTGCGGCTGGGGCTGGGGGCGACGCGCGGCGCGGCTTGGGCGCGGGCGCATTGCGGCACCCCCGATCAGCCGCTCGACAGCCTGCCGGTGACGGCGCTGCGGCTGGATGGCGATACCTGCACCGCGCTCGAACGGATGGGCTTGCGCCGGATTGGCGATCTGGCCGGGGCACCACGCGCGCCGCTGGCCCGGCGTTTCGGGCCGGAGCTGCTGCTGCGGCTGGATCAGGCGCTAGGTCGGCAGGACGAACCGATTACCCCCGCGCCCGAGCCGCCGCATTACGGGGTGCGGCTGACCCTGTCCGAACCTGTTGGACTGCTAGCCGATGCCATGGCCGCAACCGAACGCCTGCTTGGCGCATTGTGCGCGAAGCTACAGGCACAGAACGCCGGCGCGCGGCGGCTGGTGCTGACCCTGTTCCGGGTTGATCGCGCCAGTCAGCAGGTCGAACTTCGCCTTGCCGCCCCGCTGCGCGCGCCAGAGCGGATACTGCCGCTTTTCGAGCGCGGTCTGGCCGAGGTGGACGCCGGCTTCGGCATCGACCAGATCCGGCTGGAGGCCACGCTGGTCGAACCGTTACCCGCACAGCAGACCGGGCTGGGTGCCACACCGCAACATGTCGACCGGCTGACCGATCTGATCACCCGGATCGGTGCCCGGATCGGGCTGGAGAATGTGCAGCGCTTCCTGCCCGCCGACAGCCATATCCCGGAACGCAGCTTCCTGATCGTCCCTGCCGCTTATAGCGCGCCCGAGAGCGGCTGGCGCGGCAGCCCGCCCCGACCGCTGCGCCTGTTCCCGCCCGAGCCGATCACCGTCACCGGCAGCGCGCCGCCCGCGCGGTTTCACTGGCGGCGCATGGAGCTGCACGCGGCGCGCGCCACCGGGCCCGAGCGCATCGCCCCCGAATGGTGGCTGGCGGATGAGGGCTGGCGCAGCGGGGTTCGGGATTACTGGCGCATCGACACCCGGCAGGGGCGCAGGCTGTGGCTGTTCCACACGCCGCAGAACCCCGGCTGGTATGTGCAGGGGGAATTCGCATGACTGACCCCGCTGCGGCCCCGGATGTTCCGCTCACGCCCCCAGCCTATGCCGAATTGTGCGTGACCTCGAATTTCACCTTCCTCAGGGGGGCCTCGCACCCCGAGGAACTGGTGCTGCGCGCTGTCGAACTGGGCCTGGCCGCCATCGCCATCACCGACCGCAATTCGCTGGCGGGGGTGGTGCGGGCCTGGTCGGCGCTGCGCAACCTGCGCGCGGATTCCGAACAGCCGCTGCGCATCCGTTCGTCCCTTCGGGTTGACCCTTCGTCCCGGCGGCGGATCGAGGGGCCGGAGCTGCCCGCCCCGCCCCTGCCGCGCCTGCCGAAGCTGATCGTGGGTGCCCGGCTGGTGCTGACCGATTGCCCGGTGGACTGGATCGCGCTGCCCGCCGACCGCGCCGCCTATCACCGGCTGGCGCGGTTGCTGACGCTGGGCAAGCGTCGCGCGGAAAAGGGCGCGTGTCACCTGACGCCGGACGATCTGGCACGGGGCTGCACGGGCATGATCCTGATCGCCCTGCCGCCCGCCGATCTGGCACAGGCGCTGGCTCCGCTGACCAGTCTGCGGCGGTGCTATCCCGGTCATGTTTTTCTTGGGGCCGCGCCGCGTTATGATGGCTCCGATCAGGCCTGGTTCGATGCCTGCGCCAATCTTGCGTTGCGGGCAGGCACGCCGATGGTCGCAGTGGGCGATGTGCTGATGCACCGCGCCGCCCGCCGCCCGTTGGCCGATGTACTGACCTGCCTGCGCAAGGGGATCACCATTGACGCCATCGGCACCCGCGCCCTGCCCAATGCCGAACGCCGCCTGAAAGGGGCTGACGACATGGCGCGGCTCTACCGCAACCACCCCGCCGCCATCCGCCGCACGCTGGAAATCGCGGGGCGCTGCGGTTTTGATCTGGGTGAGCTCAGCTATGAATATCCCGACGAGGTCGCCAGCGGCGAGGTGCCGCAGGACCGGCTGGAGCGGCTGGCCCGCGCCGGTCTGGCGCGGCGCTATCCGCAGGGTACACCGCCCCGCGCGCTGGGCCTGATGGCAAAGGAGCTGACGCTGGTGGCCGATCTGGACTATGCGGCCTATTTCCTGACCGTGCATGACATCGTTGCCGAGGCGCGCGCGCGCGGCATCCTGTGCCAGGGGCGCGGCTCGGCGGCCAATTCGATCCTGTGCTATCTGCTGGGTATCACCGATGTCTCGCCCGAGATGATCGGCATGGTGGTCGAGCGATTCATCTCGCGTCACCGGGCCGAACCCCCCGATATCGATGTGGATTTCGAGCACGAACGCCGCGAGGAGGTGATCCAGTGGATCTATGAGCGCTACGGGCGCGAGCGCGCCGGGCTTTGTGCGACCGTCATCCATTTCCGCTCGCGCGCCGCAATCCGCGAGGTCGGCAAGGTCATGGGCCTGAGCGCCGATGTAACGGCTGCGCTTTCGGGCCAGATCTGGGGCATGTCGAACGGCGGTGCCGACCCCGACCGGATCCGCGAACTGGGTCTGGACCCGCGCGACCGGCGCCTGTCGCAGACCCTGCGCCTGATCCGCGAGATTATCGGCTTTCCCCGCCACCTGTCGCAGCATGTGGGCGGTTTCATCATCACCCGTGGCCGGCTGGACGAATTGTGCCCGATCGAGAACGCCACGATGGCGCGGCGCACCTGCATCGAATGGGACAAGGATGATATCGACGCGCTGGGTATCCTGAAGGTGGATGTGCTGTCACTGGGCATGCTGACCTGCATCCGCAAGGCGCTGACCCTGCTGGAGAGCCACGAGGGCCTGCGCCACACGCTGGCCACCATTCCGCAGGAGGACACCGCGACCTATGACATGCTCTGCCGCGCCGATGCGGTGGGGGTGTTTCAGGTCGAAAGCCGCGCGCAGATGAATTTCCTGCCCCGGATGCGGCCGCGCACCTTCTACGATCTGGTTATCGAGGTTGCTATCGTCCGTCCGGGCCCCATTCAGGGCGGTATGGTCAAGCCCTATATCCGCCGCCGGCAGGGGCTGGAAGCGCCCGAACCGCTGGGCCCGGCGCTGGAGGGGGTGCTGCAAAAGACCCTGGGCGTGCCGCTGTTTCAGGAACAGGCGATGCAGATCGCCGTGGTTGGCGCGGGCTACACCGCCGAAGAAGCCGATCATCTGCGCCGCGCGCTGGCCACGTTCCGCCGCATGGGCACCATCGGCCAGCACCGCGACCGCTTCATCGACGGGATGCAGGCCAACGGTTATCCTTATGAGATAGCCGCAGCCTGTTTCGCACAGATCGAGGGGTTCGCCGAATACGGCTTTCCCGAAAGCCATGCTGCCGCCTTTGCCATGCTGACCTATGTGTCGTCCTGGCTGAAATGCCATCACCCGGCGGTCTTTGCCTGCGCGCTGCTCAATAGCCAGCCGATGGGGTTCTATGCCCCGGCCCAGATCGTGCGCGATGCCCGCGACCATGGGGTCGAGGTGCGGCCGATCTGCGTGAACCGCTCGGACTGGGACAACACGCTGGAGCGGCGCGGCGACGGTGTGCTGGCCCTGCGGCTGGGCTTTCGCCAGATCAAGGGTTTCCGCGAGGAAGACGCGAGCCGGATCGTCGCCGCGCGCGACAATGGCTATCCCGATCCCGAAAGCCTGTGCCTGCGCGCCAGGATCGCGCCCGCTGTGCTGGAGCGCCTGGCCGAGGCCGACGCCTTTGCCGGTCTGGGACTGACGCGGCGCGATGCGCTGTGGGCAGTCCGCGCGATCCGCGCACCCGTTGCCCTGCCGCTGTTCGGCCCCGATGGCGAGGGGCTGCGCGAACCTGCCATGACATTGCCCACCATGCATCTGGGCGAGGAGGTGGTCGAGGATTACCTCGCCCTGCGGTTGAGCCTGCGCGCTCATCCGATGGAGCTGCTGCGCCCCGCACTTCCCGGCCTGACCCCGCATGACCGACTGGCCACCGTCCCGCCCGCCCGTATCAGCGTTTGCGGCCTGGTCATCACCCGCCAGCGGCCCGGCACCGCCTCGGGCGTGATCTTTCTGACGCTGGAGGACGAAACCGGCGTTTCGAATGTGGTGGTCTGGCCCAGGGTCTACGAGCGTTTTCGCCGCATCGTCATGGGCGGGCGGCTCTTGCGCGTGACCGGGCGGCTGGAACGCGAGGGGATCGTGGTGCATCTGATCGCCGATCTGATCGAAGACCTCTCGCCCCGGCTGTCCGAACTGGGCCATCCGATGGATGGTGCCGTGGGCATCACCAACCCCGCCGCCGACGAGGCCCCCCGCCCCCCGCGCCACCCGCCCCGTGCCCGCCACCCCCGCGAACAGGCCAAACGCCTGTTTCCCAGCCGGGATTTCCATTGAGGGGCGAGGCAGGGGCTTCACGAACCGCAACCTTGCAGTAGGGGTTCAGGAGGCCGCGAAATCCCCTTCAGCGCATCGCCGCTCCCGGTTCAATGCCTGTCACCGCAACCTTACCACGGCAGGCACGAACGGCGGGTCTGGCAAAGCCGCATCGCAGAACGTTGCCAGTGGCGCGTGACGGCAATGGGCCGACAACGTCGATGAACGGGGCCGCGTGAAGGCAAGACCCATGCTGCGATGCAGCATGACCGCATCGAGGCCATGGCGGTAGGACGTGGCGAAGCAGATGCGCTTCACCTCAAGATTGCGACCACACCTAGGAGCGCTGATTCCGACTTTGCCAGCCCGCTCCCTGCGCATCTGCATCACCGCCGCGCAGGTCGGCCCAGGTTGCACCTGCTGCGAATGACCGCTTCGTCCCGCATCGGCAACATTACCCTTCGCCAGACACATTTTCGCAGCGCTTGATGCCAGAACCGACCACTTGCGGACGGCGGGGCACACCATCTTGGCCCCGCCTGCGGGCCGTGCTCCCTGCCTGTAGCAAACGCAAGCGCCAGGACATCCCCGCCCCCCTTGGGGCACCCTCGCCCGGGCCGTGCAGGCAACCGCCCATGTCGGGAAGCACGGCCAAGCTCTGAGGATTGTTTGGCTGGGGCGGTAGGATTCGAACCTACGGTACACGGTACCAAAAACCGATGCCTTACCACTTGGCCACGCCCCAACCGTGCGCGGGTGTTTAGCCAAGGCTCGGGGGGGCCGCAAGGGGAATTTGCGCCCGATTGCCATTGCGCGGGCGCTGCGCGCCGCGCTATGGGGCGCGGATGGAACGGTGCGATGTGGCAATTCTGGGTGCAGGCGCGGCGGGCATGATGGCCGCGATCGAGGCTGCGCGGCGCGGGCGACGTGTGGTCGTGATCGACCACGCGCGGGCCCCGGGCGAAAAGATCCGCATATCGGGCGGCGGGCGCTGCAATTTCACCAATCTTTCCACCGCGCCGGAACGGTTTCTTTCGCGCAATCCACGCTTTGCCCGCTCGGCGCTCAGCCGCTTCACGCCGGGCGATTTCATTGCGCGGGTCGATCGCGCCGGGATCGGTTGGCACGAAAAGACGCTTGGGCAGCTGTTTTGTGACGGCTCGGCCACGCAGATCGTGCGGATGCTGACCGATGAAATCCGCGCGGCGGGGGCGAGCCTGCGGCTCGGCGTGGAGATCGGGGCGGTGCGGCGCGAGGCGAGTTTCGTGATCGAGACGAGTGCCGGGCCGCTTGGCGCGGAAAGCCTGGTGGTGGCGACAGGCGGCAAGTCGGTTCCAAAGATGGGGGCAAGCGGGCTCGGATACCGGATCGCCGAAGGCTTTGGGATCGGGCTGGTGGAAACGCGCCCGGCCCTGGTGCCGCTGACCCTCGCCGCGGCAGAGCTTGCCGGGACAAGCGCTTTGGCCGGGGTAGCGCTGCCGGTGCGGATCAGCTCTGCCCGGCAGAGCTTCGATGAAGCGCTCCTGTTCACGCATCGTGGCATTTCGGGGCCGGCGGTGCTGCAAATCTCAAGCTATTGGCGCGAGGGCGAAACGCTTGTGCTTGATCTGGCACCGGGGTGCGACCTCGCGGCGCTTTTGCGCGCGGCGCGGGCCGAGGCGGGCCGCAGCGCCGTGCATAACGTGCTGGCGCGCTGGCTGCCCGAGCGGTTGGCGGTATTTGTCGCCGCGCAGGCGGGGGTGGCGGGGCGGTTGGCTGATCTGCCCAACGCGGCGCTGGACCGGCTAGCCGCGCAGGTCAATGGCTGGCACCTGCGCCCCTTGGGCAGTGAAGGCTATCGCACCGCCGAGGTGACGCTGGGCGGCGTCGATACGGGCGCGCTCGACGCGCGCACGATGGCGGCGCGCGCGGTTTCGGGGCTTTACTTCGTGGGTGAGGTGGTCGATGTGACCGGCTGGCTGGGGGGCTATAATTTCCAGTGGGCGTGGTCTTCTGGCTGGGCGGCGGGGCAGGTGGCGTGAGCCGCGCCCCGCCGGGGGCGGGTGCCCCACCGGCAAAGATGGTCCTGCCCGGCACTGATGGAAGTCAGGCGGCGACCTGTTCGCGCAGGATCGAGGCGGTGAGCGAAAGCATCAGGTAGATGCCGCCAAGGATCAGGAAGGCGAGGATGGTGTTTTCAAGGGCGCGCGGGTAGGTGGGCTCGTCGGGGGCCACCGGGCGCACACCCATGCTGAGATACCGCACCTGCTTGTTGGCCTCGATCCGCGCTGTTTCAAGCTGCTGCGCTGCCTGACTGAGCATCAGCTGCCGGGTTTGCAGATCGGCGTCGGCAATGCGCAACTGGCCAGTCACCGCGGCAAGCGAGGTGGTGGTCCCATTGCGTTGGGTCAACTGCGAACGCAGTTGCGCGATCAGGGCTTCCAGCCGCGCAATATCGCCCCTGACCCCATCGACCCGCGCCTGGTTCGGCTGCGCGTTGTCCAGAAGCTGCTGCAACGACAATCGTTTTTCCTGAAGTTGCACTTCGAAGGTGGCGACTTGCTGCATCACCATGCTCGATTCGGTAACCGGGTCGAGAATGCCAAGCTGTTCTTGCAGCTCCAGCACCCGGCTTTGCGCCGCGAGCACCTTGGCCTCGGCATCCGCATAGCTTTCGCGCGCGCCCTTCATCTGGTCTTCGCGCAGCCGCTGGGTAAGCTGGTCAACCTGCGCTTCGGCATAGCGGATGAGCGCCTCGGAGAATTGTGCCGAAACCTGCGGGTCCGCCGCTATGACCTCCATCTTGACGATGCCTTCGGTCGGGTCGTAGGCGATTTTCACGTTGCGTCGGTAGAGCTTGTAGGCCTTTTCATTGGTTGCTCCGGGTTCAAGCCGCTGCAACGGGTCGATATTGTCCTGGCTGAAATGCGCCTTGAAGCCAAGCTCCGCATCCAGACGAAGCATCGCATCGCGCGATTGCAGGTAGCTTTGCACGGTGATCGAATCCTGGCTGGTAGCCATGCCGGTGCCCGAAAACAGGCCGCCAAGCCCGCCTCCGGGCTGGTCGGCCTGCTGGATCACGAATTCGGCGCGTGTGGCGTAGAGTTTTGTTGCCATTGCAAAATAGTAGTAACCCGCCAAGAGCGTCGGCAGCATCACGAAAAACGCGAGGCGCGTGAACAAAAGCACCACCCGGCGGCGGCGGCGGCGCACGATGTCGCGTTGCATGGCAACGATTTCGCGCGCGCGGCGGTCCTCGGTCATCGGTTCGGCAGAGGGCAGGTTGGCACCCGGCCGCACCGTCTGCGGCAGTTGCACGCGGGCATCGGCCCCCGGCCCGTCAATCCGAGCGAGCGCCATGCTGCGCGCCGCATCGGCGCGATCAGGCTGCGATGCGACAAGGTCAAGCACGCCGGTATGCTGAAACGGGTCAATGCCGCGGCGGCGCAGCAGCCGTACGGCTTCAAAGTCAGATGCCGCCTCGATCCCGTGTTTTTGCGCCACGCGGCGCGCCATGCGCAGCTGACGCCCGCTGAGGCCCTCGGCGCGGATTGCGCCGATCTCGTCCTCGGGGCTGGCCGCAGTTGGGCCAAGCACCCGATCTTCGGCGGCGGTGGGAAAGCGCTGGTTGCCAAATCCATCGTCAGTGGGGGCAAAATAGGTCTCGGCAACCGCGGCGACAGCAGACACTGCACCGGGTGCCGCGGCCGCTGCTGCGGGCGCGGCCAACACCGGCACGGCGCGCCGGATGCGGAACTTCTTAGCCTTGGGTACCGTAGTCATAGAGCTGTTTCGCTTCTTCCAAGGTATCGAACATATACAGTTGCCCGTCGCGAAGCACTGCGGCGGAGCGACAGAATTTTTCAAGCGTCGTCGCCTGATGCGAGACCACGACCACGGTGGAGTTCTTCAGCCGATCCCGCAGTATTTCGCCCGCCTTGCGGTTGAACTCCACATCCGTGGTCGAGGGCATGCCCTCGTCGATCAGGTAGATATCAAATTCGAGCGCCAGAAGCAGCGCGAAAGTGAAGCGTGATTTCATGCCCTGGCTGTAGGTGCCCACCGGCATGTCGAAATACTCGCCGATCCCTGTCAGCCAGCGGCAGAATGCCTCGACATAGTCAGGGTCGAGCCCGTAGAGGCGGGCGATGAAACGGGCGTTTTCGTTGCCGGTATGCTTGGGTACGACGCCGCCCATGAAGCCCAGCGGGAACGACACCCGGCACGTCTTGCGGATCTCGCCCTCATCGGGCTTTTCAAGCCCTGCCATCATGTTGATGATCGTGGTCTTGCCGGTTCCGTTGGCGGCGAGGATGCCAAGCGAATTGCCAAGTTCAACCCGGAACGTGGCGCGGTCAAGGATCACCTTGCGGCTTTTTCCGGTCCAGAACGACTTGCTGACATTGACAAACTCGAGCATTCCGCGCTTTCGGCCCCGGCGGCTGACATGGCGCACCCTAGGGTGCCTTGCTTAACGAAGCCTCTACCCGGGCAATCGGGCAACATTATGTCTCGCAGTCGGTGCAATATGCAACCGTTAGCGCAATTGTCGGCTGATACGAAACAGCGCGCTCAGAACTCGCGTCGCTCAACCCGCATCAGCTTGCCGACAATGACCGACACGAAGGCTGCGCCAAAGCTGAACAGCGCCCCCATCTTGGCCGCATCCTGCACCGCGCCGCCAGGGAAAGCCACCGAGGCCACGAACAGCGCCACGGTGAAGCCGATGGCCGCAACGCAGCCGAGCACGACAAGATCGGCCATGCGCATGCCCTCGGGCAGGCCAAAGCCGAGCGCCCGCGCCCCGACCCAGCCCATGATGAAAATGCCCAGCGGCTTGCCGATCAGCAGGCCGGCAGCCACCAGCCACGTTGGAGCCCCGATCGCGCTGAACTCGACACCCGCGTTGAACAGGCCGAACAGAAAGAGCACGATTTCCACCGGGTATTTCAGCCTGTGTTGCATCCAGTTCAGCAGGTCTTTGAGATATGACTCGGCTTCGGCAAAAATGCCATAGGGGCGGTCGGCATGCGGTATTGTTGCCACGATCGGCAAAAGACCAAGCGCCGGGTGAATGCCTGCGCGCATGAAGCCATACCAGCTCAGACATCCGGCGACGAGATAGGGCCAGAACGACAATTTCTGTCGCATCCAGGAGGAATTGGGGCGCATCTGATTGTGCCGGTCAAGCCGCCTCGGCAGATCGTTGGCAAGCAGATAGACCAGAAGCGCAGCCCCAAGTGACAGCAAGAGCCAGACCGGTGCCAACTCGCCCGTCGGGTAGAAGATCGCCAAGATGATCAACCCAGCGGCGTCATCGGCGATTGCCAGAAGCAACAGGAACCGGATCGCCGGGTGGCCCGCGCCAAAGACGATACGACCGACAAGATACGAAAACGCGATATCGGTAGCGGTGGGTATTGCCCAGCCCCGGCTTACGGTTTCATAGACGCCCAGCACCGCCGCAAGACCAAGGTAAACCGCGACCGGTCCCAGCATCCCGCCCGCCGTGGCAATCAGCGGCGTCATCGCCTTGTGCCCGCGCAATTCGCCGTTCTTCAGGATCACCGCCTCCCAGACTTCCTTGCCCGCCATTGCAAAGAAGAAGGCCATCAGGATGTCGTTGACCAGAAAATGCGCGGTCAGGGTGCGGCTGATATGGCCGTCGGCGGCGTGCTCGGCTCCGATGAAGAAATTCTGGATCAGCGGATAATCGACCATTGCGTGGTAGCTGTGGGGATCGATATTGGCCCAGACCAGCGCCACCGCCGCGCCTGCCAGAAGCAGCAGCGAATAGCTTGTGATGAAGTTCCAGACCCTGTACATGCCAGCCTCCCCCGCAGTCTTGCGAGTTTGTATGCGATCGTATGGCGGGCGCGCAACAGCGCCGTTGCCGCGCCCTGCGGCTTTTGCTTGCCCTGCGCCCGGGCCCGGTCTAGGGGGGCGCATCCCGCGCCCCGCACGAAAGCCGTCTTGATGCCCAAGCCAACCGCCTATGACCTTGCCCATGCTGCTGCCGAGGCAATGCCTGAAGACGGCGCGGCCCGGCTTGCGCTTTACAACCACATTGCCGATGCCGAGTTGTTCCTGCTCTTGGAGCACGAACCGGCAGGCGATCAGATCACCCCGCAGGTATTCGAGACCGAAGCGGGCGACTATGTGCTCGCCTTCGATCTGGAAGAGCGGCTGAGCGCCTTTACCGGCATTCCGGCCCCCTATGCGGCGCTGCCCGGTCGGGTGATCGCGCAATACCTTGTGGGCGAAGGGGTAGGGATAGGGCTTAACCTCGGGGTCGCCGATTCTGCCATGCTGCTGCCACCCGAAGCGCTTGACTGGCTGACCGAAACGCTGAGCGAGGTGCCGGAGGCGGTCAGCGGCACACCCGAAGCCTTTTGCCCGCCTGCGCTTGGCCCCGCCGCGCTCGGCGCGCTGTTGACGGCGCTCGATGCGAAATTCGCCCATCTTGCGGGCTACGCCGCGCAGGCGCTGCTTGCGGGGGTCGCCTATCAGGGCGGCAGGCAAGGGCACATGCTTGCCTTTCTCGGCGCGGTCGCCGGGGCGGAACCGGCGCTGGCCAAGGCGGTGGGCGAAGCATTGACGTTTTCGGGGCTGGAGGCGGGCGAACTGGACGTGGCATTTGTTACCGGCAGCGAAGCGCTGTTCGCCCAGCTTGCCGAGGTGGCGCAGGTGTTCGATCTGCCCGCGCCGCCGGTTGAAACCGACCAGGTCATCGAGCCGGGTGCCGCGCCCGGCATGGACCCCGACCGCCCGCCGATCCTGCGCTGAGCCGCGTTGCCGCGCCGCGCAAGCGCAGGCTCAGCGGCCCCTGATCCGCGGGTCGAGCGCGTCGCGCAAACCGTCGCCGATGTAGTTCACGCTCAGCACCGTCAGCGAAATCATCACGCCCGGCAAGATCACCCGCGCCGGGTAAAGCTGCATCGCATCCACCGCGTCGAACAAAAGCCGCCCCCAGGTCGGAAAGTCCGGAGGAAACCCGAGCCCGAGAAAGCTCAGGGCAGATTCGGTGATGATCGCGCTGGCGATGCCGAGCGTGGCCGAAACCATGATCGGGCTCATCACGTTGGGCAGGATGTGGCGGGTTATCATGCGCCGGGGCGGGGTGCCGATCGAGCGCGCGGCCAGCACGAATTCCGCCTCTTTCACCGCCAGCACCGAGCCGCGCACGATCCGCGCGCTTTGCATCCAGCTGGTGGCACCGATGGCGGTGACGATCAGGATGAAAATCCCGGTCTCCGGCCCGAAGGTGCGCGACAGCGGCTCGCGAAAGAGCGTCACCATCAGCAGCAGCAGCGGCAGCAGCGGCAGCGCCAAAAACAGGTCGGTGCCGCGCATCAGCAGGTTTTCGAGCCGCTTGAAATAGCCTGCCAGCACCCCGATCGTAGTGCCAAGCGTGATCGAAAGCAGCATGGCGGTCAGCCCCACGGATATCGAAACCTTGCCGCCCGCCATGATCCGCGCCAGCATGTCGCGGCCAAGCTGGTCGGTGCCGAAGGGGTGCAGCGCCGAAAAACCCTGGTTGCGCGATCGCAAGTTCACATATCCCGGATCCTGGGTCCAGAACCACGGCCCGATCAGAATCAGCGCCAGGATCGAGAAGAACACCGCAAGGCCAACCAGCGCGCCCTTGTGGGTCTTGAACTGATCCCAGACATCCCACCACTGGTTGCGGGGGGCGCGGCGTTTGGTGGCGGCGGCGGCGACATCAGTCATAACGGATCCTCGGGTCGAGAATGCCGTAGAGGAGATCGGCAATCAGGTTGAAGGTCACGATCAGGATCGCGAAGATGAAGGTCAGCGTCATCACCATCGGCAGGTCGTTCGAGTGGATCGAGGTGATAAGCTGCTGACCAAGCCCGTTCACCTTGAACACCTGCTCGGTGATGATCGCGCCGCCGAAGATTGTCGGGACACCAAGCGCGATGACGGTGACAACCGGAATCAGCGAGTTCCTGAGCACATGCACGAGCACCACGACGCGCTCTGTCAGCCCCTTGGCGCGGGCGGTGCGCACATAATCCTGGTTGAGGTTGTCGAGCATCGATGAGCGCATGAAGCGGCTGATCTGCGCGGCATTGTAAAGCGAGAGCACCATTACCGGCATCGCCATCTGGCGCACCTGCTTGAGAAAACTCGCCCAGTCGGTGACCCGGTGCGTGGTGTCATAGATCGAGGGGAACCAGTGCAGCTTGACCGCGAAGACGATGATCAGCACCACACCCGAAAAGAAGGTGGGCACCGAAAAGCCGATCATCGACACCAGCGTTCCGATCTGGTCGAACCAGCTATATTGGCGATAGGCGGAATAGATGCCGATCGGCAGCGCGATGGAAACCCCGATCAGATAGGACATGCCGACCACGGTCAGCGTCTGCGGCACCCGTTCGGCGATGATCTGCATCACCGGTTGGCGCGACTGGAACGAGATCACCCTCTGCATGCCTTTGGCGTAATCGGTGCCCCACACATAATCGACGAGGTTCAGCGGCTCGACCCAGAAGAACTGCTTCATCCAGAGGAAGTACCGAACATACCAGGCGCTATCGAGGCCAAGGGCCGCACGCATCTTTTCCTTCACGTCGGGCGGCACGGTCAGCGGCACATCCCCCAACGGGTCGCCGGGGGCGGCCTCCAGAAGCATGAAGATCACCAGCGAAATGATCAGAAGCGTCGGAATCGCGATCAGGAATCGTCGCAGGGCAAAGTTGAACATCGGTGCCTCGGGTCAGCTCGCTTGGTCAAAGATGCGCCGCCCCGGCACAAGGGCAGGGGCGGCGCGGGAAGGGGTCAGATCACTTGATCCGATACCAGTCCGAAACGTTCCAAAGCTCGCTGTCCCAGGTGTTCAGCACCACGCCACCAAGCGAAAGCGCGTGCGCCGAAAGCCGGCCACGGTCAACCAGCGGCACCACGGTATAGGTATCCTTGGTCAGCATCTCGTTCAGACGCTTGGCTATCTCGGCGCGTTTGCCCATTTCGCCGGTGCGGCCAAGTTCCACGATCAGGGCATCATAGGCCGGGTCGCAGAAACGGTTGATGTTCTCGCCCTGCCATTGGGTTGCGGGCGAGGGTGCCTTTTCGCAGGTGTATTGCGCAAGGTAGGGCTCGGGGTCGGTGCCGTCGAAGTTGTTGGCATACATCTCGACGTCGGAATAGAACTTCTGGAAGGTGTCGGGCGAACCCGCGTCACCGCCGAAATACACGCCCGCGTCGATCGCCTTCAGTTCGACCTCGACACCGATCTCGTTCCACCACTGCTTGATGATCGCCTGGAAGTCCTGGCGAACGGCGTTGACCGAGGTCTGGTAGAGCAGCTTCAGGCGCATCCCGTCTTTCACCCGCACGCCATCCGGCCCCGGCACCCAGCCGGCTTCGGTCAGCAGCGCCTTTGCACCTTCGACATCCTGCACCAGGCAATCGGTGTTGTCCGAGGCATAGGCCGCCGGTGCCGGGACCAGGTTGCAGGTGGCGCGACCGGCGTTGCCGTAGCCGATTTCCACCAGCACGTCGCGGTCGATCGCCATGCTGAGCGCCTTGCGCACGCGCAAGTCAGACAGGATCGGGTGCGGATGCGCCGAAGTCGCGCGCTGGCCTTCAGGCAGCGAGGCCGAAGGATCGGTCAAGTTCATTTCGATGCGCTCGACCAGCGTGCCGAAAGCATAGATGAACTGGCCCTTGCCGCCCGCCGTCATCTGGCCCTGCACTTCGGGCGAGATCTGGGTGTTCCAGGCATAGTCGAACTCGCCGGTTTCCATCACCGCCCGTGCCGCCGCAGCAGCTTCGCCGCCGCCCTTGACTGTCAGCGTCGCAAACGCCGGTTTGGTCGGGTCGCGGTAGTTCGGGTTGGCTTCCATCTGCACCACGTCGTTGGTGCGGAAGCCGGTCACCCGGAACGGGCCGGTGCCGATCGGGGCAAAGTTCTGATCGGTGCAGCTCGACGCGGCAGCGCCAGAGCAATTGGCGAACTGCGCCGCCTGAATGATCGGCGAGGTGGAGCCGACAAAGGCGGTGTAGGGGTTCGGGCGCGGCTCGTTGTAGGTGACCTTGACGGTCAGATCGTCAAGTGCTTCGACCGTTTTGATGCCTTCATAGCGCGCCAGCTGGGCGCAGCCACCGGCGGGGTCCATGCAGTAATTCGCCGAAAACACCACGTCGGCCGAGGTTACCGGGGTGCCGTCGGACCACAGGAGGCCCGGCTTCAGCTTCCAGGTGATCGAGGTCAGGTCGGCCGACACGCCACCGTTTTCGACGGTCGGGACTTCGGCGGCAAGGCGCGGGATGACCTCGCCCTTTTCGTTGAAGCCCGCCAGCGGTTCGATCACCAGGCTTGCGGTTTCCACGTCCTTGGTGCCCGAGGAAAGGTAGGGGTTCAGCGTTGATACCGCTTGCCAGTAGATGATGTTCACCTGGCCGTCGGTGCCGCGTTCGGCGTAGGCGGCGGGGGCGAGCGCGAAGCACGCAGCCGCGCCCAGAAGGGCGGTTCTCAGTTTCATGTCAGACTCCTTGTTGGGTAGTTGGATTGTTGGTGCTCAAGCGGGTCTTGCCTGATCCGTTCTCTGCCGCCGTTGCCCCGGCGGTCGTTGCGGTTTCGTAAAGGTGACAGGCCACGAAGCGGCCCGGTTCAAGTTCGCGGCTCGCCGGTTCCACCCGGCGACAGATATCCATCACCTTCGGGCAGCGCGTGCAGAAGTTGCAGCCCTGCGGCGGATTGGCAGGCGAGGGCACATCGCCGGTCAGAATGATGCGGCGGCGGCTTGCCTCGTGCACCGGGTCCGGCTCGGGCACCGCAGACAAGAGCGCCTGCGTGTAGGGGTGCATCGGGCGTTCATAAAGCGCCTCGCGCGTGGCCAGCTCGACGATCTTGCCCAGATACATCACCGCCACGCGGTCAGCGATATGGCGCACCATGCTCAGATCATGGCTGATGAAAAGGTAGGTCAGCCCAAGCCGGTCCTGCAACTCCTCCAGGAGGTTGACCACCTGCGCCTGAATCGAGACATCGAGCGCCGCAATCGGCTCGTCACAAACGATGAACCTCGGGTTCAGCGCCAGCGCCCGGGCAATGCCGATGCGCTGCCGCTGCCCGCCCGAAAACGCATGCGGGTAGCGGTTGGCAAAATCGCGGCTGAGGCCGACGGCATCCATCAGCTCGTAAATCCGCGCCAGCTTTTCAGCGCGGCTGAGGGTGGTGTGCTCGTCCAGCGGCTCGCCAATGATGCCCGCCACCGTCATGCGCGGGTTGAGGCTTGCCTGCGGATCCTGAAACACCATCTGCATGGTCGGCCGCATCCGGCGCAGCGCATCGGCGCTGAGCCTGGCAATATCGACACCGCCAATGCGGATCGAGCCATCGGTGACATTGTAAAGCCGCAAGAGCGCGCGCCCGCAGGTGGACTTGCCGCAGCCCGATTCCCCCACCAGACCGAGCGTCTCGCCCTGATAGATATTGAAGCTGACGCCATCGACCGCCTTCACGTCACCGACCCGGCGCCGGAACAGGCCTGCGGTGATCGGGAAATACAATTTCAGCCCGTCAACCTCGACCAGCGTCTTTTGCGAGGGTGCGTGGTCAAACATGGGCTGCACTCCGCGCGCGGGTCATGTAACCGCCCCGCTGGCATCAAAATCCCGGAAACAGGCGACGTCATGGCCATTTCCGACCGGGCGGCGAAGCGGGTTTTCCCGCGCGCACCGCTCGACCGCATGCACGCAGCGCGGGCGGAACGGGCAGGAGGCGGGGGTTTCGATCAGCATCGGCGGCTGGCCCTCGATCACGTTGAGCTTCGCGGCACGTTTGCCAAGCACCGAGGGTACGGTTTTCAGAAGCGCCCGCGTATAGGGATGGCGCGGATGCGCAAAAAGCTCGCGCACCGGTGCCTGCTCCACGATCTGGCCGCCATACATCACCATCACCCGGTCGGCGATGCCTGCGATCACGCCCAGATCATGGGTGATCCAGACAATTGCCATGCCGAGCTTTTGCCGCAACTCGCGGATCAGTTCCAGTATCTGCGCCTGAATGGTCACATCAAGCGCGGTGGTCGGCTCGTCGGCAATCAGCACCTTGGGGTCGCAGGCGAGGGCAATGGCAATCATCACCCGTTGCCGCATCCCGCCGGAGAACTGGTGCGGGTAGTCGCCAAGACGTTGCCCGGCATCGGGAATATTGACCAGCTCCAGAAGCTCCTGCGCGCGTTTGCGGGCCTCGGTCTTGTTCATGCCAAGGTGGCGGCGCAACGGCTCCATAAGTTGGAAGCCGATGGTGAACACCGGGTTGAGCGAGGTCATCGGGTCTTGAAAGATGAATCCGACGCCAAGCCCGCGCACTTCGCGCAATTCCTTGGGCGAGCACTTCAGAAGATCGCGCCCGTCGAACATCACCCGGCCTTCGCGGACCTCGGCAGGGGGCGAGGGCAACAGCCCCAGAAGCGACATCATGGTGACCGACTTGCCCGAACCGGACTCGCCCACCACACCCAAAAGCTCGCTCGGCTTGATGTCGAAGCTCACCGAATTGACGGCATGAACCTCACCGCCACGGACCTTGAAGACGGTCTTCAACCCCTCGACGTGAAGGACAGCTTGCGCCCCATCGGGCATGGATTGCTCCCAGTTCGTTGTTATTGTTATTCTTTGCAGTGCAGGACGCGGCCCCCCAGTGGCCGCATTCTTGCCAGTGTTAGAGATTTTTAGCGCTCACGCAAGTTCGATTCTGCCGCTGTTCCGCAAAGAAATATCCCCTGCATGGAGGCGAGGCTGGGGGTTGAACTTCGACGGCGCGCAGCGCAGCCTGCCTGGCGCAACCCGGAGGATACATTGCCAGACCTTGCCACTGCCCGCATGCTGCTCGATCGGCTTGTCGCCTTCCCCAGCGTCAGCCGAGACAGCAATCTTGACCTGATCGAATGGGTTCGGGGCTGGCTTGAAGCGCAAGGCATCAGCGCGCAGGTGGTTCCTTCGCCTGACGGGAGAAAAGCCAGCCTTTATGCGCAAGTGGGGCCGGCGCTGCCGGGGGGCGTGGTGCTTTCGGGCCATTCCGACGTGGTGCCGGTTGACGGGCAGGCATGGACCTCGGACCCGTTCACCGTGACCGAGCGCGACGGGCGGCTTTATGGCCGTGGTACCTGCGACATGAAGGGGTTCGATGCGCTCGCCCTTGCCGCGCTGGTGCTGGCGAAGCGGCGCGGGGTGAAGCGGCCGCTGCAACTGGCGCTCAGCCACGACGAGGAACTGGGCTGTATTGCCTGTATCCCGATGATCGACGCCATGGCAGCGCTGCCACGCGCCAGCGCCGTGATCGTCGGTGAGCCGACGATGATGAAGGTCGTCACCGGCCACAAGGGCGGCATGGCCTATTGGCTGCGGGTGCGGGGCTACGAGGTGCACAGCTCGATCATGCACGAAGGGGTGAGCGCGATTCTCGAAGGCGCGAAGCTGCTCGCATGGGTCAATGAACAGAACGCCGCAAACCGGGCGGCCAGGCCGGGGCCGCTGGCGGCGATGTTCAACCCGCCGTGGACCACGGTGCACAGCGGGCAGATTTCGGGCGGCACCGCGCACAACATTACCGCAGGTGCCTGCGAGTTCGGCATCGACTTTCGGGTTGTGCCGGGCGAAGACCCCGACCACTGGCGGCAGGCCTTTTACGCCAAGGTGGCCGAGGTAGAGGCCGAGATGCAGGCGGTGCGCCCCGAGGCGGGGATCGACGTTGACGAACGCTTCGTGGTGCCGCCGCTGGCACCCGAAACGCAGGGTGCCGCCGAGGCCCTTGCGCGCGCGCTTACCGGAGACAACGCCCGCCATGTGGTCAGCTATGGCACCGAGGCCGGGCAGTTTCAGGTGCGCGGCTGGTCGGCGGTGGTCTGCGGCCCCGGCGACATCGCGCAGGCGCATCAGGCCGACGAATACCTGACCGTGGCGCAGTTCCGCGCAGGTTGGGATTTCATGGAGGATCTGGTCGCGGGGCTGTGCAAGTGAGCCGACTTGGTTGCCGCCGGGGCTTGGAAACGGGACCGGGCTGCGCGTGACGGCTTGCCACTGCCCGCGCCTTGGCTCAGGCTGGCAAGGTCGCGGCCGGTGCCGCCCGAAACTCAGGAGCCTCAAATGCCCCCCAAGAACCGTTTTGCCGAGCTTTTGCCCGAAATCACCGCCTGGCGGCGCGATTTTCATGAGAACCCCGAACTCTTGTTCGATGTCCACCGCACTGCCGCAAAGGTGGCCGACCTGCTGCGCGGCTTTGGCTGCGACGAGGTGGTGGAAGGCATCGGCAAGACCGGCGTCGTTGCCGTGATCAAGGGCAAGACCGATGCCAAGGGCCGCGTCATCGGGCTGCGCGCCGATATGGATGCGCTGCCGATCATCGAGGCGACCGGGCTGCCCTACGCCTCGAAAACCCCCGGCAAGATGCATGCCTGCGGCCATGACGGGCATACCGCGATGCTGCTGGGTGCCGCGAAATACCTGAGCGAGACGCGCAACTTCGATGGCACCGCGGTGCTGATCTTCCAGCCAGCGGAAGAAGGCGGCGGCGGCGGCCGCGAGATGGTGAATGACGGCATGATGGAGCGCTGGGGCATTCAGGAGGTGTACGGCATGCACAACATGCCGGGCATACCGGTCGGCCAGTTCTCGATCCGCCCCGGCGCGCTGATGGCGGCGGCGGACCAGTTCGAGGTGGTGGTGACCGGCAAGGGTGGGCACGCCGCCAAACCGCATGAAACCATCGATACCACGCTGGTCGCCGCGCAGATCGTGGTGGCGATGCAGTCGATCGCCTCGCGCAACGTCGATCCGCTGAAACAGGTGGTGGTTTCGATCTGCACCTTCCGCACCGAATCCGAAGCGTTCAACGTGATCCCGCAAACGGTGCTGCTGCGTGGCACCGTGCGCACCATGGACCCGGCCGTGCAGGATTTCGTCGAGGCGCGGGTGAAGGCGCTGGCCGAGGGTACGGCAGCGGCTTTTGGTGCAACCGCGAAGGTCGATTACCAGCGCGGTTATCCGGTAACGATGAATGCGCCGGAAAACACCGAACATGCAGTGAAGGTCGCGCAGGCGGTTTCGGGTCGGGTCGATGCCGATACCGCGCCGCTGATGGGGGCCGAAGATTTCAGCTTCATGCTGAACGCGCGGCCGGGGGCTTATATTTTCCTCGGCAACGGCGACACGGCGATGGTGCACCACCCCGCCTACAACTTCGACGACAACGCAATTCCCTTCGGTTCCAGCTGGTATGCCGGAATGGTCGAGGAGCGGATGCCCGCCGCCTGAACTGCCGCATTGCCGCCGCGCCAGAAGGGTGCGGCGGCACTTGGCTCAGCGCAGCACATGCACCGCGCATTTGGCGTGGCGCACCACCCGCGAAGCGGTGGAGCCGAGGAAATAGTCCGAAAGCCCCGGCCGGTGCGAGGCGATGATGATGCAATCGGCCTCGTTGTCCTCGGCCCAGGCAAGTATTGCCGGGCCTGCGGCACCGCGAGCGAGCGCCGGGGTCACCCCCGGAGACTTGGCAGCAAGCGCCGCAAGCTCGGCCTCTATCGCTTCGCCGAGGTTCTGCATGTAGCCCTCGGGCAAATAGTCGATGGCGTAGGCGGGAACCTCTTCCATCACATGCAAAAGCGTGATGCGCGCGCCCTTGTCTGCCAGCTTTGCGGCCACCGCCAGCGCCGCATCGGGGCTCTGGTCATGGTCGAAAGCGACGGGCACTAGGATGTTTTTATACATGGGGCCTCCTTTGCGGGTTACGCTGGCAGTCTGGCGCAAATCGTGGTCTTGCGCGTTGACCCATGTCAGTGCCGCGATGGGCCTCAACCGCCAGTATGGCTCATCGTGCGGCTGATTGCACCGCCAACATGGGCGCGCGAATAGTCGAAATCATGGCCTTTGGGTTTGCGGGCAATGGCGGCACGGATTGCGGCAACCAGCAGCGTATCGTCGGTGTCGGCGCGAAGTGGCGCGCGCAGGTCGGCCATGTCTTCCTGGCCAAGGCACATGAACATCTCGCCGGTGCAGGTGACGCGGACCCGGTTGCAACTTTCGCAGAAATTATGCGTAAGCGGCGTGATGAAGCCGATTTTCTGGCCGGTTTCAGCAAGCCGCACATAGCTTGCCGGACCGCCGGTGCGCTCGGACAAGGCATTGATCGTGTAGCGCGTCGCCAGCCGGGCGCGCAGATCCGAAAGCGGCCAGTATTGATCGAGCCGGACCGCCTCGCCAAACTCACCCATCGGCATCACCTCGATGAAGGTGAGGTCGTGGCCTTCGGCGGCGCACCATTCGATGAGGGTGAAAAGCTCGTCCTCGTTGAAGCCCTTGAGCGCCACCGCGTTGATCTTGACCGAAAGCCCCGCAGCTTTCGCAGCGGCAATGCCATCAAGCACCTGCGGCAGGTGGCCCCAGCGGGTGATTTCAGCGAACTTTTTGGCATCAAGCGTATCGAGCGACACATTCACCCGCCGCACCCCGCATTCCGCCAATTCCGCCGCATAACGCGCCAGTTGCGAGCCGTTGGTGGTTACCGTCAATTCGTCAAGCGCGCCCGTCGCCAGATGCCGCGACAGTGACCGGAACAGCGTCATGATGCCCTTGCGCACCAAAGGTTCGCCGCCGGTGATGCGCAGCCTGCGCGCCCCCAGCCCGATGAAGGCGGAACTGAGCCGTTCCAACTCCTCAAGCGTCAGCAGGTCGCGCTTGGGTAGAAACTGCATGTGTTCGGCCATGCAATAGGTGCAGCGAAAATCGCAGCGATCGGTAACCGAAAGGCGCAGGTAGCTGATCGCGCGGCCAAAGGGGTCAACAAGCGGGGTCATCGGGCAAATCTAGCGGTTCGCCGACGCGGCGGCAAGCGGCGCTTGGCAGGGAGGCGGCAAAAGGGTGAAGCAGCGCGGCGACCCTGACCGGGCCTGTTCCGCCCTTCCTGCAAGGCCAAGACACCGGGTTATTGCTGAAATCCTGACGTTGCGGGCGCTGGCAGCGCGCGCCCGCATAGCAATTTTGGCGCGGATTGCTGGGAAGGTCGGGGTCGTTTTCACCCGCGAGCCCTGCGTTTGCACCCTCGTGCATCGCCGCGCCTCAACTTTCAGGAGCATCATCGTGAACCCGTTCAAAAACCGTGCACTTTCGCTGGGCGGACCCGCCACCGACATTCTGCCGGTTACCCCAAGCGACAGCGTGGATTTGCCAATGGTCGCCCCGGCAATGTATGTCGAGACCGGCGGCAACCTGGTGATCGTCACCGTCGCCGGGCAGACCCGAACCGTCAAGGTTGCGGATTTTTCAGTGCTGGCGGTCGGCGTGAGCCGCGTCAGGGCCACCGGTACCACCGCAACGGGCATTCATGCGCTGGTGCTTGCATGAAGTTCACCTGCGACTTTTCCTTTACCTCGGCACCGCACAGGCCGCAGCGGGGGTGGCATCCGGGCAAGCTGTTCGCCAGCGGTGAGCCGGGCGCGTGGTATGATCCCGCAGACCTGTCCACGCTGTTTCAGGACGTTGCAGGCACGGTGCCGGTGACTGCGGCAGGCCAGCCGGTGGCGCTGATGCGCGACAAGTCCGGCAATGGCAACCACGCCAGTCAGCCGGTCGCTTCGGCGCGACCGATATACCGCACCGGCGGTGGACTGCACTGGCTGGAGTTTGACGGGGTTGACGATGGCCTCGCAAGCGCCGCGATCGACTTCAGCGGAACCAACAAGCTGAGCGTCTTTTCGGCGGTGCGTAAGCTCGGGCTGACGGAAGGAACGATTGCGGCCCTGGCGGGGCTGGGGCCTGGCGAAGATGGCGGCATGGCGCTGCGCAGCCACATCGATGCATCGCAGTACAAGGTCGGCTCGCGCGGCACGGTTGCCGCGTTCATCGGCGACAACGAACCAAGCCATGCCACGCCGCATACGGGCGTTGTCACCACTCTGATCGACATTGGCGCGCCATCGCTGACGCTTCGCGCGAACGGCTACAGCCGACAGACCGGCGCAACCCAAGGCACCGGCACCTTCGCCAACGCCCCGATCTATATCGGCAAGCAGGTGGTTGGCGCGCGGCCTTTCCTGGGCAACCACTACGGGCTTTGCGTTCGCGGGGTGGCGTCAAGTGCCGCAGAAATAGCCAGTGTCGAAGGCTATCTGGCAAGAAGGGCAGGGGTGACGCTATGAGGATCACGATCGCCTGCCCCGAGGCCCTGATTGTAGAGGCCAATCAGTTGATGCGTTGCATTGGCAGCGGCGTTGATGATGATCGCACTTTCGCAAGCGCGATCTGGCAAAGCGCGAATGGCGCGCGCTTTGCCTGCGCGGCGCAAGAGGCTGATCCGCTGTGGCTGGAACTGGCCGCGGGCACCCTGACCGAGCCTGCCTGGGGTTGCGACCTTGCCGCGGCGATGGCGGCACAGGAGCGGCTGGTTTTCTGGTCCGAACCCACACCGGGCGGTCAGGTGGCTGTCGAACCGACAGCAATCTGGGTGCTCACCGGTATGGCCCCCGCCCAAGCGCTTGCGGCCATGGGTTTGGCCCCACTCGACCTTGGCGATTGAAGCCGACGTAGCCTGACCAAATGCCCAATCCCGATTGGGGGCACCCTCACGGTGCCCCTTTTTGGTTTGTGTTTTTGTAACCGTCATACGGGCGCTCGGCGCTGGCGAGCAGCCCCGATCCCTCGGCGATCCGGAAAAATGGAATACAACCGGGCCTTGTGCCAGCGGTTGCCTGAAAGCGGCGCATGCGCTACTGTTCCGGTGAATTTGGCGGATCGGTCCGCAGGCGCAATTCCGGGAAACGGGCCTAGATGAACAACCACCAAACCCGCCAAGTGACTATTCACCTGGTGCAGAGCTGGTTTGGAATTCTGTCGAGTGTTCTAGGCACTATCGTCATCTTCATTCTCATTGCGCGCAGCCTCGGCCCGGAGGAGTTCGGAATTTTCGCGCTGGTCTATGCGCTTGCATCTCTTGCCGGGTTGGTCTTCGATTTTGGTTACCCGCCCCGCCTGCTGCGCGAAACAGATGCACTGGCAACGCACTGTGGCGGGCTTCCGCTGCGGGTAATGCATGCCAAGGTTGTGCTCCTTTCGGTGTTGACGCCGACCTTGTTCACCGCCGCCTGGGCAATCGGGCTTGATCCTTGCGTGCTGGCGGCGATCTGGGCGGGGATCGTGCTTCTCTCCTTCGGCAATGTGTTCGCCGCGATGCTCCGGGCGCGCGGCCACCACGGACGCGATGCCGCGAACCAGTTTGCTGCGAATGCGTCGGGCGCGCTGTTGGCGCTGGGGCTTTATGCGATGTCGGCAACGCCGCTGGCTTTTGCGCTGGTGATTGCCGCGATCGGGGCCGCCTATGCGGCATTGACGCTACTCAGTTGGCGGCGGCAGTTTGCATTGGTGCCCGAGCGTTTTTCGTTGGCATCGGTCGGTGCCGAACTGCGCGCCGGACTGGCCTATCTGCTTGATGCGTTCACGCAGCGCGGTTTCGGCTTTCTGGACGTGGCCGTTCTTGCGGCGGTGGCCCCGCCGCTCATCGTGGGTTTGTATCAGGCGGGTCAGAAGATCGCGCTGGGGGCCGGGTTGGCCGCGCAGCCTTTCAACAACGTGATGCTGCCAAGGCTGTCGCGCCTTGCCGCGACACCGGCGCAGTGGCACCCAACCGCGCTGCGGTTCTTTGCCGTGCAAGCGGGCATCGGGCTGGCGGCATTCGTACTGCTGGCGGGCCTCGGCCCCGCCATCGTCGATCTGGTCTACACCGAGGCTTATGCGCCGGTTCGCGGGTACATGTGGCTTTTTGGGACGCTCGTCGGCGCGCGCTATGTGGCATCGTCGCTGGGGATCATGGCGACGTCGCTGGGGCTGCAAAGACAGCGCGCGATGATCAACCTGGCAGGCCTCGCTGCATTCGCGGCGCTCGCGCCGGTATTGGCAACGCAGTTCAGCGCGCGCGGCATGATACTGGCCGCCCTGCTTGGCGCGTTGGCAAGCGCGTCGGGGCTTCTGCTTTTGTTGAAACGCCAGCTCGGGTGGGCACGAACATGAACAGGACCCTCAGGATTTTCGCGCGGCTTTTCAAACTTCTGCTGCGCCCGGACTGGTTTTATGACCCCGCGTCGCTTCCCGGAACGCCGATCGTCTGAATGATCAAGGCAGCACCCATTTCCGGCCCGTAGAAGGAAGCCCGCATGTCCGTCGCCCGAACCATCTGCCAAAGCGGTCTGTGCATTGGCTGCGGCTATTGCGCCTCGCTCGGCGGCGGCGGCATGGGGCTTTCGCGGGCAGGGTTTCTTGAACCCGGACCCGAAGCATTTGCGCTGGGTCCGCAAGCCGAGGCGCGGGTGCGCGCCGCCTGCCCGGGGCTGGCGGGAGACATGGTTGTGCCCGCGCCGCTGACCGATCCTTGCCCCGCCGGGGCCGTCGATGACCGGCTATGGGGCCGGTCTTTCAGCGTCGCGACTGCCTGGGCCACCGACCCCGCAACCCGGCATGCAGGCGCATCCGGCGGGGTGCTGACGGCGCTTGCGCGTTGGCTGATCGAGAGCGGCAGGGTAAAAAGCGTCCTCGTTACCAGCTATGATCCGGGCTACCCGATCGGCACCCGGTCCGCGAGCAGTTCGGATCCGGGCACCATTCTTGCAGCGGCAGGGTCGAAATATGCCCCGGCCGCGCCGCTGGCGGCACTCGCCCGGCTACGCGAAAATCCCGGGCCACACGCGGTGATTGCCCGCCCCTGCGACATCGCCACCCTGCGCCGCGCGCTTGCGGCGGGCGATGTGCTCGATGTGCCGCTGCTGCTTTCGTTCTTCTGCGCCGGTACGCCAAGCGACGCGGGAAACCGCGCCCTGCTGCGCGAAATGAAGGCAGGAGAGCCGGAAGATGTGCTGCGCTTTCGCCACCGCGGCAATGGCTGGCCCGGCGAAACCCGCGCCGAACTGGCCGACGGCAGCACCCGCACATGCAGCTATGCCGAAAGCTGGGGCAGGGTGCTGCGCCGCCATCTGCATAGCTTGTGCAAGGTCTGCCCCGATGGCATTGGCGAGGCCGCCGATCTGGTCGCCGCCGATGCCTGGTATGGCGATGCGAACGGCTATCCGCTGTTTGCCGAAGCGGAGGGCCGCAGCCTGTTGCTGACGCGCACCGCGGCGGGGCAGGCGCTTTACACCGAGGCCGTTGCCGCCGGGGTCTTGCAGGCCTCGCCGCTTGATATCCGCGAGATCGACCGCATGCAGCCCGGCCAGATCGACCGCCGCCGCCAGCTTGCCATGCGGGTACTGGCGTTTCGCACCATGGGCCACGCGCTGCCCCGCTACAACGCCGCAGCACTTGCAGGATACCAGCGTGACCTGCCGCTGAAAGGCCGCCTCTGGGGCTATGCCGCGACCCTGCGCAGGCTTCTTGCGCAGCGCTTGCGCGGATGGGGAGCAGGCGCGTGAGTCTCGTCCGTTTCTATCTTTTTGCGCTGCTATGTATTCCGTTCTACATCGGGCCAGAAATTGCGGCCAACGTGCAGATCAACGTCGAGCGCGCACTGCTGGCGCTGTTGCTTTTGCTCGTGGGGCTCGGAATTCTTCGTGGCGTCGTTGGTCCTGCGCTCGAAAGCCTCGCAGCGCAGCGGCCTTTGATATTGACGCTGCTTGTGCTCTTCTTTTTCTGGCGCGCACTCGCGGCAGTCTTCTCCGGCGTGGCAGTAGCAAAATACATCTTTGTCAATGAACTCATCAGCAATGCTTTCGTTTTCATCCTCTTTTATGGCAGCTTTCTGCGCCAAGACATGGAAACGGAAGCTCTGCGGATATTCCGCATGAGCGCTTTCTGGATGCTTGCCGTCGTGGCATTTGAAATTGCCACGGGCACCAATCCATTTACCGCCTTGGCCCCGGATTCAGCTGATGTTGCAACGGCTAATGCGGCGATCCAGAGGCTCGGGGTGCTTCGTACCAAGGGTACCTTCGAACACCCGCTGACGCTTGGCAACTTTGTAACATTGTTGCTTCCGATCTTCCTGTTTCTGGATGCAAGGTTCATGCGGCGACGTGCTGCGCTCATGGTTGCCGCAGCGCTGATCATCTGTGGTGCTATGACCGGCTCACGCACCACTGGTGTTCTGATGGCGTCAGAATTGGCATTCTACTTCATTTTCAGGGGGCTGTGGTTTGTTCGATCCGGGCGCAGCATCAATTTCGGGCACCTGCTATGGCCGCTTTTCCCTCTGGCCATGACCGCTGTCGTTGCATTCGTCGAAGAGCGAACCGGGCGCGGAGTGTTTGAAGATTATGTGCGCGCGGCGCAGATTCACAACGGCATCCTGGCAATCGAAAGTGCCCCATGGCTCGGCTTTGGCCAAGGATCAGGCGCGATACACTCCCTCGCCGAGGCGATGCGATACGGCGAAGGTTCGATGCGCTTGTGGGACGCCAATCTTGCGACGATTGATAATTGGTATCTGAGCGTCTTGCTCGCCTCTGGCTACCCCGGGGCAACCTTGTTTGTGTCGCTGCAAATGGCGGTGCTGCTGCCGCCAATCGCGCTGCTTCTCTCGCGCCGCGCGCGCGAGCGTCTGGCACGGGAAAAAACACTCGGCCTGTTTGCCGGGCTGACGCTTTCAGTTGCAGCGGGAAACGCCTTTATGGTGATCTTGTCGATCTTTACACTTCATCCTCTGCATTACATCATCCAAGCTTGGCTGGTTTTTCATACGGCGAAGCATGTGGGCATTATAGGTCAGGATCGAGCAAATTTGCGTGCTGCCAGCGTCGCGCCCATTGCCCGCGGATCCACCGCCCGCGATCCTGCTGAGCAGGGTGCGCCTTGGACCTGACCATCATCATCGTCACCTACAATTCCGCGGGCCTGGTGCGGGACTGTCTGGAAAGCCTGCGGTGGCACCGGCCGCAGCGGTACGGCGCGCAGCTGGTGGTGGTGGACAACGCCTCGCAGGATGACACCGCAGCGATCATCCTTGCCGAGTTTCCCGAGGTGCGGTTGCTGCGCAGCCCCGAGAACCTCGGGTTTGGGCGGGGCAACAATCTGGGCATGCAGGCGGCACCGGCGCGCTATTACTATCTGCACAACCCTGATGCCCGGCTGCAGGGCGACAGCCTTGACGAAGCGCTGGACATTCTGGAGACCCAGCCGGAAATCGGCGTTGCGGGTTTGCCGCTGGTGTTCCCGGACCTGCGCCCGCAGACTGCGGCCTATGCCTTTACCGGGCCGCTCAAATGGGTGCTTCAGGTCCTTGCTGTGCCGCGACTGGCGCGCGCGGTCGCGGTTTCGCAGCGGCTTGGCTGGCTCCGGGCGGGCCTGCGTCGGTTGCCCATGGCGCGGAGCTTCCTGCAGACCCATGCGGGCGGCGATTTCCCGCTGCCGCAAAGCCGCGAGGTCGATTGGGTCTGCGGTGCGGCGCTTATCTTGCGCGAGGCGGTGCGGGCTGATCTCGGGGGCGGTTTCGACCCGGCGATGTTTCTTTACGGCGAAGACGAGGATCTTTGCATCGAGGCCAGAAAAAGCGGCTGGGGGGTGGCGCAACTGGGCGTGACGCCGGTGATTCACGAATTTGGTTGGGGCGGCGCGGGCAAGGCCTCTCCCGATGTCGCGCGGTTGAAAGCGGAAAGCCTCAAGGTATTCATCAACAAGCATTTTCGCCGGGGCGGCCCGCGTTGGGCGGCAATGCGCGCGCTCTTGTGGCTGAAAAAGCGTCGCTGGGGGGTCAAGGATTGAAGGCCGGGCGCTCAGGTGTGCAGCAGCGCCCGGATTTCGGCATGAAGCGCCGCGGTCTCGGCATTGCAAAAGGCAATCTCGCCGGGGGTGAGCACCGATTGCCAGTAGCTGGTGATGCTGTCGCTGCTGCGCTTGCCCGGATGCGCCCGGTTCGGCAATCTGGCTTCAGAGGTCGCGGCAAGCGGGGCAGGCGGAGATTGTTCCCCACCTGCCACGGCGGTATGGGGGTCTGGCGAATTGGTTTGGGCGAAATGCTGACGATCGGGCTTTTGTGGCACAGTTTCATTTCGGGAAACCTTGGTGTAGGCGCGCTGAGCGATGCCAACATGCGGCTGATCGAAGATGCGGCGCGCGAGGTGCTGCCGGGGCAGGGGCTTCGCTTCATCCTGTTCGGGCCGCGCGGCGATCACCGCCTTACCTCGCCCGAGGCTGCCACAGGCTACGAATATGTCGAGGTTTCGGCGCTCCGCCGGGCCGCGCAGGTGCGGCGAAAACTGGCGGCCTGCGATCTGGTTTTCGATATCGGCGAGGGTGACAGCTTTTCCGATATCTATGGCGTCAAACGCTTTGCCAAGGTTGCCGGGCTGAAATTTCTTGTGCCGCAGATGCGCCGCCGTCTGGTGTTGAGCCCGCAGACCTATGGTCCGTTTAACGCCTTCTGGGCGCGGGCGATCGCCGCGGCTGCGTTGAGCCGTTCGGCGCTGGTGTTCGCCCGTGACGTGCCTTCGGCTGACCGGGCCCGCGCGCTGATGCGGCCGAAGCGGGCGCAGGCGCTGGAGATTGCCACCGATGTCGCCTTTGCGCTACCGCCGCTACCGGAGTGGCCGGTGACCTTTCCGCATCTGGAACCGGGCAAGATGCATGTGGCGATCAATGTCTCGGGCTTGCTCTACGCGGGCGGCTACAGCGGCAAAAACCAGTTCGGTCTGTCGCTCGATTACCGGGCGCTGACCGATGCGCTGGTCGCGGCATTCGCGGTGCGGCCCGATCTGGTGCTCTGGCTGGTGCCACATGTCTTTCGGATCGGGTCCGAGGGGCGGGAAAGCGACCTTGTGGTTTCACGCGCGCTGGCAGCGGCGAGCCCGAAGATCAGGCTCGCACCCCAGTTCCGCGACGCGCGCGAAGCCAAGGCCTTCATCGCCGCGATGGATCTGGTGATCGCCGCGCGCATGCACGCTGCAATTGCCGCGGTTTCAAGCGGCGTCGCCTGCGTGCCGCTCAGCTACAGCCCGAAGTTTCAGGGGCTTTTCACCTCGCTCAACTATCCCTTCACCATTGACCTCAAGACTTCCGGGCAGGACGAGGCGGCGCAGGCCTGCCTTGCGGCACTTGCGCGGCTGCCCGAAATGCGCGCTTCGGCGCAGGCGGCTGCGGCGATGGCGGAAGCGAACCTTGAACCCTACCGGCGCGGGATCCGCGCGCAACTGCGCAAAGCCAGCAACCTGCCGACCCTGGAGGCCTGATTGGGCACCGAAGGGCAAGCGCGCAAAGGAGCCGATGGCGTGACCCTGAAACGTGATGCGGCCTTGCGCGCTGCCGCGCTGATCGCACGCATTGAAGTTGTGCCCGATGAAGCCGCCTTGCAGGCGCTCATGGTGCGGCTGCTCGCGCGTGATGGCGTTACCACGGTTGCCTTTGTCAACGCCCAGTCGTTCAATCTGGTCTGGGAAAGCGCCGAGGCATTTCGTGCCTTCATGGATGCCGATGTCCTGCTGCGTGACGGGATCGGCATCAAGCTGCATTTTCGCCTTTCAGGCCGCGAGCCGGGGCTGAACCTGAGCGGCACCGACTTCATCCCCAAATTGCTCGCCGCCTCGGTTGGCCGCGAACTGGCGTTGTTCGGCACGGCGGAGCCTTGGCTCGGCCGTGCGGCCGCAGCGTTTGAGGCAGCGGGGCAAAACATTGTCGCGCGGGAAAACGGGTTTGAACCGATCGAGGTTTACACCGATACGCTCGCGCGCAATCCGGCGCGGGTGGTGCTTCTGGCAATGGGAATGCCGCGGCAGGAGCGTGTCGCGGCGCATATCCGCAGGCAGTCGCCGCAAAAACCCGCGCAACTGCTGATCTGTGGCGGCGCGATTCTGGATTTCGTTGCAGGGCGGCATCCACGGGCACCCCGCTGGATGCGCGCCATCGGCATGGAATGGCTGTTTCGCCTGATGCGGGAACCAAGGCGGCTCTTTCGGCGATATGTGATTGGCAATGCAAGGTTTCTCTGGCGCAGCCGCGCGGCGCGCAGGCTCTGATGGCCCCCCCCTTGGCCCAAAAAACTCCGGGGCGCGGCTGCCGCTTTCGTGCGGCAACCGCGCCCCGGTTTCGGTTTCGGCCAGACTGACCCTAGTTGAGCAAGCCAGTGATCCGGCGCACCGCGACCCGGCGGTTCAGCCGCTCTGCGTCGAGTGTCCGGATTTTCAGAAATTGCTCGCCGTAGCCTTGAACCACCATGTTTTCGGGCGGCACGCCAAAGTACTCCGCAAGCGCCAGCGCGACGGTCTCGGCCCGGCGGTCTGACAATGCGAGGTTATAGGCAGGCTCGCCGATCGCATCCGTATGGCCTTCGATCAGGAAAATTTCGCGCGGGTCTTGCGCCACGAGGTCGGCCATCAGGGTGCCAAGCTGGCGCAGCCGTTCGGCCTGGATCGGCGGAATAGCCGCCGAGTTGGTCTCGAAGGTGATCGCCTGAAGGTTGATCTCCAGCGCCAGTTCGCGCACTTCGCGGATGTCGCGGATCTGGCGCAGGCTGAACGAGCGGTCGATCTGGCGCAGATCCGCGGCGAGCAGCGCCGCGCGCAGCGCGTCACGGTCAGTGCTTTCGGCAAAGTCGAACTGCCGCGGTTCGGGCTGCGGCAGGGTGCGCAGATCCACCGTTTCCACCACCCGGGTATCGTCGATCAGGGTCGTTTCCAGCCCGTTCACACCGATATGCACCCGCCGCTGCACCCGCCCTTCGGCATCGCGGATGGTCACGATCTGGGTGCCGTCGGCGCGCAGAACGAAGGTTCGGGTCGAACCATCACTAAAGGTCTCGGTGCGCACCGTTGCGCCGGGTTGCAACAGCAGCACGTCATCATCCTTGTAGATGCGATAGCCGCCGAATTCATCCTGCACCACGACACGGTCACCGGTGTTGGCGACCACTCTTTCGTTGTTCTTGAGGATCGCCCCGACCACCACCGCGCCAAGCAGAAGCAGACCTGCCTTTTCGAGGTTTGTCAGCCCCTTGTCATCGGCCTTTGGCGCGGCGCTTACGGTGTTGTCGAACTCCTGCCGACTGGAGCGGGTGTCAGCCTCGGAGATGGTGCGGGTCACGACCTCGGCTTCGGGCACCGCCGTATCTGCGGCTTTGGCGGCCTCGGTTTCAACGGCGACAACTGGCACATCCGGCACGCTGGTGCGCGGCGCGCCGCCAACAGGATCGTCACAGATAGCGCCTGCGATCAACGGGTTGCAGGGAACTGCAGTGGTTTCTGCCTGCAGGATGGCAGCGGCTTCGGCGGCTTTGCGCGCGGCGTCGGCGGCGGCCTGCATTGCGGCGGCTTCGGCGGCTTCCTGCTCGGTCAGAGCTTTCGCCGCGGCACGCGCGGCCTTGCCCGCGGCGGCTTCGCGCGCGGTTGCTGCCGCGGCGGCGCTATTGTCGGCGGCCTTCGCGCGCTCTGCCTCGGCGGCAGCCGCAGCTTCGATTTCGGCAGCCCGCAAACGTGCCGCTTCGGCCGCGACGGCGGCGGCGGTAGCCTCGGCCAGTGCGGCGGCGTCTGCGGCGGCTGTCGCGGCTGCGGCGGCGCTTGCTTCGGCGGCGGCGGTGGCTGCCTCGGCCTCGGCGCGCGCTGCGGTTGCTGCCTCGGCGGTTGCCGCCGCCTCGGCCTTGGCGGCGTCGGCTTCGGCCCTTGCGGCGTCGGCAAGCGCCTTTGCCGCGGCTTCCTCTGCTTCGGCTGCGGCTGCTGCGGCAAGCGCCTGCGCCAAGGCCTCGGCGCGGGCGGCCTCGCCGGGCTTTTCAGGCTTGCCGGGTTTCACCGGCTTGCCGTTTTTCCCAAGCTCGGGCGCGGTCACCAGCAGCTTGGTGACCGGGTCAAGGCAGGGCACGGCATCGCGCAGCAATTCCGGCGTGCACTCAGGTATCACCGGCTCCTGTGCCACGGCGACGACGGGCTGAAACAGCGACAGAGTCATGACAAGCGCAGTGGTCGATTTGAAAATTCCGAGTTTCATGGTGTTCTCACCTTTGTGCCGAGTGCGACTTGCGGGCAGGGCCCTGGCGCAGCGAAGTTGCATATTCCCCAGATCAACACGCGGCGGCCGAATTGGTTCCCGGCGGCGTCGCAGGGGCGCAAGTGGTGGTGGCAGGTTGCATGGAACGATCCGGGGCCCCTTGGTGTTGTGCCTTTGGTAGCAGGTCAGCGCGACAGCTTTGGGCGACTGGCCGCCGGATGAAAGGAAACTGAATGACCGTCATGAAAACACTGGCTCTCTCGCTGGCTGGCATCCTGCTCGCTTCTGTGGCTATGGCCGAGACCCAGGCGACCGCCTGGACCGACCTAAACCTGCGCGCCGGGCCTGGCCCGACCTACAAGATCCGCGGCGTCATCCCGGCCAATGAAACGGTGCGGGTGGATGGCTGCCTTGAGGCCGCGGTCTGGTGCAAAGTCAGCTACGCGGGTGTCGAAGGCTGGGCGTCGGGAAGCTATCTGACCGCCAACGTCGACAACGCACCGATGGCGCTTACCCTTGCGGGGCCGAAAGTGGTGCTCAACACCGTCACCTACACCGAAAACCCAGATGACGCCGCACTTGCTGGCGGCGCGTCAGGTGCCCTTGCCGGGGCGCTGATCGCGGGCCCGGTTGGCGCGGTGATCGGCGGCATCATCGGTGCCGCAGTTGGCGTTGCTGCCGTTACCGACCCCGATCCGCAATACGTCACCTATGTGCAGAGCAACCCGGTGGAAACCGTTTACCTTGACGGCGAAGTCGTCGTTGGCGCGGGCATTCCCGAGCCCGTCACGCTCTACCCGGTTCCGGGCAGCGACTATTCCTACATCTACGTCAACGGCGTGCCGGTTCTGGTCGAAACGCCGACGCGCAAGGTCGTCTATATCCTGCGCTGAGCTGAAGCATGCAAAAGGGCGGCCCTGAAAACCGGGGCCGCCCATCCACAAATCTCAGAGGAAACACCCATGCCCGTAATCAATCTCGTGATCGTTCTCATCGCCGTGGGGATGTTGCTCTGGCTGGTGAACAATTACCTGCCGATGGATGCCAAGATCAAGAAGATCCTCAACGTCGTCGTTGTCGTCGGCGTGGTGATCTGGCTGTTGCAGGTGTTCGGCGTGATCGGCAACCTGGGTGCGATGCGCATCGGCGGCTGAGCCTGATCTGGCAAGCGCAAGCTTCAGATATAGGCAAAACGCGGCGCGGTCGCAGACGGGCACGGGGCAAAGTCCATGGGTCCGGCAACCTGAAGCAGGTCCAGAAGCTGCCGCCGCGCCCGTGAAACCCGGCTTTTGATCGTGCCGCTTTCGCTGCCCGACAGCGTTGCGGCATCATCGTAGGAATGCCCGAGCGCGCCGACCAGCATCAGCGCCTGACGCTGCACCTTGGGCAGCTTGGCGAGTGCGGTGCGAAAATCGCGAAGGTCAAGCGCCCCGTCATGCGCCGGGGCACTGTGCAGACGCGCCGAAAACACGCCATCGACATCTTGCACTTCGCGTTTCAGCTTGCGCCGCTGATTGAGAAAGCTGTTGCGCAGAATGGTGAATAGCCAGGCGTGCAGATTGCTGCCCGGCAAGAACCGCGCCTGTTCCGCCCAGGCCTTTGCCAGGGTTTCCTGCACCAGATCGTCAGCGCCGTCGGCGGTGCGGCAAAGTGACAGGGCAAAGCGCCGAAGGCTCGGCATGGCGGTGATGATCCCCGCCGAAAACTCGGCGGTCCGGGTCTGGGTCAACATGTCGGAACTCCTTAATCGGGCCGGATCAGGCCAAAGAACAAAGCAGTGCCCTGCGCGCCGGGGCGCAAGATCGTAACGCAAAGGATGGTGTGCAGCCGGGCTCTGTGGGCTCAGCCGTCGCGCCGCCTTTCGGCAATTGCGGCACCTGCGGCAACTGCGCCGAGCAGCAATGCATATCGGTTGGCACCAAATGCCTCGAGGGCGGCATCGGCAAGGTCTGGTCCTGCTGGGGGTGGAACTACCGCCCGCCGGGCGTGCGCGCGCGCCACGAACCGGCGCAGCCAAAGCACCGCCGCAGCTGCCACAAGCAACGCGGCAGCGGCCGCAAGCGCTGCGCTCGCCGCGCCGATCAGTGGCGCGAGTGCCAGCCAGAGTGCCGCGACGGCGCAACCGACAGCGGCGAGCGCGAAAAGCGCCGCGACCCCAACTGCCGCTGCATCCAGCGCAACCCGACGCGCCTCGTTGGCCAGAACGAAAGCCCGCTGCCGGATGCGCTGATAGAGCGCCTGAGCGAGGGGATATTCCATTTTCCGGCCTCCGGGGGTTGTCATTTCGCGATCAGGCGGCTGCCGATGAAACCAAGGCTGAACGCCAGCAGCAGGCTGACCAGCGGGTGCGCGTCAATCTGCCGTTCCACCGCCTTGGCCGAGCTTTTGCCCGCGTTGGCCACGCTGCCCATCAGCTTGGTGGCCTCGGCGCTGACCTGCCCCGCAGCCGCTTCAGCGGCGCTGACAGTGCTTGCTTTCACATGCCCGGCAAGCAGCGCGACATCGGCGCGCAAGGCCGAAAGATCGGCCATCATCGCCTTGAATTCCGGCAGGTTTTCCATTTCTTTGGAGGTGTTTTTCGTATCCATGATTGTGTTCCTTCTTGGCCCCGCGGCATTGCGGGGCAGGCTGCTTGAACAAGGCTAGGCGAGCGCAAGCCTTAAATATTTCCGGTCAGAACCAGGATCAGCACCACGATGATGATGATGCCGAGGACGCCCGACGGGCCATAGCCCCAACTGGCGCTGTGCGGCCATGTCGGGACCACGCCAAGCAAGGCGAGAACGAGAATGATGATCAGGATCGTGCCGATGCTCATGGCGGACTCCTTTCAAGAAAAGTCGCGCCCTTGCGCCGCTGGCACCGGTGCGCAGTGCTGCGTTTGCGCGAGGGGTGTGTTCCGGGGCTGCTGGACAGATGCGGTCTCCGAGGGACGGAGAGACTCAGAAAGCGCAGCACCAGAACACTTGAAAAGCATGACCCGGTTCGGGCATCGACGGCAGACTCGGGAAATACGCATGGACTGTCGGCGCACTTCACACCGGCCGCCGCCCCGGCTTTGCTAGGCGACGCGGGCCATTTCGCTGCAAAGGGATTCGCCATTGGACTCGACAAAGGTCAGTCTCACCGTGTCGCCCGGCTTGAATTGGGAAAGCTGCACGCTGGTCTTGCACCTGCAAACCCTGCCGCTGGCTAGGGTGACGGTTTGCGCCGCGGAATCGAGTGATTTGATGACCTCGCCCGCCGCAACGGGCAAATTCGAGGCGGGTTTGCGGGCTTTGTTCATGTTCATGGCGATTTCTCCTGCTTCAGGCAAACGCGATAACCGACACCAAACCGGTATCGATACTATGCCTAGGCTACGGCGCTCGCGTGAAATTGCGACAGGCTCGGGATGTACCCAGAGGCGAAAACCCGCCGGTGGCGGAAACCGCGCGAAAGTTAGGTGTTTGGGCTCCCCGCATGCTATCCTGCGCAATCTCTGGTTCAGTGCCGAAGCCTGCGCGGTGCCGCAGGGCTGAACCCCCTTGAAAAGCAGAGCGCGCGACGAAACCGATGGCAAATTTCAGACCTCAACGGAATCGACCCGGCTTCCCGGTTGTCGGCATCGGTGCTTCGGCGGGCGGTCTGGAGGCGTGCCAGCGCTTGCTTGCGGCACTTTCTGGCAAGACCGGAATGGCATTCATCCTGATCCAGCATCTGGACCCGGGGCACGCCAGCCTGATGGCCGAACTTCTGGCCGGGCACACGCGGCTAAGGGTGGCAGAAGCGGCAGAGGGCATGCGCCTTGAGCCTGATCACCTCTATCTGATCCCGCCCGGCACGCTGCTTTCGCTTGCAAACGGCGGGCTGCATCTTGCCCCCGCCCCCGGCGGGCATGTCTTGCGGCTGCCTTTCGACCATCTCTTGCGCTCGATGGCGGCCGAACTTGGGCCGCGCGCGGTGGCGGTGGTGCTGACCGGCACCGGCGCGGATGGAAGCGCAGCACTTGGCGCGATCCGCGCGGCGGGTGGATCGGTGCTGGTGCAGGATCCGCAGGAAGCCGCGTTTGACGGCATGCCCCGCAGCGCGATTGCAACCGGTCAGGCCACGCTCATCGCCCCGCTTACCGGGCTGGCCGCGGCGTTGATGGCGCAGGCGCAAACCGTGCCAGGGCTTGCGCCCGCGAACCCAACCGCAGACGTCCGCGCCGCGATCATCGAGCTGCTGCGCCGCAACACCAGGCACGATTTTTCGCTTTACAAGCCCGGCACCGTGCAACGGCGGATCGAGCATCGCATCGGTCTGCTGTCGCTTGCGGAGGGCGACTTGCCGGCCTATCTGGCACTGCTGCAAACTGATCGGGCCGAGTTGGACCTGCTGGCCCAGGATCTCTTGATAAATGTCACCTCGTTTTTCCGCGACGCCGAGGTGTTCGAGCTTCTGAAGGCCGATATCCTGCCCGCGCTGGTGCGCAATCACCCCGGACCGCAGCCGATCCGGGTCTGGGTTGTCGGTTGCAGCACGGGCCAGGAGGCGTACAGCCTCGCGATGCTGTTTCACGAGGTGTTCGAGGCCGAAAGGCTGCCCGCTGCGGTGCAGATCTTCGCCTCCGACGCCGATGCACATGCCTTGGCGCAGGCGCGCGATGGCTTCTACCTCGACACCACCGGCATCAGCAAAACCCGCCTCGCGCAGCATTTTACCGCCGAAGGGGCGGGGTTCCGGGTCGCGCCTGCGCTGCGGGCGGTGGTCACCTTCGCGCAGCATGACGTTCTCGCCGATCCGCCCTTTGCTCGGCTGGATTTGTTGAGCTGCCGCAACCTGATGATCTATCTCGCGCCGGAAGCGCAGGACCGGCTGCTGGAGGTTTTTCATCTTGCGTTGCGAGACGGCGGGCTGATGCTTTTGGGCAAGGCCGAAACCGCTGGCGCGCCCGACCGGCGGTTTCAGACCGTTTCCGATGCCGCACGCCTTTACCGCAATCATCGTCCGTTGCGGCCATCCGGCAGCAATGCGCTTTTGCTGCCCGGAAGTTTCGCGCCAATTGAAGCTGCCGCCGTGCCGCTGCGTCAGCCGCCCGAACACCACGAAGCTGTGGCACCCTCCCTCGGCCCGAAGGCGCGACGGCGCGCAGCAAGTCCGGATCAAGGAAAAACCGCATTGGATAGGCCCGAAACCGACCCCGCCGTGCTTGCCGCAGACCTCGCCGGAGCGCTCGGCGAGCTTGATCGCGCGCGACAGGAGCATGCGGCGCTGCGTCAGGACGCGCTTTCGGTCACCGAGGAATATCAGGCTGCGAACGAAGAACTGCTTGCCTCGAAGGAAGAACTGCAATCGCTGAACGAAGAACTGACGGCGCTCAACAGCCAGTTGCAGGAAACGCTCGAAAAACAGCGCACCGCCTCGGATGACCTGCAAAACGTGCTTTACAGCACCAATGTCGCCACGCTGTTTCTCGATCCGGAGCTGAACATCCGGTTTTTCACCCCCGCCACGCGGATGCTTTTCAGTCTGCGCGCGGGTGACGTGGGCCGACCTCTGGCGGATCTTGCGCCGCTTTCGTCCGACAGCACGTTGTTGGCGGATGCGCGCAAGGTGCTTGCGGGCGAACCCGTGGTTGAACGCGAGATCGAGGCGCAGGCAGGTAGCTGGTTCGGCCGCCGCGTTCTGCCCTACAAGACCGCCACCGGGCGCGTCGCAGGGGTTGTCATTACTTATGCCGAAGTTACCGAAAGACGGAAAATTCACGAAGCTCTGGCGGCAGCCGAACGTGTTGCCCAGCACGCGAATGCCGCCAAGACCCGGTTTCTTGAGGTCGCCAGCCACGATCTGCGCCAGCCGTTGCAGACCATGGTGATCTTGCAGGGGCTACTGATGAACGCGGTTTCGGGTGCGCATGCCAGTGACCTCGTCGGACGGTTGGGCGAAATGCTGGCGGCAATGGCGCGCATGCTCGACGTTCTTCTTGACATCAACCAGATCGAGGCGGGGGCGATCAGGCCGGAACGGTCGGTGTTCGGCATCAATGACATCTTCGAGCGTCTTAAAGCCGAGTTCACCTATACCGCGCGGGCAAAGGGCCTGAAGCTGCGCATGGTGCCGAGTAGCATCGAGGTCAACTCGGACCCCGATCTGCTGGAGCAGATGCTGCGGAACCTGCTGTCAAATGCATTGAAATATACCAGCAAGGGCAAGGTTCTGCTTGGGTGCCGCCGTCGCGGTGCGGGCACCGTCATTGAACTTTGGGATACCGGCATCGGCATTGAGCAATCCGATATCAAGGCGGTGTTCGAGGAATACCGACAGGTCAACAACCCGGCGCGGGAACGCAGCAAGGGGCTTGGCCTGGGGCTGAGCATCGTGCAGCGGCTCGGGCACCTCCTGGGGCACAAGGTGGGCGCGGCCTCGGTGCCGGGGCGTGGATCGGTCTTCACCATCGAGATTGCCAATATTGAGCCGCCACCGCCAGTGCAGAGTCTGCCCGTGCCCGAGGTTGCGCCAAAGCGCGCCGCGCCAATGTCGGTCAAGGCCCGGATTCTGATCGTCGAAGACGATCCCGAAGTGCGCGAACTGCTTGATCTGTTGCTGCGCGACCGCGGCCATGAGACGCTTTTGGCCGAAGATGGCCCCGCCGCGCTGGCGCTGGTGGCCGAGGCAGCGGCACCACCCGACCTGGTGCTGACCGATTACAATCTGCCGGGCGGGCTGAATGGCCTCGCGCTTGCCGAGGAATTGCGGCGTGCCATTCAGCGCGAAGTGCCGGCGATCGTGCTGACCGGCGATATTTCGACCCTCGCGATGCGGCGCATTTCGCAGCGGGACGTTGTGCATCTGGCAAAACCGGTCACGGTTGACCGACTGACCAAAGCCGTCACCGACCTGCTTGGCCCATTGCCCGCGATCCTGACTGCGCCCGAGCCATCCGATGCCGCCGAGCCCGGCCCTGAACCCGCCATTTCGGCCAGAAAGGTCTATCTGGTCGATGATGACGAGGCGCTGCGCGCCTCGCTGGGGGAAATGTTGCGCGAGGCCGGGCATGAGGTATTCGATTATGCCACTGCGGAAGCATTTCTGGCCGGCTATGTTTCCGGCAGCAGCGGCTGCCTGCTGATCGACGCTTATCTGCCGGGCATCAGCGGCATCGACCTGCTCGAACAGATCAAGGCCCGCACCGAACCGCTTGCCTCGATCATGATAACCGGGCGCAGCGATGTTGCCATTGCGGTCAAGGCAATGCAGGCCGGGGCGCTGGATTTTGTCGAAAAACCGATTTCCGGACCCGATCTGCTGGCCAGAATCGAAGCTGTCGGCGCAACGCTGCGCGATGTAGGCGGCGACACGAAAAAGCAGGCTGCGCGCGCCGCGAGGCTTGCGGCGCTGACGCCGCGCCAGCGCCAGGTTCTTGATGCCGTGCTGGCGGGAAAGGCAAGCAAGAACATCGCGTTCGACTTAGACATCAGTCAGCGCACTGTTGAAAGCCACCGCGCCGCGATCATGGAAAAGCTCGGGGCGAGATCGGTGCCTGCACTGGTGCGGCTGGCGCTTGGCGGCAGCTTATAGGCCCTGTGCACAGCCCGGTCTGGCCCGCGTCAGCCAGTTTTGGGCAGCACCGATGACAAGCCTCTCTCCGCAGTTTCCGAGGCTTCCCAAGGAGCCCGATCAAGCGCAGGGTCATTGCAATCTGGAAGTGACGGTTGCGGGAACTGCCCCGCATGCCGCGTTCCGAACGGAGGAACTGCCATGTCATACCCCAAACCCCTTGCCGCCATTGCCGCGGCGGCGCTTGCGCTTGGTGCCTGCACCAATGTTGACGGCACCCAGAATCAGGCTGGAACCGGCGCCATCATCGGCGGTCTTACCGGTGCCGCCGCAGGCCAGATCATCGGCGGCAACACTCAGGGCACGATTATCGGCGGTGCGATCGGCGCGGGCATCGGTGCGGCAATCGGCAACCAGCTTGACAATCAGGAACGGGAATTGCGCCAGTCGCTTGCCGGGACCAGCGCCGGGATCGTGAATACCGGCAGCGCGCTGATCGTCAGCCTGCCGGAAGCGATCACCTTCGATTTCGGCTCGGCTGTCGTGCATCAGAATTTCCGCGCCTCGCTCGCCTCGGTGTCGCGCAGCCTGCAAAACCACCCCAACACCAGCATTCGGGTTGTCGGCCATACCGATAATGTCGGAACTCTGGCGATCAACCAGCAACTGAGCGAACAGCGCGCGCTTGCCGTGGCACAGATCTTGGTCAACACCGGCACGCCGTCGGCACGGGTCCGCTATCTGGGCCGCGCCTTCTATGAGCCCATCGCCTCGAACGCCAGCGCTGCCGGGCGCGCAGCCAACCGCCGGGTCGAGATCATCATCACGCCGAACAGGTGAACCCGGCGGCGCGTTCAGCGGCAATTGTTCCGGGGCCGGATCAGATCTGGCCCCTGACTTCTGCGGCCCCAGGGCCGATGTTGCGCGAAAGACTCGCTTTGGCCCGCGCATCTGGCGGGCCGCAGCTTTGTGTTGACCGGGTGCCGGGGGCGCAGGCAGGCTTGCGCCGAGGCAGAACAACAAGGCCGAGCAGAAATGACACAATCCTTCTTTCATTCGCCTTCGGGCGGAGTAGATTTTCTCGGGCTGCGTCGCGGGCGCCGTGGCGACACCGAAATCGTCTATGACGACGGTGTTGCGCGACGCATGGTCTGGCGGGTGCAGGGCGTGGCGAGCGAAGACGCGCTGGGCGACGCGCTTGCGGTTGCGGTCGGCGCGGTGCGGGTGCTGCCCGCGCTTTACGCCGAGTTGAAACGGCGTTCGATCGCGATCGAAGTTATCGGCAACTGAAAAAAGCGGCCGGGACGAGCCCGGCCGAGGCAAAGGATCCGTCAGGGGACTGCGGAACCTATTTCTGCCAGAAGGGTCGCGATGCTTCGCGGTCGGCATATTCCCTGTCAACACCGATATCGGCAAGAAGGTGATCGTCGAGCCGCGACAGCGCCGCACGGCTGCGGTGCCGTGCCACCCAGGCAAGGAAGCGGGCGCGCAATTCAAGAAGCTTCCGGTCGGCGGGGCGGGTAAGGGAAATGCTGGACATGGCGCACCTTTTGTATTGATACAGGCGTGGAAACTCTGTTAGATGTAAAGATACAATAGCGGCGTTTCGGCTGCCAGAGAAACATTGTCATGGATACAAACTGGCGGCCAGATCTGGCCGATCAAACGGGTCCGAAGTATCTCGCGCTGTTGCGGGCGCTGCGTGAAGACGTGCGCGGTGGCCGCCTTGCCGAGGGGTGCCGCTTGCCGCCGGTGCGCGCGCTTGCGTGGTCGCTGGGCATCACCCCCGGCACCGTGGCCCGCGCCTACCAGATCGGCACGCAGGAAGGGCTGCTCTGCGCCGTTGTCGGACGCGGCACCTTCGTGGCTTCTGCCAGCCCGCGCCTTGGCCCGCGCGAACCGTTGCATATCGACCGCCTGCCCGACCTCGACCGCGAGACTGGGCCGGTCGATCTGCGCAGCCCGCAGCTTCCCGATGTCGGCCAGACCGAGGCGCTTTCGCGGGTGATGATCGAGGCGGCCGGGCAGATCGGCGCGGATTACCTTGAATACCCCGGCCTGCGCCGCGACAGCGCCTGCCGCCGCGCCGTGGTCGACTGGCTTTCCTGCTGCCGCCTCGGGCCTTTGACCGAGGAAGATCTGGTGCTGACCCACGGCGGCCAGAATGGCATCAACATCGTGCTTTCGTGCTGCCTGCGCGGCGAGCGCCCGGTGGTGCTGGCCGAAGCGCTCGCCTATCCCGGTTTTCGCCACGCGGCGCGGCTGCAACGGGCCGAGGTGGTGCCGGTGGCGCTCGATGCCGAAGGGATGCGGCCCGACGCGCTTGATGCCGCATGCCGCCGCCACGGTGGCCAGGTGGTCTGCATCGCGCCCGAAGCGCAGAACCCGACGACAGCGCGCATGGGCCTTGCGCGGCGCGAGGAAATCGCCGCCGTCGCCCGCGCGCATGATTTGCAGATACTGGAAGATGACTGCTACACCATGCCATCGTCGGGCCTGCCTGCCTTGCGCGCGCTTGCCCCCGAACGGTGCTGGCATGTCGCGAGCCTTTCGAAGCCGATTTCGGCGGGGTTGCGCTTCGGCATGGTTGCCTGCCCGACCGGGATGGGCGAGACCGGACGGCTGGCTGCGCAGCACAGCTATTTCGGCCTCGCCCGCCCGGTGACCGACATCGTCACCCGCTTGCTGGTTTCGGGCGAAGCGGCGCGTCTGCGGGTAGCGGCACAGGTGGCGATGACAGCGCGGCAGGGGCTTGCGGTAGCGGCGCTGGGCCAGCACGACCTTGCCTGGCAACCCGGCCTTACGTTTCTGTGGTTGCGGCTGCCTTCGGGCTGGCGCGCCTCGACCTTTACCCGCATGGCCGAAGCCGAGGGCGTGCTGCTGCGTTCCGCCGACGAATATGCCTTGGTCGATGGCCATGCGCCAAATGCGGTGCGCATTGCGCTGGCGGGAGGCATAAGCGAAGAACGCTTCAACCGCGCGCTTGCCACGCTGGCACGTCTGCTTGCCAATCCTCCGGGCGATCTGCCGGTTTGACCGGCCGACTTTGCGTGTCGGCCAAGGCCAGAGCCAGCCCGCGACTGCCCCCTTTTCATGGCGCGTTGCTTGTGCAAACTTGCCAATGTCGCGTTTGGCGCGGCTGGGTTCGGGGAGTCCGGGGGCCAATGGCAAAAGCGACACGATGGCGCAATTTCACGCGGTCCGAGGCGTTTTCGGGCTACGTTCTGGTCAGCCCCACCGCGATTTACGCTGTTCTGTTGCTCGCGGCACCACTGGCGACGATCGTGGCGTTTTCGTTTTTCAAGGATGGCTATCTTACCGTCATCCGTGAATTCACCCTGCAAAACTATGTCGATACCTGGTCCGACCCGGTGTTTCGCGCGATTCTGCTGCGCTCGCTCTTTGTTTCGGGAATGGTGACGCTGACCACCGTGCTGATCGCCTTTCCGATCGCCTACTACATCTCGTTCAACGTCAGCCGCTCGATGAAATCACGCTGGCTGTTCCTTATCACCATTCCGTTCTGGACCTCGTATCTGATACGGGTGTTCCTGTGGAAGGTGATCCTGGGCTACAACGGCGTCATCAACTCGACGCTCGATATTGTCGGGCTGATCGACCAGCCCTTGAACATGCTCAATAATGTGCAGGCGATCGTGGTGACGCTGGCGCATGCCTACGCGCCCTTTGCCATCCTGCCGATATTCGTGGCGCTGGAAAAGATCGACCGCGCACTTCTGGAGGCCGGGCAAGACCTTGGCGAATCGCGGCTGATGACCTTCTGGCGGGTAACGCTGCCCCTGGCGATGCCCGGCGTGGTCGCGGCGGTGCTGATCGTCTTCATCCCGACCATCGGCGATTATGTGACGCCGCAATTGATCGGCGGCGGCAAGGTGCCGATGGTCGCCAACCTCATTCAGGCGCGGATGCTTGATCTCGACAACAAGCCGATGGGCTCGGCAATCGCGGTTTCGGCAATGGCGATCGTGACCCTGGTGAGCCTGCTGTTCCTGTTCCTCAACCGCCGGTTCCTGCGGGTGCAGAAATGAGGTTTTCCGCGCTGCGCAGTTACGCCTACCTTTACCTGCTGTTTCTTTATGCCCCGATCATCCTCTTGCCGGTCTTCGCCTTCAACGACGGCACGATCATCGCCTTTCCGCTCAAGGGGTTCACTGTCGAGTGGTTCCGGCAGATGGCGGCCAATGCGACGCTGCGCACGGCGGTGGAAAACTCGCTGATCATCGCGGTGTCATCCTCGATCCTTGCCACCACGCTCGGCGTCTTTGCCGCCCGCGCGGCAACGCGCTTCGCCTTTCCCGGCAAGGCGGGGATCATCGGCATGATCATGCTGCCGCTGGTCTTGCCCGAAATCATCGTTGCGGTGTCGTTGCTGGTGGTGCTTTTGGGCATTGGCGTGACGCTGTCGGTCTTTACCGTCATTCTCGGCCATGTGCTGATCTGCACCCCCTACGCCATCGCCATTCTCAACACCGCCTTCAACGCGCTTGACCGCAGCCTTGAAGAAGCCGCCTACGACTTGGGCGAGACCAGGTTCTCCACCTTCCGGCTGATCACCCTGCCGCTGGTGATGCCCGGCATCATCTCGTCGCTCTTGATGTCGTTCACCATCTCGCTTGACGAATTCATCATCGCCTTCTTCCTTGCCGGGAATGAGCCGACGCTGCCCACCTACATCTTTTCGCAACTGCGTTTCCCGAAACAGATTCCGATGATCATGGCGCTTGGCACCTGCCTCGTCGCCGCCTCGATCATCCTTCTGACCATTGCCGAATATTTCCGCCGCCGCGGCATCGCGAAGACCGGCGGCACCGATAGCGGAGGCTTCCTGTGACTGACCGCCCGACGATGATCGAGTTTCAGGATGTGCATAAGTATTACGGCGATTACCACGCGCTGCGCGGTATCACCGCCAGCATCCGCGCCGGCGAGTTCTTCTCGCTGCTCGGCCCCTCGGGCTGCGGCAAGACCACGCTTCTGCGCACCATCGCGGGGTTCGAAGAGATTTCCTCTGGTGCGGTGATGATCGATGGCAAACACATGGAACATGTGCCCGCCAACCAGCGCCCGACCAACATGGTGTTTCAGAGCTACGCGATCTTTCCGCATCTGACGGTCGAAGGGAACGTCGGCTTTGGCCTGCGGCGCGAGGCGGGGAGCTCTGCCGACAAGGCGCGCCGGGTCGAGGAGGCGCTCGACATGGTGGGCCTCAAGGGCTACGGGCGGCGCGCCGCGCATGCGCTTTCGGGTGGCCAGCGGCAGCGGGTGGCCCTCGCGCGCGCGTTGATCCTGAAACCCAAGGTGTTGTTGCTCGATGAACCGCTGAGCGCGCTCGACAAGAAGATGCGCGAACAGATGCAGGTCGAACTGATCAAGCTGCAACGCCAGGTCGGCATTACCTTCGTGCTGGTGACGCATGACCAGGAAGAGGCGCTGGTGATGTCGGACCGCATCGCGGTGATGTTCGAGGGCGAGATCGCCCAGCTTGCCGACCCCGAAACGCTTTACCGCAGCCCCAATTCGCGCCGCGTCGCCGAATTCATCGGGGTGATGAACTTTCTGCCCGCGGTGGTTCTGGGCGAAACCGCCGGACAGGTGCAGCTTGAGGTGGCGGGGTTGGGTCAGGTCGAAATCGAGGCGGCGCAGGGCTCGGGCCGCGCCGCCGATGGCTCGGTGAGCGTGGGCTTCCGCCCGGAAACGCTGACCATCCTTTATGAAGGCCAGACTGCGAGCGACCGCGAAACCCCCGGCACCATCGAAGAGGTCGTCTATTACGGCGACATGACCTATTACGATGTGCGGCTTGACGGGGTTGACCGGGTGGTGCGGATTTCGATGCGCAACGTCTTTGGCCGCCCGGTACTCGAATATGGTGCCCGCACCCGTGTCGCCTGGTCGGCGGGTGCACTGGTGCTGTTTCGCTGAGCGGCGGGGGGCTTTCCGCCCCCCGTGCCCCCCGGAGGATATTTCCGCTGAAGCAGGCACGAGGTTTTGCCCGGATGTCTGCTTCAGTCGAAATATCCCGGGGGTGCGGGGGCTGGCCCCCGCCAACGCGCGCGGGTTTTTGCTGAACGCCCGAACCTGCTAGACAGCGCCGCG
>NZ_JAUXPI010000039.1 GCF_030684035.1 Phaeovulum sp. | reverse complement strand
GGGCCTCTGCCCCTCCCCGCACCCCACCCCGAGGATATTTTGCTGAAGCAGGATTGAAACGAAAAAAACGCCCGGCGCTGGCTACGCCGGGCGATTGCATCGGGGCCGCGGAAAGCTCCGAAGCCCGCCTTGATCTGTTCGAACTCGGCAAGTTGCCGTTCGCGCATCGCCGGGTCATTCGGGGTCTGGGCCAGGATCGGGGCCGAAATCTCGTTCAAACCGGCGATAGTGAGTTCTTCATCCGAGATCAGCGCCATCGCACGGGTGTTGGAGTGGCCATAGCCGATTGCATCCAGCAGCGCCGGGCCCGCCTCGGGGCGCAGCCAGGAATTGATGAAGTCATAGGCCTTGTCTTCGCTGCCCGGTCCGTTCTTGAGGTTGATGAAGCCGCAGAACCAGCTTGAAGAGCCTTCGGTCGCTTCGCGCTGGAAGGCCACCGGGTAGCCATCATCTTGCAGGTAGGCGACGCCGTCGTTCCAGGACCAGGCCACCAGCACCTCGCCGGAAGCCATGATCTGGCTCATCTCGGCAGGGTCGGCCCAGTAGCTCGCGACGTTCTTGTGCGCCTCGCGCAGCCAGGCGGCGGCGGCCTTGAACTGATCTTCCGAGATCACCGTCCAGTCGGTGACGCCGGTAGCAAGGTAGGCGAGCGCCCAGACGTCATCGGAACTGTCGGGCAGCGAGGTGCGGCCCTTGTATTTCGGGCTGAGGAACACCTGCAGGCTGGCCACGTCATCGGCGGGCACCAGATCCGGGTTGTAGGCAATAGCGGTGGCACCCCAATCGGTTGGTATGTACCACACGCCCGCGTCATCCTTGAAGATCGGCGAGGCGAGGAATTCGGGGTCGATATTGGCGAACTCGGGAATACGGCTCACATCCCAGGGTTCGATCAGCCCGGCGTCGCGGTATTTCGACACCATCTGCGAGCAGGGGTGTGCGACATCGGCACGAAAGCCGGAGGCGACCTTCTGGAAGGCCTCGTCATCGTCGCCGTAGAACGAATAGCTGGGCGCTTGCCCGTGTTTCTCGACATAGCTGGCGAACAGGCCCGGTTCCTCGAACCCGGCCCAGTCGAAGACCAGAAGCTGCGGGTCGGCGGCCCCAGCGGGAAGGGCGAGGGCAAGGGTGGCCACGGAGGCCAGGAGGAGCGTGGTGGTTTTCATCGGCGTCCTTTCCGGGATATGGGGTATCGGGCGCGCAACGCTAACGCCGCCGAGGAGCCAATTTCAAGCGGAAATCAGCCGGGTTCCGTTGCTGGCAGGGACTTGACCCGGCAGCGGGGGCGGGGCGAGATGCGCCTGGGCACAACCCAGGTGCCGCCAGCCCGAGCGAGGACGAAGTGACCCAGCCAAGCCTTGATCTCAGCCATGTTCGCGCGCAATTTCCCGCGTTTTCGCAACCCGGGCTCCGCGATCAGGCGTTCTTCGAGAATGCTGGCGGCTCGTATGCCTGCGTGCAGGTGATCGAAAGGCTGGCGCGGTTCTACCGGACCCGCAAGGTGCAACCCTATGCGCCCTATGCCGCCGCGCAGGCGGGCGGTGAAGAAATGGACGAGGCCCGCGCAAGGCTGGCGGCGATGCTGGCGGTGGCGACCGACGAGCTGAGCTTTGGCCCCTCGACCAGCGCCAACACCTATGTGCTGGCGCAGGCCTTCCGGGGTGCGCTGAAGCCGGGCGAGGCGGTGGTGGTAACCAGTCAGGACCACGAGGCCAATTCCGGCCCCTGGCGACGGTTGGCGGCGGACGGGGTCGAGGTGCGCGCGTGGCAGATAGACCGCGCGACCGGGCAACTTGACCCGGAGCGCCTTGCGCCGCTTCTGGCCGACGGGCGGGTGCGCCTGGTGGCGTTTCCGCATTGCTCGAACGTGGTGGGCGAGATCAACCCGGTGGCCGAGATCGTGGCAATGGCCCATGCAGCGGGGGCAGCGACCTGCGTTGACGGGGTCAGCTATGCGCCGCACGGGCTGCCCAATGTGGCCGCCTTGGGTGCCGATATCTATCTGTTCTCGGCCTACAAGGTCTACGGCCCGCATCAGGGGATCATGGTGATCCGCCGGGCGCTGGCCGAGCGGTTGCCCAACCAGGGGCACTGGTTCAATGGCGATGTGCTTTTCAAGCGCTTTACCCCGGCGGGGCCCGACCACGCGCAGGTCGCGGCCTGCGCCGGGATCGTGGATTACTTCGACGACCTGCACGCCCATCATTTTGCCCCCGGGCCGGATCCGGCGGCGCGCGCCGAAGCGGTGCATGATCTGATGCGCGCGCATGAGGCGCGCATCGTGGCACCGCTGCTCGATTTCCTTTCCGATCGCAACGACCTGCGCCTGATCGGCCCGCGCGATGCCGCGCGCCGCGCCCCCACGGTGGCGGTGGCGCTCGGGCGCGATGCCGAGCCGGTAGCAGAAGCGCTGGCGCGCGAGGGCATCAATTGCTGGGCAGGCGATTTTTATGCCCGCCGCCCGCTGGAGGCGATGGGGGTGGATATCGGGCAAGGGGTGCTGCGGCTGTCGGCGGTGCATTACACCAGCGCCGAAGACGTGGCGCGGCTGATTGCGGCGCTGGGGCGGGTTCTGTGAGGGCAGGTGCCTCCGGCGGGGGTATTGGGGCGAAGAAGAAGCCGCGCGCATGAGCGATGCGGTCCCGGTGATCGTCTGGTTTCGCCGCGATCTGCGGCTGGCCTACAATCCGGCGCTGGTGGCGGCGGCGGCGGGCGGGCGGCCCGTCATCTGCCTATTCGTGCTTGATGCGCAGGCCGAAGCCATTGGTGCCGCCGCGCGTTGGCACCTGGGGCAGGGGCTTGCGGCGCTGGCCGCGACATTGCAGCGTCAGGGCGAGCGGCTGATATTGCGACGCGGCGAGGCGCTTGCGGTCTTGCGGGCGGCTGTTGGCGAAACGGGCGCACGCGAGGGGCATTGGGGGCGGCTTTATACGCCCGAAGAAATGGCGCGCGACCGAGCGGTGAAGGCGGCGTTGCGCGCCGATGGGGTGAAGCCGCGAGCAGCCACGCCAGGGCACTGTTGGCGAACCTTGGGCGGTGGCGACGGGTTCCGGCGGGGCCTATCGCGTGTACGCGGCTTTCTGGCGCGCCATCGAGGCGCAGGGAGTGGAGCCGCCGCCGGGCCTGCCGCCAAAGCTTGTGACACCCGAGCCCTGGCTTGCCAGCGCGCGGCTTGCGGATTGGGGCTTTTCTGGAGCACGCGCCGACAAGTTATGCCAAGGCGCGCGACTTTCCGGCCCGCCCCGGCACCTCAAACCTGTCGGAGCATCTGGCCTTGGGCGAAATCGGGGTTCGGCGGGACTGGCACGGGTGCTGCTGGCGCAGCATACGGGGGCGCGGCAGGGGTAGGGCAGTTCCTGCACGACCTGGTCTGGCGCGAGTTCGCGGCGCATCTCATCTATCATTTCCCCGACCTGGCCAGCCGATCATGGCACCCGGGCTGGGAGGGTTTTCCCTGGCGCGGCGATAACGACGATGCCGAGGCCTGGCGGCGTGGCCAGACCGGTGAGCCGATGGTCGATGCCGCAATGCGCGAAATCCAAGCGACGGGCGCATGCACAACCGGGCGCGGCTGATAGCGGCAAGCTACCTGACCACGCATCTGCTGACCGACTGGCGCATCGGACTTGCCCGGATTGGCGAATGCCTGACCGATTGGGATGCCGCCTCAAATGCCCTGGGTTGGCAATGAGTGGCGGGCTGCGGCCCCGACGCGGCACCCTGGTTTTGCCTGTTCAGCCCGGCGACACAGGCCGACCGGTTCGATGCCGCGGGCAGCTATCGGCGGTTCTGGCTTGAACCGGGGCAGGCGGCGCAGAGGCCATTTTCGATGCGATCCCGCGCCGCTGGCACAATGATGCCGCAACCCCTCGCCCTGCGCCGCGGATTGGCCTTGCCGAAGGTCGCCGCGCGCTTTCGGCGCTTGCAGGCAAGGGTGGCGGCTGAGGCCCCTTGCGCCGCGCGCGCCACTCGGGGAAACTGCCGCCAATCGCCACCCCAAGGGGCCACCACGCAATGCCTACCGCCGCCAAGTTCTTTGCCGCGTTATTCATGGCGCTGACCGGGGCCGCCACGGTCTGGCTGCTGCGCGAAGGCGAGCCGGGAATGCGTGCCACGATCATCGCGTTTTCGGTCACGGTGCCGGTGGCGGCGATCATGGGCTGGCGCGAATGCGGCGCGCGGGTCGGCGGCGGCTATGGCTCGGCGATGGTCGCGGGGATCCGGGCGATGATTTACATGGTGATCGGGGCGGCGCTGGTGCTGGCGGTGATGCAGATGTTCAAGCTTGCATGGTCGCGCCATTACGATACCCCGACCGAGGCGGTGGTTGACATCGTGTCGCTGGCGATCGGTTTTGGCAAACCGCTCTTGCAGGTGCCGGTCGCGGCGACGCTGGTTGCGGGCGGGCTGCTGACAGGCATTGTCGCAGAATGGGCCGGGCGGCGCTGGCGCTGATGGCAGACTATTTCTTCTTTGGCACACTCAGCCATCCGCCACTGCTGGCGGTGGTGCTGGGGCGCGCGGTGCCGATGGAACCTGCATTCCTTCCCGGGCATCGGGTGGTGACGGCGGAAGGGCCCGAGGGCGGGCGGCCCTTTCCGCTTCTGGTCGCGGGCGGGGCCGGGGCGGCGGGTGTGCTGGTGCGCGGCCTGAGCGAGGCGGATGCGGCGCGGCTTGATTATTACGAGGCGGGCTTTGCCTTCGTCATCCGTGAGATCGCGGTGCAGGCGAACGGCGGGCAGCAATTGGCGCGGGTCTATTTCGCCGATACCGGGCGCTGGCGCGAAGGCGCGCCCTGGGTGCTTGCGGATTGGGCGCGCGACTGGGGCGAGATCGTGCCCGAGGCGGCGGCAGATTTCATTGCGGGCATGGGGCGCATCAGCCCCGAGGCGGCGCTGGCGCGCTACCCTTCGGTGCTCGCCCGGGCAGCCTCGCGGCTGCGGGCGCGGGGCGCGGGCGCGGCGGCGGTGCGGCGGCACCCGGCTCCCGGCGATGTGGTGGTGGAGGAATGGAAACTGGCGCATGCCGGGTTCTTTTCGCTCGAGGAATACCGCCTGCGCCACCGCCGCTTTGATGGCACCATGTCGGCACCGATCAACCGCACCGCCTTTGTCTCGACCGATGTGGTCGCGGTGCTTCCCTATGATCCGCTCCGCGACCGGGTATTGCTGGTCGAGCAGTTCCGCATCGCGGCCTTCGCGCGCGGCGATGCCAACCCCTGGCTGCTGGAGCCGATTGCAGGCCGGGTTGACGCGGGCGAGAGCCCCGAGGCCGCCGCCCGGCGCGAGGCGGCGGAGGAAGCCGGGCTGGCGCTTGGTGCCCTGATCGCCGGTCCGCGCTATTACCCATCGCCGGGGGCCAAGACCGAGCATGTCTATGCCTTCCTCGCGCTTGCCGATCTGCCCGATGCGGCGGCCGGAACCGGCGGCCTGGATGACGAGGGCGAGGATATCCGCGCGCATGTGTTGAGTTTTGCCGAGGCCGAGGCGCTGATGCAGAGCGGCGAGATAGCCTCTGGTCCGCTCTGGGTGCTGCTATTGTGGCTCGCACCGCGCCGCGCCGGTTATCGCGCCGCTGCCGCCCTGCCCAAAGGGGTTGAGGCGGCGGCCCCCTCGGCTTAAGTCTCGCTTACGCCCGCCCGTGCAAAGAGGAGCCTCCATGCGCATTTGCAGCGATCTCGCCGCCAGCATCGGCAATACGCCGCTGATCCGACTTCGCGCTGCCTCGCAGGCGACGGGGTGCGAGATTTTGGGCAAGGCGGAGTTCATGAACCCCGGCCAGTCGGTCAAGGACCGCGCGGCACTTTACATCATCCGCGATGCGGTGGCGCGCGGGGCGCTGAAGCCGGGCGGCACAATCGTGGAAGGCACTGCGGGCAACACCGGTATCGGGCTGGCACTGGTGGGCGCGAGCATGGGTTTTCGTACCGTGATCGTGATTCCGGAAACCCAGAGCCAGGAGAAAAAGGATATGTTGCGGCTGGCCGGGGCGGCGCTGGTGCAGGTGCCTGCTGCGCCCTATTCCAACCCCAACAATTACATCCGCTATTCCGGCCGCCTCGCCGCGGCACTGGCCGAGAGCGAGCCGAATGGCGCGGTCTGGGCAAACCAGTTCGACAATGTGGCCAACCGGCAGGCGCATCTGGAAACCACCGGGCCGGAGATCTGGACCCAGACCGGCGGCAAGGTCGATGGTTTCGTTTGTGCCGTGGGCTCGGGTGGCACCTTGGCAGGCGTGGCGCTGGCGCTGCAACCCAAGGGTGTCAAGATCGGTCTTGCCGACCCCGAGGGTGCCGCGCTGCACAGCTATTACACCACCGGCAGGCTCGCGGCGCACGGCAGCTCGATCACCGAGGGCATCGGGCAGGGGCGCATTACCGCGAACCTTGAAGGAATCCGCCCCGATATGAGTTGGACCATCCCGGACGCCGAGGCGTTGCCGGTGGTGTTTTCGCTGTTGCAGGATGAGGGTCTGTGCCTTGGTGCCTCGTCAGGCGTCAACATTGCGGGCGCAACCCGGATGGGGCGCGAGATGGGACCGGGGCACACCATCGTGACCGTGCTTTGCGATTATGGCACGCGCTACCAGTCAAAGGTGTTCAACCCCGACTTTCTGCGCGCCCGCGGCTTGCCGACGCCCGCCTGGCTTGACCGGCCGGGCCGCGCGCTGCCCGAGGTTTACGAGGGATGATGCGGCGCGTGAGCCCGCTCCGGCTGCTTGCGGCGCTCTTGCTGGCACTGCTGGTTGCCAGCCCGCTTGCCGCGCAGCTGGCCACGCTCAATTACACGGTCTGGGGCAGGGTGGCGGCGCGCGCCGAAGACAGCGTCGCGGCGGCACGGGCTTCGGATCTGACGCTCAGCCAGCTTCGCGGCGAAATCGCCACCTGGCGCAGCCAGTTCGCCGCAGCACAGAACGCCGATCAGGCGCGGATCGAAACACTCAAGGGCCAGATCTCGGCGCTCGGCCCGGTGCCCGAGGCAGGGGCGGTCGAAGCCCCTGAAATCGCCCAGCGCCGCGCCGAGCTGAATGACCAGCTTGCCCGTCTGCAGGCGCCGGGGCTTGCGGCGGTCGAAGCCTGGAGCCGGGCCGACGGCATCATCCGCGAGATCGACTCGATCCTGCGCCTGCGGCAGGCGGATGCGCTGCTGAAACTGTCGCCGACGCCGCTCAATCCCGCCAACTGGCCTGCGGCTTACGTTGCGGTTTCCGGCGCGGTGCGGGCGGTTGGTGGCGAGATAAGGGACCGTGCCGAGGCCCCGGGCGGGCTTGCGCAGATCAAGACCAACGCGCCGGTGATTGCATTCTACCTGCTGATCGCGGGTGCGCTTTTGTGGCGCGGGCGCGGCTGGATGGAGGCGCTGTCGCAGCGTCTGGTCAGGCTCACCTCGTTGCGCGGGCGGCAGGTGGTGGCTGCCGTGGTTTCACTCGGGCAGATCCTGTTGCCGATGGCGGGGGTGCTGCTGCTTGTTGCGGCGCTGACCGCAACCGGCCTGTTTGGCACCCGCGGCACCGCGCTTCTGGCAGAGCTGCCCTTTGCCGGGCTGACAATCCTGACCGCATGGTGGCTGGGCGGGCGGATTTTTCCCCGTGACGAGGCCAGCGACGCGGCGATTGCGCTGATGGCCGAACGCCGCGCCGAGGGGCGGTTTCTGGTTGCGATGACCGGGCTTTTGCTGGCGGCGCAGGGCCTCATTCAGGCAAGCATCGTGCCCTTCGCCGGCATGGCGCTGGCGGTCGGGATGCTGCGTGGCAACATGCCGATGGTGGTGCCGCCGCAAACCACCGATGCCGCCGCGGCGGTGATTCAGGCCCCGATGATCGCGCTGGCCGCGCTTTTGCTGTTTCGCATCGGCCTGCTTTTGCGTCGCCAACCGCGCACCAGCGAGCCGGTGGCCCCCGACGCAAGCGCCCGGATGCGGCTGACGCGTCTGGTGGGCAACACGAGCATCGCGGTGGCGCTTGTCGCGCCCCTGCTGGCCGCCGTGGGCTATGTCAGCGCGGCCAACGCGCTGATCTGGCCGGCGCTGCTGTCACTTGGGCTGGTCGCGCTGTTGATGGTCGTTCAGGGCTTTGCGGCTGATCTCTACGCGCTCGCGATGCGCTCCGACAATGCCGCGCGCGATGCGCTGGTGCCGGTGCTGATCGGTTTTGTGCTGGCGCTTGCGGCGGTGCCGCTGCTGGCATTGATCTGGGGCATGCGCCCGGCCGAACTTTCCGAACTCTGGACCTCGTTCCGCGCTGGCATCTCGTTTGGTGGCGTGCGGATTTCGCCAACCGCCTTTCTTACTTTCGTGGTGGTATTCGCGGCTGGCTATGCGCTGACGCGGCTGCTGCAATCGGCGCTGAAAACCTCGGTGATGCCGAAAACCCGGCTCGACAAGGGCGCGCAGAATGCGATCGCCTCGGGGCTTGGCTATTTTGGCATCTTTCTGGCCTCACTTCTCGCCATCACCTCGGCAGGGATCGACCTTTCCTCGCTTGCCATCGTTGCGGGCGCGCTTTCGGTCGGTATCGGCTTTGGTCTGCAGAATATCGTCTCGAACTTTGTCTCGGGGATCATCCTTCTGATCGAAAGGCCGATTTCGGAGGGTGACTGGATCGAGGTTGGCGGCAATCAGGGCATCGTGCGCTCGATCTCGGTGCGCTCGACCCGGATCGAGACCTTCGACCGCACCGATGTGATCATTCCCAACGCCGATTTCGTCTCCGGGCAGGTAACCAACTGGACCCGCTTCAATCTGACCGGGCGGGTGATCGTCAAGGTCTCGGTGGCCTATGGCTCGGATACGCGCAAGGTCGAGGCGCTGCTGGCTGAAATCGCGCATAACCACCCGATGGTGATGCTGAACCCCGAGCCGCGGGTGTTTCTGGTCGGTTTCGGCACCGACGGCATCGATTTCGAAATTCGCGCCATTCTTTCCGACGTGAATTTCAAGCTGGCTACCGCCTCCGACATGCACCATGAAATTGCCGCGGCCTTTGCCCGCGAGAAGATCGAGATTCCCTTCCCGCAGCGCGACCTCTGGCTGCGCAACCCCGAGGCGCTGCGCCCGGCCACCCCACGCCGCGCCGCCCCGATGCCGGGCAAGCCGGATCTCGGCGAAGGCTTCGTGCACCTTGCCAGCGAAACCGAGGATGCGCCGCATGCCGCACCGGCCCCCGCAAACAACAACCCCGCCGAAGACGAGGACGATGGCTGATGGCCGAACCGCTCTACCGCACTGCCCCCTATCAGCGCGAAGCTCTGGCCCGCGTGCGCGCCCTTGGACCGGATCGCGGCATCGTTTGCGATGTTTCGATCTTCTACCCGACCGGCGGCGGCCAGCCCGGCGACAGCGGCGCGCTCCGCTGGCAGGGCGGCAGCGTGGCCGTAACAACCGCGGTCAAGGGCGAGGGCGGTGCGGTGGTGCTGGTGCCGGATGCGGCCGCAGCGCTGCCGCCGGTGGGTGCCGAAGTGACCCAGTTGCTCGACTGGGACCGGCGACACGCGCACATGCGGGTTCATACGGCGCTGCATCTGCTGTCGGTGGTGATCGCGCTGCCGGTGACCGGCGGGCAGATCGGCGCGGGCAAGGGCAGGCTCGATTTCAACATGCCGGAACCGCCCGCCGATCTCGCGGCGCTGGAGGCAGAGGTGAACGCGCTCATCGCGCGCGATCTGGCGGTGACCGAGCATTGGATCACCGACGCGGAACTTGCGGCAAACCCGGGGCTGGTCAAGACCCTCTCGGTGGCACCACCGGCAGGGCAGGGGCGGGTAAGGCTGATCCGCATCGGCACCGCGACGGAACAGGTCGATCTGCAACCCTGCGGGGGAACCCATGTGGCCCATACCGGCGAGATCGGCGCGGTGCGCCTTGGCAAGATCGAAAACAAGCGCCGCCAGAATCGCCGGGTAAGCCTCGAACTCGGGTGATCGCGCGCGCCGCATCCCCCCTTGCGCCTGCGCACCTCGCCGCGCTATTGAGCGCCCGACGGAGAGGTGGCCGAGTGGTCGAAGGCGCACGCCTGGAAAGTGTGTAGGCGGGGAACCGTCTCAGGGGTTCGAATCCCCTTCTCTCCGCCACTTGCCCTCGCGAAAGCGTTCTCCCGATCCGGCTGCGGCCGGATTTTTCCGTTGTTTTCGGGGGTTATGCGGGAGGGGCTGAGCACCGGCACACTACCCAAAAGGCCAGAAAGCCTTCTCTCCTGGTCGATATTCTCCAGACCTGTTGCCTGCGTCATTCTGGTGAATTTCTTTCAACCAACTGGAATTGCTATTTTTTTTGCGATTAAGTTAGGCATTTAGACGCCGGTGGCGTTCGGGCGAAGAAACAGAAATCGAATATCGTTGAACCATTGTTCATTGGTCTCCCCCACGTTGACAGACTTACCCAACTAGGTCTGGTCAACCATTACTTCCATGCCGCTGCGACAGGCTAGGTGCGTCCTCGATTCAAAGTTGAATTGTGCTACGCGTTCGAGCACTAGCTGGATGCCCCCGCTTTGGGTAGGTGTGCATCCTTGATGGACCCCCGGTCCTCTGCAGCAGCGAGCACGAGTCCGGCTACGTCCGGTGGCAGACCATCATTATTGTCCATAAGCTGCAGGCCTGCGTTAATGAGATGCTCGATCAGGCGATAAGGGCTCGGCTCGTCGGGATAGAGAGCTTCGATGACAGCCTTGAGCCCACCGTCGCTATCAAAGCTGCCAACGTTCCACTTGGTGCCTGTTCCGTCTGTTGTCCCACGCGTCACCCCCTCGTTTATCGCATAAGCCAGAGCGAACTTCGCTGCTTCGATGTCGGTGTTGAAGCGGCCGGCACTTGCAAGAGCGCTTAGCGTCTTTTCGTTGATGGAAGTAACTCCCAGCGTCTTCTTGTCTGCTTTTTCGGCGACCATGATAGCTCCTTAACGGCTGGCGATACGAGTATGTCGCGCTGTTTCACGAGTGAGTACCCACTCGGCCCTCAGCTGCTCCTTGAGTGTGGTTCGTGCAATCGCTGCTGGAAGCTCATCCTCGTAGACCAAGAGCACTACCTGATCCGCCATGTCGGGGAGGGCGGCTACGATCCGCTTTCGGTGTCCGGCATCAAGCCGTCCGAAAGGCGAGTCAATAAAGATTGGACCTCGAAGCGGCGCATTGTTCTGGAGCGCGGCCACCAGAGACAGCGCAACGACATGCTCGGCCCCAGCAGAACGCACTGGGATGATCGTACCGTCGCGATGGAGGATGGTCAGGCCGTAACTGTCGTTGATCGTAAGTCCGGCATAATCTGGCTCGGTCGTCATCTTCAGGAAAAACGTGCTAGCATCCGCTTCTACTCGTTTTCGGAGTTGCTCGCGATAAGCAGCTACCGCCGATTGGAAGAGGTCGTGGACCTTCCCCGCCAAATCACGTCGGCGGCGTTCGGCCTCCATCTGACCACCTGCCAGCTTTTCCAGCCGCTTCTGAATGTTATCCCTGTAGAGGGTGTTTTCGCCTAGTTTGCCCTGAGTGGCGGCAACCCCTTCCTCGGTTGCAACGATCTCACGGAGCGTGCTGTCATAGTCACGGCTCAGACCGCGAAGTTCCGTTTCTACGTCACCACTAATCTGGCGACCGATCTCCTCAATTTCTCCCTTCAGAGCATAGATTTGGTTCTGTAGATCTTCGTATCCGGACCAAAGCAAGCGCAGGGCTTCCGGATTTGCAGCTTCAATCTGCGCCTGGAGTGCATCGAGGCGACGGCGTACATTAGCCAGTTCGCGCTGGCTGGTAGCATCGCCCGTGTCTTGACCGCACTCCAGAGCGGACTTGATGCGAGCTTGGGCTTCCGTACCGACTTTCTGCAGACAGGTTGGGCAGTCCGGCGCGTGACCGTGCGCCAGTTCCTGCAGCACGTGTGCTCTTGTGACAGAAGCCTGCAGGTTAGCTTCCCTCGCGCGAAGATCGGCCATGGCCGCGACAAGCCGAGGGCGAATTAACACCGCCCATGCAGGCCCCATGGCAGTCGTCAGAGTGGCACCTGATTGAATGAGTTTCTGTTCGGACTTGCTGAGGTCATCCTCGAGGCGATCGCGTTTCTCCAGCATGGCCGCGAAGCGCTCACGCCGACGCATATCTGCCTCTATGGCCGCCTTTCTACCCCGGAGGCCTTCAAGATCGCCCTCTAGTCGGAACAGGTCTTGTGTAAGGACCAAGCGCTGCGCCGCCAAATCTTGGAGTTGATTGCCAAACTCGCGGGTCTTTTGATCGCCTTGGGCGGCCAAAGCAAGTGCGGACTCTGCCCGATCAAGGGCAGCTTTGGCACTCTCCCGTGAACCAGTTAGGATTGGCAAACCTAGGATCCGCTCAACAGCAGCGCTGATTTGCGGTCCCATGTTGCTGTCCCCATGAAGCAGATCCTCGTACTCTTGCAAGAGTTCGCCATCGAACAGAAAAAATCGGGCGATCTCCTTCGGCAGGATTCTTTCGAGTTCTACGGTGCCCTGCTCAGGTGACAAGTGGTGTCCCCCGCGTTCAACATAGACCCCGGAGATGTACTCTCCACTCGCGCCGGGCCCAGGCTTTCCTGTCCTAGTGATCCGATACTCCGCTCCAGCATGACTGAGTTCCAGAGACACCTCAAAGTGCCGCTGCCCTTCGGCACGAGCTTCCAGGTTAACGAGATCCTCGAAAGACAGGTTGCGCCGCCCACGGCCTAGTGTTCCGAGTCTGACATTTGCTACCGATTTCCCCTGATTTCATCGAGAGCATCGAGCGCGCGGCGCTCGCGGGTGATGATATCATCGGCGGTCTTGCTCCAGACGAAGGGCTTCGGTTTGGCGTTGTGCTGCAGC
>NZ_JAUXPI010000024.1 GCF_030684035.1 Phaeovulum sp. | reverse complement strand
CTGCAGCACAACGCCAAACCGAAGCCCTTCGTCTGGAGCAAGACCGCCGATGATATCATCACCCGCGAGCGCCGCGCGCTCGATGCTCTCGATGAAATCAGGGGAAATCGGTAGCAAATGTCAGACTCGGAACACTAGGTTGACTGCCGCCAATTACCACAACTCATTGTAGGTGCCAGATGTTTTTTCGCCGGTATTCATTGATCATCGCACTCTTGTCGTTGAGCACATTGGCCTTCAGCTTTGCTTCGGCAGAGGAAGCCGGGCAGGCAGGGCGTCCGCGCGAAATCGAACCCGATGTGGTTGGGGCGGGCGGCGAGTTTACGACTTCGGTGACGATCAGCGTGCCAGCGTTCCGTGATCTCGTGCCGTCGGTTTCGCTGAACTACAACTCGTCGAATACCGCGCGTAGCGGCGTCGAGAACCTCGTCGCCTTCGGCTGGCAGCTCGGAGGATTCTCGAAGATCGAGCGCCGCTCGCTTGGTGACGGCGTGCCGACGTATGATGACGGTCAGGATGTCTTCGTCCTGGACGGAATGGAGTTGATGGCTTGCGGCGACGCCGCAGCTACCAACCCCTGGCCCGGATATTATCCGCTTCGCTATGTCACGGACCAGGCAAGCGCAAGCTGCAGTTCTGGCGGCAATCTTGTCAGCAGGGTCGAAGATTACAGAAGGATCGTATTTGACAGCACCTCGAACTCATTCACCGTAACACGCACCGACGGCGTGAGCTTTGTCTATCGGTCGATCGGCGAGCTGGCTGGTGATGCAAGTGCGGCAGGGACGCCCGCGCGCAATTACGCGACAAAGTCCAGGTGGCTTCTCTCCAAGATCCGCGACACCCAAGCCACGCCGAACACGGTCACCTATTCATACAGTTTTGCGCTGCTTTCGCAGGGATACGCGCACCGCCCCCTCCGGATCGCTTATGCAGGATACAAGGTTGAATTCACCTATACCGTTCCAACTCAGCCAATGGCCCGTTTCGCGACGGGCGTCGATATTGAAGGATTTCAAGCCTATCAACAGGCATGCCACATCTGTTTTGCAGCAACGTCGGACATCGCATCCCCCGCCTCCGACCCAAAGCTGCAGGGCACCCCCCCGCCAGGGTGCAATTGCGCTCGCTGTCATTCTGTTCCCGGGTAGATCCGCAGCCCCGGGGCGGCTACTGCGCGACATAGCCTCCGTCGATCGGCACATTGGCACCGGTGACAAAGGAGGCGCGGACGGAGAAGTGCCAGACGATCAGTTCCGCCACTTCTTCCGGCCTGCCAACGCGGCCGATCGGATACAGCGGATCCATCATCTCATGCGTGGTCATCTTGCCGGCGGTCGCCTGTTCGGCCAGTGAATCCAGCATGCGCGTGTCGATACCGCCGGGGCAGATCGAATTTACCCGGATGCCGTCTTTGCCGTATTCAAGCGCCGCATTCTTGGTCAGCCCGTTGACCGCGTGCTTGGAGGCGACATAGGGGGACAGGCCCGCAAAGCCGATAAGCCCCTCCACCGAGGCGAGATTGACGATTGCGCCGCCGCCGCCCTGTTTCTGCATCTGGGCGATTTCGGCCTGAAGGCACAGAAACATGCCGCGCGTTGACCGACATGACGGGATCGAAATTGTCGAGCGGTTGCTCCGCCAGGGGCACGATCCTGCCCTCGATACCGGCATTGTTGCAGGCACAGTCGAGGCACCCGAATGCCTTGACCGTGGCCTCGATCAGCGCCTTGACATCTGCCGGAACGGCAACGTCGGCGCGGAAGAATTCGGCCTCGCCACCTGCCGCACGGATCAGGTCGCGCGTTTCCGCGCCGCCTGATGTGACAATGTCGGAGACCATGACCTTCGCACCTTCTGTGGCGAATTACAGCGCAGTCGCGCGGCCGATGCCAGCGGCAGCCCCCGTGATCATTGCGATCTTTCCAGCAACCAGTCCCGTCGTCTTTCTCCTTTTCGGATCAGTCGGATCGCCGTTCTGGGCGCGTGTGCGGGGCGCATTGATGAAAATCAAGCGCTGCCGGGCACGCCTGACCCCAGTCAGCACCAGTTATCGACAAGCGCGCGCAACAGATCGGCGCGGCTGATCTGACCGGTGAGGCGACCTTCCTCGACAACCGGAAACCGGCGGTAATGGCTCGCCAGAAACCTCTCCGCCGCCTCGACGATGTCAAGATCAGCCTCCATCGTCTCCACCGGGCTGGACATGTAATCGGCGACCGCGCCGCCCCATTGCTGATGATAGCAGGCATTCAGCGCCGCCTTCAGGCAGTCCTTCTTCGACAAGACGCCGACCAGCTTGCCTGCGGCGTCCACCACCGGCGCGCCCGAGATCCGTTCCGCAAGCAGGATCTCCATCGCCCGCAGTATTTCCATTTCCGGCGGCAGCGTGACCAGGGTCGCCGCCATGTATTCCCGAACTTTCGGCCACTTTGTCATTGCCGCGCCTCCCTGTTGTGGTTGCGACAGCCGCCGCAAGAGCCACCCTTGACGCAGGCGAGCCCGCCGCAGGAGCCCTTGATCGGCGGCCGTCCGGCGATGACCCCGATCGCGAGCCCGGCGACGCCGAGAAGCACGATGACGAGGGTCGGCAGGAATATCTCCATGATCGTCTCCTATGCCAGAATATGGGCATCGAAATCGCCCGTCGTGATCTCGCGGATGCCGCCGCCGTCGCGCAAAAGGAACAGCGCCGCGATCGCCTCGCCCTCGGAAAAAGCCGCGCCGGCTTCTGCCCCCATCGCAAAGAGTGCGGTAGCGAGCGCATCGGCGGTGATGGCTTCCGGGGCAAGCACGGAAACCGAGGCAAGCGCGCCCGCCGCAGGGTGCCCCTGCGCCGGGTCGATGATGTGGCCATAGCGGCGGCCAGCCACCTCGTAGCTGTTGATCCGGTCGCCGGAGGTGGCAAGCGCCTGCCCGCCAAGGCCGACGAGGCGCTGAAAGACAAGCTCGCCGGGCAGCGGCCGCTCGATGCCGACCTGCCAGCCGCGCCCGGATGGATGCCGCCCGCGCCCGCAGACCTCGCCGCCAAGCTCGATCAGAAAATCGCTCAGGCCCATGCCGTCGAGCGCGGCCACCATTCGATCCAGCGCGTGGCCCTTGGCGATACCGCAAAGGTCGAGCGTCATGGAGGGCTGGGCCTTGCGAATGCCCGCCGTGCCGACAGCGATATCGCGGTGGTCGCCCGCCGATGGCCGGATGATCGGACCAAAGCCGTAGCGCCCGACCAGCGCGCCGACCGTCGGATCAAAGGCTCCGCCGGAAAGCCGCGCGACGCGCAGCGCCTCGGTGACAACGGCGCAGGTCTCGGCCGCAACCGCGATCCAGCCGGTTTCGTCGGAGGCGTTGAAGCGGCCGATCTCTGAATCGGCACGAAACGGCGACATCGCGCCATCGACCGAAGCTACCACTGCCCGAAGCGCCGTGCCGACCGCGACAGCGTCGGGACCGGCGGGCAGAGCGGCACGCCACGCGGCACCGAAGGCCGGACCATCTATGATCGTCAGCGGTACCCGCGCCGCGCCAGCGCCGGGGAAAAGCAGCATCGCACCCGCGCCCGATAGCAGCCGTCTTCGCGTCAGTCGCATCGCTCAGCCTCCGAAATCGTCGTTGAAGATGCTCTCCGGATCGACCCCGGCATCGTCGAGCATGGCCAGCACCGCGCCGATCATCATCGGCGGACCGCAAAGATAGTATTCGCAGACCTCGGGCGCGGGGTGGTCGCGTAAAAGGCGCTGCCAGACAACGTCGTGGATGAATCCGGTCGCTCCGTCCCAGACGTCGCCCGCCGCGGCGTCGGAAAGCGCGACGGTCCATGAAAAATTCATGTGCTCGGCCTGCAAGCGGTCGAATTCCTCCTGATAGAACAGATCGACGCGGCTGCGCGCACCATACCAGAAGCTGATCTTGCGGGTCGTCCCCAGCCGCTCCAACTGCTCGGCAATGATCGCCCGCAGCGGTGCCATGCCGACGCCGCCACCGATGAACACCATCTCGCGGTCGCTTTCCTGTGCGCCGAATGTGCCGAACGGGCCGGAAACCGTGACCCGGTCGCCCGCCCGCAAGCCGAAAAGCCAGGATGAGACAACACCGGGCGGTGCCAGTGGCAGGCTGGGCGGCGGCAGCGCCAGCCGGACCAGAAGCACAATGCGGTTGGCCCCGGTCTGCGGCGTGCTGGCGATCGAATAGGCGCGCGAGACCGGCTCGGCGCTTTCGCTGACAAGCCCCAAGGTGCCCATCTTCGCCCAGGCATCGTGGTGTTCGGGCGCAATGTCGAAATCGGCATAGGCAAGGCGGTAGGGCGGCGCGGTCACCTGCACGAAGGCACCGGGGCGAAATGCAAACGGCTCGTCCCGCGCCAGATCGAGAACGATCTCGCGGATCAGCGGCGCGACGGTGCGGCTGGAAGCGACCGTGCAGACCCATTCGCGCGCCGAAAGAAGTGCGTCGGGCACTGTGGTGGACACATCGTTTCGCAGGCTCACCTGACAGGCCAGCCGCATGCCCCCGGCTATTTCCCTGCGGGTCAGGCGCGCCATTTCGGTGGGCAGAACCTCGCCGCCGCCCAGCGTGACCCTGACCCGGCACTGGCCGCAGGTGCCGACCCCGCCGCAGGCTGCGGGAATGGCGATACCAGCCCCGGTCAGCGCCCCGAGCAGTTTTTCGCCGGCCTGCGCCTTGATACGGTTGCCGCCATTGATGGTGATGGTGACGGCACCCGATGGCAACAAGAGCGCGCGCGCGACAAGCACCGCGATCGTCAGCGCCAGCACGATGCCCACAAAGAGCGCGCTGCCCAGAAGTATCTCGTTCATGGCAGCCTCACTCCGACGAAGGCGGAAAAGCCCATCGACATCAGCCCGGTCACGATGAAGGCGGCCCCGAGGCCGCGCAAACCGGCGGGAATGTCGCTGTAGCGCATCCGCTCGCGGATCGCCGCGAAGGCGACGATGGCAAGCGCCCAGCCGACGCCGCTGCCGAGACCATAGGCGACGCTTTCGCCGAAATCATACTGGCGTTCGGCCATGAACAGGCTGCCACCCAGTATCGCGCAGTTGACAGTGACCAGCGGCAGAAAGATGCCAAGCGACCGGTGCAGCGCCGGCCAGTAGCGGTCGAGCGTCATCTCGAGGATCTGCACCATTGCGGCGATCACGCCGATGAAGCTGATCAGCCGCAGGAAGGTCAGGTCGATGTCGGGCAACCCGGCCCAGCCCCAGGCACCCTCGACCAGCAGCAGGTTCAGGATCGTGTGGTTGAGCGGAACGGTGACGGCCTGCACCACGATCAGCGCAAGGCCGAGCCCCAGCGCGGTCTCGACCCGGTTGGAGACGGCGAGGAATGTGCAGATGCCGAGGAAAAACGCGAGCGCCAGATTCTCCTCGAACACCGAACGGAAAAACAGCTCGATCATGGCCGACCCCCCGCATCGGCGGTGCGGATCGGGAATTCGTCCGCTTCGACCTGGTCGGGGCGGGCGGTGCGGATTGCCCAGATGCCCAGCCCGATGATGAAAAAGGCACTGGGCGCGAGCAGCATGAGGCCGAGCGGCTGGAACCATCCCCCCGCCTCGACGCTGCGCAAGACCGGATAGCCCAGCAGGTTTCCGGTTCCCAGAAGCTCGCGTATCGTGCCGACGACTGTCAGAATCAGGCTGTAACCCAAGCCGTTGCCGATCGCGTCCAGCAGGCTCGGCAACACCGGGTTGCGCATGGCAAAGCCTTCGGCGCGCCCAAGCACGAGGCAGTTGGTGACGATCAGGCCGACGAAGATCGACAGCCGCTGGCTCATCGCGAAAGCATAGGCCTGCAGCAACTGGTCGGTGACGATCACCAGCGATGCGATGATGGTGATCTGCACGACAAGCCGGATCGACGATGGCAGATGGTGCCGGATCAGGCTGATGATGACGCTGGAGGCGGCCAGCACGGCGGTCAGCGCGGCGCTCATGGTCAACGCGGTGGCAAGCGAGGTGGTCACTGCCAGCGCCGAACAGATGCCGAGGATTTGCAGCGTGATCGGGTTGTTGTCGATGATCGGTGCCGTCAGGTGGCGCAGCGTGCTTGCCTTCATCTAGATATCTCCCGATCCAAGCCGCGCAAGGAAGGGGCCAAAGCCGCGCGCGCCAAGCCAGAAGCGCAGCATGTTGGTCACCCCGGTGGTGGAGCGCGTCGCCCCGGCGATGGCATCGACCTCAAACGGGTCGGTCGCGGCACCGCGCGCCACGGTGATGCGGATGGTGCCGTCCTCGTCGGCGATCAGGTGGCCGGACCAGAGCGCCTGCCAGGCGGGATCGGTGATGCGCGACCCGAGCCCCGGCGTTTCGCCCTGTTCATAGATGTTCAGCGCCGCGACGGTGTTGCGGTCGCCCTCGAGCGCCAGATAGGCGCGGATGGTCGACTGGTAGCCGGACCCGTATACCGGCAGGATGATGAGCACGAGGGTGCTGTTGTCGCGGACGAGGTGGACAGGTGCAAGGTTGGGTCGCCGCCCGATGCCTGCAATGTCTTCCTCGCGCGAAAGCGCAATGCTAGCATCGGGGTCGGCAGCTGCCGCGCGGGCGTCGAAGGTCGCGGGATCGATGCCCGAGGCAATGGTGCCCGCGTCGAGATCGACCAGGACAGTTTCCAGCCTGTTGGCCACGGTCCCGCGCAAGATTTCGGCAAGCCCCGGCACATCCGCGACCATCTGCACCAGACGCGCCTGCCGCTCCCGGTCAAGATTGGCCTCGCGGATCGGCTTGAGCAGGACGGAAGTAACGGATACCGCGCTGGCACAGGCGAATGCCACCAGCAGGGCAACGAGCAGAGTCTTTGGTCGGCTTTCGTTGGGCATGGCAAGAAAGCGCCGCCAGAGCGTCAGAGGGTTTGCATCAGCCATGGCGCGCCCTCCGCCTGCGGATGTTCATCGCCACCACCGCCCGGTCGATCAGCGGCGCGAAGATGCCGCCCAGAAGTGCCGCGAAGACCACGGCATGAACCGAACCGGCACCGCTGCCGGCGTGGCCAAGCACCACCACCAGCGCGCCGACCAGCAAGCCATAGATCCATCGCCCCGGATTGGTCGATGCGGCGGCAACCGGATCGCCGGCCAGAAACACGATGCCGAAGACGAGGCTGCCTGAAAGCGCTGCCTTCCAGTCGGGCAGACCACCGGTCAGCAGCATGACGGCGGCCAGGCCAAGCGCCACCCCGGCGACAACCCGCCAGGACAGGAGCCCGGCGAAGACCAGCAAGGCACCGCCGGAAAGCGCCGCAACGGCGAAGGCGGTGCCTGCCTGCGGCGGCGCGTCGCCGGGGAAGGAGAACAGCAGGAAGGCCAGCGCGACCACCGCAGGGCTGAGGAAATTGCGACCGCGCCCGCCAAAGACCTGCTCGCCCAGCACGATACCAAAGGAAAGCGCCAGCCCCTGTTGCCAAAGCGGTGTGGCGGGCGACAGCATCAGCGTGAATATGAGCGCGGCCACGATGCCGTCAAAGCCGAGCGCGCGGCGGCGCAGGCGCGCAAACAGCGCCTGCCAGCCGAGCGCGATCACCACCGCCAGCGCGATGCCGGGCAGCATCGCGGTGCCCCGTTCCGCCAGCGCGACCGCGAGCGGCGCGGCAAGGGCGGCAAGCAAGAGCACGGTGATGCGCTGGCCGCCCCACGGGCCTTGCAGATGCGGCGCGTGAGAAAGTGTCGATCGCCGCATGGCGGCGCGGCGCGTCTCGGTCATTGCCGCCTCCCCACGATTTCGTCGAGCATCTGGCGCAGCAGCGCGCCATAGTCGGCCTGGCCCGGGCACAGATACGACAGCAGCGCCATATCCTCCTCGATCAGTTCGAGACAGCCGAGCATTTCCGCGGCCTCGACATCGCCCACGCTGAGCGCACGCATCAGCGGCACCGGCAGAATGTCGAGCGGCATGGCACGTTCAAAGGCTTCCAGCGGCAGCGTCGGCCCCGGTGGCGACTTTGGCAGAATGGAAAGCATCCGTCGCACGATCCGGTGCCGCGCGGGCGGCGCGGTATCGGGCAGGATCGTCACTTGCGCGTGATAACGCCCGAGAAAACCCGAGGCGCGGCCCGACAGAACTGACCCGGAAACCAGCCTGACGGGGCCACCTGCGATCTCGCCACGGGTCAGATCATCAAGGCTCGCCCCGAGGCGCGTGGTGACATGGCCCGGATCGGCGGCCCCCGGCCCGGTCAGCGCGACCACCCGCCGGGCGCGAAAACGCCCGGTTTCAAGAAGCTCGCCTATGGCGACGACATCCTGAGCGCCGATGTGCCAGACGCTGCGGTGCGCCGAAGCTGGCATCAGCAAGTGGATATGCGTGCCCGGCAGGCCAGCCGGGTGCGGCCCCTCGAAGCTTGCCAGCCGAATACGCTCGCCCTCGGCCAGGGCCGGTCCGGGCCGCTGGCAGACGAAGACCGGACCATCGGTCAGCAGCGTCATTGCCGCGACGCCGCGGCGGAAGGCGGCAAGATCGGGCTGAAGCATGAGCGCCGGGTCGGCCGCCAGCGGGTTGGTGTCGATGGCGGTGACGAAGATGGCGGCGGGCGTACCCTGCGGATCGGGAATGCCGCCGAAAGGGCGGGCACGCAAGGCCGGCCACATCCCGGCGCGCAGCATCTGCGCACGCAGCGCGGCACCGTCGAAAGCGGCTGGCAAGGGCGAGAAATCGACGAAATCATCCTCGTCGATGGCAACGACGAGGCTGTCGAGCATGCGCCGCTCACCCAGATTTATTGCCGCAACCTGGCCGGTGGCAGGCGCACCGAACGCGATGTCCGGCCGCATGCGGTCAACGAACACGGTCTGGCCGGTCCTGACGCGGTCGCCGACCGCAACGCGGAATTCGGGGCGCAAGCCGGGGCAGTCATGCCCGAGCAATGCGACCGAGGCGACTGCGCGCCCTGGTCGTATCGGCCCGACCGGTTTTCCGGTCAAACGCAGATCAAGACCCTTGCGCAGGCGGAATGGCACGGCATCGTCCTTTCGCGCGTAGGGCACCGCGCCGCCCCCGATCTTCCTGCGGGAGCGCCAGGGGCGGTGTCGCGGTCGAGTATCCGGCATCGGGCAGGTCGGCGCTTTGCGCTCGATCAAGGAACGCGCCAGTAAATCCGCCCCACAAAGCCGCCGCGCACCGCAGCCGATGGATCACGGGTTTCTGCGTCGCTGGTACCGCAGTGCGGATTGACCGACACCAATGATGCGCTCTGGCAGGCGTGAGAGGCTTGCAGCATGGGACTACGAGCAACATCCATCCTCGTGGTGGTTCTTGGGGCGGCTTTCCCGGGCATGTCGGCGCAGGCGCAAGACCCGCGCACGAATGCCGGTGTCCCCTGTGTGGCCTGCCACGAATTCGATCCGTCGGCACCGGTGCCGAACGCGATCTGTGTAGCCTGCCACGGAACGATGCTCGAGCCCAAGGAAGGTGCGCGCGTCCCGCTGCCCGACCCGCATCGATCGCCCCATCTGGGGCCGGGTGAGGTGCCGGTCTGCGCGGAATGCCACAGCATCCACGGGAAGTCCGAGGTCACATGTGTGATCTGCCATCAGGGCTTCAAATTCAACGTCATGTGACCGGCCAGAAGCCTGTCGAATGCAGGAGAACGGAAATGACCAACGACCATACAAATGGCGTGAGCCGCAGAGCTATGCTGGCGGGGGTTGGCCTCGGTGCCGGTGTGATCGGCCTTGCCAGCGCAACGTCCGCGCAGGTGGCGCAGGAGGCTACGGCGGCAACACGGCGCTTCTCGAGGCCTATTCCGACCCGAATGCCGGGGCGATGATGGTGCGCGGCATCAAGCATGCCACCGGCGACGGGCTGCTGATGGCGCAGCGGGCCGGGGCCGGGCTGAAAGGCATGGGCGGCCTAATGGCCTTGCATATTGCCGCCGTCGATGGGGTGGAAACAGCCGCGGGGCAACCGGCGCGCGTGGTGCCGTATGCAATCAGCATCAACCGCGACGGCAAACGCTTTGTCGATGAATCTGCGGGTTATGTGCCCATGGCAAGGCAGTGCTTTCGCAGCCTGGTCAGTTTACTTCGCTGGTGTTCGACCAGCCGCTGCGCGAAAGCGTCGCGGAGGGCGTGATGCAGACATTTGCCCGGCTGGGCAGACCAGTGCATCAGGCCGACAGCCTGGAGGAATTGGCCGCCATGATCGGGGTTTCTGCGGAAGCGTTCGTGCAGACGGTCAGCGACTTCAACGCCGCAGTGACCGAGGGTGCCACACCCGGGGCACCCCCCCCAAAAGCCACGCTTGCCACCCGCATAGAAACGCCACCATTCTACGCGTTCAGCCCGCTGATGCCGGGCATCACGCTGACCTTTGGCGGCATCATGATCAATGAAAGGGCGCAGGCGCTGGAAGCCGACGGCAGGGTCATTCCGGGACTTTTCGCTGCTGGCGAAGGTGCAGCAGCCGCCTTTTTCCATGGCCAGATCGGCATCGGCAACGCGCCAGCCCTTGCCGATGTTGATGGCCCGAAGATCGCCGGACTTGATCCAGTGGCGAACGGCCGCCTCGGCGACTTTCAGGCGGTCAGCCACTTCCCCGACGGTCTGGCAACGGTCCTGCGGCATGGAATTCTGCTTGTTGTGTGAGTTTAAGGAACGTCTGAAAAACCTGCCACTTTCCGCCTGATCTGATAGGCTTGGGCATCCCCACGAGGAGGCTTGCCGATGCTGAAACAACCCGCCTTTCCCGGCCTGCGCGATGCGATGAAGAAGAAGGTGACACGGCGCG
>NZ_JAUXPI010000005.1 GCF_030684035.1 Phaeovulum sp. | reverse complement strand
CATGACGCTGGAAACCATGGCGCCATTAAGCGATGATCCAATGATCAGCCTGCCCGTCGTGGCGCGCTGATCAAGCAGGCCGACGCCCGAAATGGCGGCGATCTTCATGGCCAGCTACACCACGCTGTGGGACACGATCGCCTGCGTCAACATGCCACTTCAGCGCGCCCCCGCCGCGCGCGCTCTGGCATCGCTTGCCTCGCGCTGGCCGATGTCCTAAACCCGTCGCCAGTCCTGACCAGAGGCCCGAGCGATGCTTGACCATCTTGCCTTCCGCGACCCCGAAGCCAAAGTGATCCACGGTGCCACCGGGCCATGGGAACTGGTGATCGGGCTGGAGGTGCACGCGCAGGTCGCCTCGAACGCCAAGCTGTTTTCCGGTGCCTCCACGCTCTTCGGCGCTGAACCGAATTCCAACGTCGCCTTTGTCGATGCCGCAATGCCGGGAATGCTGCCGGTCATCAACGAGTTCTGCGTGGCGCAGGCGGTGCGCACCGGGCTTGGGCTCAAGGCCGAGATCAACCTGCGTTCGGCCTTCGACCGCAAGAACTACTTTTACCCGGACCTGCCGCAGGGCTACCAGATTTCGCAGCTCTACCACCCGATCGTCGGCGAGGGCGAGATATTCGTGGACATGGGGCCGGGTGTCGCCCGCCGGGTGCGGGTCGAACGCATTCATCTGGAACAGGACGCGGGCAAGTCGATCCACGACATGGACCCGAACATGAGCTTCGTCGATCTCAACCGGACCGGCGTCGCGCTGATGGAAATCGTCAGCCGCCCCGACATTCGCGGCCCGGAGGAAGCGGCGGCCTATGTGGCCAAGCTGCGCCAGATCCTGCGCTACCTCGGCACCTGCGACGGCAACATGCAGAACGGCAGCCTGCGGGCGGATGTGAACGTTTCGGTCTGCCGCCCCGGCGATTATGAACGCTATCAGGCGACGCAGGATTTTTCGCACCTCGGCACCCGCTGCGAAATCAAGAACATGAACTCGATGCGGTTCATTCAACAGGCGATCGAATACGAGGCCCGCCGACAGATCGCGCTGCTGGAAGACGGCGGCAAGGTGGTGCAGGAAACGCGGCTCTACGACCCCGACAAGGGCGAAACCCGCTCGATGCGCTCGAAGGAAGAGGCGCATGATTACCGCTACTTCCCCTGCCCCGACCTGTTGCCGCTGGAAATCGAACAGGCCTGGGTGGACGGCATCGCCGCCACCATGCCAGAACTGCCCGACGCCAAGGTTGCCCGCTTCGTGCGCGACTGGGGGCTGAGCGAATACGACGCCGCGGTGCTGACCGCCGAGGCGGAAAACGCGGCCTTCTTCGAAGCCGTAGCCACCCGGCGCGACGGCAAGATGGCGGCGAACTGGGTGATCAACGAACTTTTCGGCAGGCTGAACAAGCAAGGGCTCGGCATTGCCGCCAGCCCGATCAGCGCCGCGCAACTTGGCGGTGTGCTCGATCTGATCAGCTCGGGCGAGATATCGGGCAAGATGGCCAAGGACCTTTTCGAGATCGTCTGGACAACCGGCGGCGACCCGGCAGCGATTGCGGCAGAACGCGGCATGAAACAGGTGACCGACAGCGGCGAGATCGAGAAGGTCGTCGATGCGATGATTGCCGCAAACCCGGCGCAGGTTGAAAAGGCCCGCGCCAATCCAAAGCTTGCAGGCTGGTTCACCGGCCAGGTGCTGAAGGCAACCGGCGGCAAAGCCAACCCCGCCACCGTCACCGCGCTGGTGACGCAGAAACTTGGGCTGTAAGGCCATGCGGGCCGCTGGAGAACGCGATGCAAAGCTATGAATACACCGCCATCCCGGCCCCGCTTCGCGCCGAAAAGAACCGCGCGCTGAAAACGCCGGGCGAACGTTTCGGCGCAACCCTCGCGGCGGAACTCAATCGCATGGCCGCAGATGGCTGGGAGTATCTGCGCGCCGATGTGCTGCCCAGCGAAGAGCGCAGCGGGCTTACCGGCCGCAGCACGGTCTATCACAATTTGCTGATCTTCCGCCGCGCGATCGTAACGGAAGCGGAAACCGTGCTGCTGCCCGCCGCCGAGCAATTGCCGGATTTGCGGGAACCCGCGCCTGAATCGGTCCCGACTTTCCTCGCTTCGACAACTCCGGGGCTCGCGCCGCGGCTCAGCGCCCATTCCGACCCCGGCTCCGCCCCGCGCCTCGGCCCCGCCACCCCCGAATCCTGAACTCGGCCCAGTCGCCCCCATGGCGTGGAATTTCGCTTTCGCCGGGCGCGAAATGGCCTATTCTTCATGGCCCGACTCGAAACGGCCGGGTCCAGAGGACTGCGCATGACCAGAAACGACGCCTTCGGCTTCGACATCTCCGCTGCCACCGACAAGAAACGCCGCGCCAAAGGCAAGCGCGGCATGTCCGGCGCATTCGAAACCTCCACACGCAGCTGCGACCACCAGGGATGCCAGGAACAAGGCCAGTATCGCGCCCCGAAGTCGCCGAAAAAGCTCGATGACTATTTCTGGTTCTGCAAGGACCATGTGCGCGAATACAACCTGAACTGGAACTATTTTCAGGGCCAGTCCGAAGAGGAATTCCAGGCCTTCCTCGACAATGCAACCGTGTGGGAACGCCCGACCAAACCCTTTGGCCGCATCTCCGAGGAAGACCGGGCCTGGGCGCGCCACGGGGTTGCCGACCCGATGGAAATTCTCGGCGCGAACGCCACGCAAAACCCCGGCCGCCAGCACGCAGGGCGCAGACTGCCCCCGACCGAACGCAAGGCTATCGACATCCTCGAAGCCAAGGACACTTGGACCAAACCTGAAATTCGCAAACAATACAAAAGCCTGGTGAAAGATCTTCACCCGGATATGAACGGCGGCAACCGCGACGACGAGGAACGCCTGCAAGAGGTCGTCTGGGCCTGGGACCAGATCAAGGACAGCCGCAACTTCCGCGACTGATCCGCGCCATCCAAAGCAACGCCTCCGGCGGGGGGATATTTGTCTCTGAAGCAGAAACGAGCTTCGGCAAATGCTTCAGCCGAAATATCCTCGGGGGTGAACTGGCCTGCAAGGCCAGGAGGGGGCGGAAAGCCCCCTCGGTTTTGTTCAGCGCAGGATCGAGCGGCCCGCGTATTCGGCGGCCTCGCCCAGCATTTCCTCGATGCGGATCAGCTGGTTGTATTTCGCCAGCCGGTCGGTGCGCGACAGCGAGCCGGTCTTGATCTGGCCGCAGTTGGTGGCCACGGCAAGGTCGGCAATGGTGGCATCTTCGGTTTCGCCCGAGCGGTGGCTCATCACCGAGGTGAAGCCTGCGCGGTCGGCCATGCGCACCGCCTCGAGGGTTTCGGTCAGCGTGCCGATCTGGTTGACCTTGACCAGCAGCGAGTTGCCGCAACCTTCGGCGATGCCGCGCGCCAGCCGCGCCGGGTTGGTCACGAAAATATCGTCGCCCACCAGTTGCACCTTGCCGCCAAGCGCATCGGTCATCAGCTTCCAGCCCGCCCAGTCATCTTCGGCGCAGCCATCTTCAACCGAAAGGATCGGGTAATCGGCGCAGAGCGCGGCGAGGTAGGCGACGTTTTCGGCGGCATCGAAGGTTTTGCCCTCGCCCGCCATCACATACTTGCCGCCCTTGTAATATTCGCTGGCGGCGCAATCGAGCGCGAGCCAGATGTCTTCGCCGGGCCGGTAGCCTGCCTTCTCGATCGCCTTGAGGATGAAATCGAGCGCCGCGCGCGTCGAGGAAAGCGCCGGGGCGAAGCCGCCTTCGTCGCCGACAGAGGTGGAGTGGCCCGCCTTCGAGAGTTCCTTTTTCAGCGTGTGGAAGACTTCCGAACCCATCCGCACCGCCTCGCGGATATTCGCCGCCGCCACCGGCATGATCATGAATTCCTGAATGTCGATCGGGTTGTCGGCATGCTGGCCGCCGTTGATGATGTTCATCATCGGCACCGGCAGGATGCGTGCCGAGGTACCGCCAACATAGCGGTAGAGCGGTTGATTGGTGAATTCCGCCGCCGCCTTGGCGCAGGCAAGGCTTACCCCCAGAATGGCATTGGCCCCGAGCCGTCCCTTGTTCGGGGTGCCGTCAAGCTCGATCATCAGCCGGTCGATGGCGACCTGCTCGGTGGCATCCTCGCCGACGAGGTTTTCGGCAAGCTCGCCGTTCACCGCCTGCACCGCTTCAAGCACGCCCTTGCCCATGTAGCGCGCCGCATCGCCATCGCGCCGCTCGACCGCCTCGTGGGCACCGGTCGATGCCCCCGAAGGAACCGCGGCGCGGCCCATGACGCCACTTTCCAGCACCACATCGACCTCGACCGTGGGGTTGCCGCGGCTGTCGAGTATTTCGCGGGCGTGAATGTCGACGATCGTGCTCATGGCGGGCTCCTTGAAACCGGGCTGGGAAATGCTGCCGAGGGTTTACGCCGTTTGGCAGCGGTGCGAAAGCCCCCGCCGCAGCCGCGGTGCCCGATCAGGTCGAAAGCCGGACATCGGCCCAGATCGGCAGATGGTCCGAGGCGCGCCGCGCCAGGCCGCTATCGAAGACCCCGGCGCGGAGCACGCTGATACCCGGCCCTGCCGCGAGCCGGTCCAGCCGCCCGAAGGGGGCGCGGGCGGGGTAGCTTGGGCCCGGCGTCGTAAGCTCGAATCCGTGCAGTGCCTCAAGGCCCTTTGCCGCCGCCCATTCGTTGAAATCGCCAATGATGAGAGCGGGGCGATCTTCCTCTTCGCGCAGCACGGCGCGGATATGGGCAAGCTGGGCGCGCCGGTTGGAGCGGCGCAGGCCAAGGTGAACCCCGACAAGCCGGAGCGGCCCGCTGCCCGCATCGATATCGGCGATAAGCGCGCCGCGCGGCTCGAAACCGGGCAAGACAAGCGGGCGCAGTGCGCTGAGCCTGACGTTCTTGCCGAGCAACAGCGTCTGCCCATGCCAGCCGAGGCTCTCCGGGCCGGTCGGGGTGAGCGCCACCGGCAAGAGCGCGCAACCGGCGCGCAAGACCGCAAGCGGCAATGCCGAGGGGCGGCCGCGAAAGCGGAAATCGACTTCTTGCAGCGCGAGCACATCGGCCCCGAGTGCGTTGATCACGTCGATCACCCGCGCCGGATCAAAGCGGCCATCGCTGCCTTTCGATTTATGGATGTTGTAGGAGGCAATGCGCAGGATCATGCCTCTGATATGGGGGCGGCGGGGCGCGACGTGAAGCCCCGTTGCGACCTTGCGACACACGCCCTATATCGGCCACATGCGTCCGCGCCTGCGTTTTACACCGTTGCACAAGCAACCCCTGCCGGTATTGCTCATGTGGGCGGTGCTGGCGGTCGAGTTCGTTCTGGCCTTGTGGGAGCAGCAATGGCCGCTGGCGGGCATCGCCGTGGCGACTTTCGTGATGACACTGGCACCGCTGGTGCTGGTAAGTCGGCTTGGGGTGCGGTTGCCGTGGAGCTTTGTTGTCGGCATCACCGCCTTCATCTTCGCCACGATCTATCTGGGCGAAGCAGCCGATTTCTACCTGCGGTTCTGGTGGTGGGACGGGATGCTGCACCTCGGTTCGGCATTGGGCTTTGGTATCCTCGGGTTCCTGCTGGTGTTCATGCTGTTTCAGGGAGATCGCTACGCGGCACCCGCCTGGGCGCTGGCATTCATCGCGTTTTCCTTCGCGGTCACGATTGGCGCGCTTTGGGAAATCTTCGAATTCGCGGTGGACAGTGCATTTGGTCTCAGCATGCAGGAAACCGGGCTGGCAGATACCATGGGCGATCTGGTTGTGGACGTGATCGGCGCAAGCGCGGGGGCGGCAGCGGGCTGGCTTTATCTGCATGGCCGCAGCCTTGGCGGCAGTGCGGCGCTGATGCAGGCGTTCATCGACCGCAACCGGCAGCTGTTCCGCAAGTTTCGCAAATAGCTCAGGTGCCGCAATAGGTGCGGGTAACCGCCTCGTCGGCGGCTGGCGCATCTGACAGGTCGGCCCATTCCGGGCGTTCGTCATAGGGCACGGAAAGTGCGGCGTGCAGCCGCGCGAAGGGGGCCATCTCGCCTGCGACTGCGGCCGCAATGACCTCGGCAATGCGGTGGTTGCGCGGTATCCGCGCCGGGTTCGCGGCACGCATCACCGCCTGCGGGTCCTGTTCATGGCCAAGCCGCGTGTGCCAATCAACCGCCCAGGCATCAAAGGCAGCGCGGTCGGCGAATTCATCGCGTGCCGACCCGTCTGCGAGGCCGTGGAAAACCCGGGTGAAATCGCTGCCCTGGCGGGCCATCCGCGCCAGCAGCGTTTCGATCAGCGCATGGTCGCCCGTGCGTGCGCTGGCAATCCCGATCTTGGCGGCAAAGCGCGCGCTCCAGGCCGCACTGAACGCGGGCCAGAAGCCGTCGAGCGCGGCGCTGGCCGCCTCGACCCCCGCCTCGCCCTCGCCAATCAGCGGCAGAAGCGCCGAGGCCAGCTGCGCGAGGTTCCAGAGCGCCACGTTCGGTTGCTGCGCGTAGGCATAGCGGCCGTGCCGGTCGATTGAGGAAAATACCCGGTCGGGGTGATAGGCATCAATGAAGGCGCAGGGGCCATAGTCGATGGTTTCACCCGAAACCGCCATGTTGTCGGTGTTCATCACGCCATGGATGAAGCCAAAGCTCATCCAGTCGGCAACAAGCCGCGCCTGCGCGGCCACCGCCGACGCAAGCAGGCCAAGCGCGCCATCGGCCAGCGGAAAATGGCGCGCGCGCGTGTGCTCGGCCAGAAGCGCCAGCGCTTTGGTATCGCGGCGCGCGGCAAAATACTCGAAAGTGCCAACGCGGATATGGCTGGCGGCCACCCGCGCCAGAATTGCGCCCGGCAATGCCCCCTCTTCGCGCCACACCACCTCGCCCGTCGCCACCGCCGCCAGCGCCCGCGTTGTCGGCACGCCCAGCGCCGCCATCGCCTCGCTGACAAGGTATTCGCGCAGCACCGGGCCTAGCCAGGCCCGACCATCGCCCCGGCGCGAAAAGGGGGTCTGGCCGGAACCTTTCAGCACGAGGTCAAAGCGCCCTCCACCGGGGGCGAGGATCTCGGCCAGCAGCAGCGCGCGCCCGTCACCCAGCTGCGGCACGAAGCTGCCGAACTGGTGCCCGGCATAGGCCTGCGCGATCGGCGTGGCCCAGCCCGGAAGCGTGTTGCCCGCCAGCATGGAAACGCCCTCGGCACCCGCGAGCCAGACCGGATCAATGCCCAGCGCCTCGGCCAACGGCAGATTCAGCGCCAAAAGTTGCGGATCGGCCACCGCGACCGGGGCCACACGGGCAAAGAAACGCGCTGGCAGGCGGGCGTAGCTTGGGTCGGTTTGCGGCATGATCTCTCCCTGTCGTTCAAGATAGGGCGCGGGCGGCAAATCGGAAGGGCCGGGCAAGCGGCGGTGGCGAAGCGCCGGGGCGGCCAGCGCTGCGCGCGTGACCGGATGCGAAAAGGCCGCTCCTGCGAGCGGCCTTTCCATGCAACCCGCTTTCAGGCCGGTTCAGCCGACCAGTTCGAGACCGGAGAAGAAAAACGCGATCTCGACCGCCGCGGTTTCCGGCGCATCCGAGCCATGCACCGAGTTCTCGCCCATCGACAGCGCATATTCCTTGCGGATGGTGCCTTCGGCCGCATTGGCCGGGTTGGTTGCACCCATCACCTCGCGGTTCTTCAGCACGGCGCCTTCGCCCTCGAGCACCTGCACAACCACCGGCTCGGACGCCATGAATTCACACAGCTCACCATAAAAGGGCCGCGCCGCGTGCACTTCGTAAAACTTGCCCGCCTGCTCAAGGCTCAGCCGGATGCGCTTTTGCGCGATGATGCGCAGGCCCGCCTCCTCGAACTTCGCGTTGATCTTGCCGGTAAGATTGCGCCGCGTTGCGTCGGGCTTGATGATTGAAAGCGTGCGTTCGATGGCCATGATGGCACCTTTTCCCCTGATACGGCAAAGGGCCCCTGCCCTCGCCAGACGGCGCCCCCTAGCATGGGGCGCTGCCATTGAAAACCCCGCGCGGGCCAGCGGTTGACGCGGGCGCGGGGTTCGGGCATGGGGCGGATATGCTGAAAATATCCGACATCACCTATTCCGTGCAGGGCCGCCCGCTTTTCGAAGCTGCCTCTGCGAGCATCCCTGATGGCCACAAGGTGGGGCTTGTGGGCAAGAACGGTGCCGGCAAGACCACGCTCTTCCGGCTGATCCGGGGCGAGCTGGCGCTTGAGGGCGGGGCTATCAGCCTGCCGTCGCGGGCGCGCATCGGCGGGGTTGCGCAAGAGGTGCCTTCCTCGGCAACCTCGCTGCTTGATACCGTGCTGGAAGCCGATACCGAACGCGCCGAACTGATGGCCGAGGCCGAGCATGCGACCGATGCGCACCGGATTGCCGACATCCAGCACCGGCTTGCCGATATCGATGCCTGGTCCGCCGAGGGCCGCGCCAGCGCAATCCTGCGCGGGCTTGGGTTCGATGCCGAGGCGCAGTTGCGCCCCTGTTCCGATTTCTCGGGCGGCTGGCGCATGCGGGTGGCGCTTGCCGGGGTTCTTTTCGCCCAGCCCGATGTGCTCTTGCTCGACGAACCTACCAACTACCTCGACCTTGAAGGCGCGCTCTGGCTGGAAAGCTATCTGGCGAAATATCCGCATACGGTCATCATCATCAGCCACGACCGGGGCCTGCTCAACCGCGCGGTAGGGGCAATTCTGCACCTTGAAAACCGCAAGCTGACGCTCTGGAGCGGCCCCTACGACCAGTTTGCCCGCGCCCGCGCCGAACAGCGCGCCGTGCAGGCGGCAGAGGCGAAAAAGCAGGAGGCGCGGCGCGCGCATCTGCAAAGCTTCGTCGATCGCTTCAAGGCCAAGGCCAGCAAGGCGGTGCAGGCGCAAAGCCGGGTCAAGATGCTGGAAAAGATGGAGGTCATAACCGCCCCCGAGGAAGCCGCGAAGCAGGTTTTCAGCTTTCCGGTGCCCGAGCAGCTTTCGCCCCCCATCCTTGCGCTGGACGAGGTGGCGGTGGGCTATGGCGGGCCACCGGTGCTCAAGCACCTCAGCCTGCGGATCGATCAGGATGACCGGATCGCGCTTCTTGGCCGCAATGGCGAGGGAAAATCGACGCTGGCAAAGCTGTTGGCGGGCAAACTGCCGGCGCAGTTGGGCAAGCTCACGCGGTCAGGCAAATTGCGGATCGGCTATTTCGCCCAGCATCAGGTCGATGAGCTTTACCTTGATGAAACCCCGTTGCAGCACATCCAGCGGGTGTATCCGGCCGAAATGCAACCGCGCCTGCGCGCCCGGCTGGCGGGGTTCGGCCTGCTCGCCGATCAGGCAGATACCGTGGTCGGCCAGCTTTCGGGCGGGCAGAAGGCGCGGCTGTCGCTGATGCTGGCAACCACCACCGCGCCGCATCTTCTGATCCTCGACGAACCCACCAACCACCTCGACATGGAAAGCCGTGAAGCGCTGGTCGAGGCGCTGAACGATTATACCGGCGCGGTGATTCTGATTTCGCACGACATGCACCTGCTCAGCCTCGTTGCGGACCGGCTCTGGCTGGTCAAGGGCGGCCATGTGGTGCCCTACCTCAATGATCTTGAAGCCTATCGGCGCGAGTTGCTGGCGGGCGAGGAAACCGCCGCCCCGGCGCGGGTGCAAAAAGCCCAGAAGACCCCGCGCGACAGGGTTCTGGCGCTCCGATCCGACCTGCGCAAGTGCGAAGAGCGGGTGGCGAAGATCGAGGAGATGCTGAAAAAGCTTGATGCCAAGCTTGGCGAGCAGGCGCTTTACGCGCCGCATATGGGCAAGGAGTTGCACAAGTGGACGATGAAGCGCGTCGAGGCGGTTGACGGGCTGGCGCGCGCCGAAGAGCTGTGGCTTGCAGCGCATGAGGCGCTCGACGCGGCACTGCGGGCGGATAATAGTTGATCTATTCTATCGGGTATTGACCTGAGTATTTTAATCAGGTTTATAGGCGGCAGTATTCAACCCTGCGGAGCACAGCCGATGTCCTTGCGTTTCACGCTTCTTGCCACATCGCTTCTCGCCGCCTTTCCCGCGCTCGCGGATGAGGTCAACATCTATTCGCATCGCCAGCCGGAACTGGTGCAGCCGCTGTTTGACGCCTTCACCGCTGAAACAGGCATTGCGGTGAACGTTGCCTTTGTCGGCTCGGGCATGGTCGAGCGGCTGGTAGCCGAAGGCCGCCGCAGCCCCGCCGATCTGGTGATGACGGTCGATATTGCGCGGCTCATGCAGGTGGTCGATGCGGGGGTCACGCAGGCTGTCGCCTCGCCTGCGCTCGACGCCGCGATTCCGGCCGAGTTCCGCGACCCTGCGGGCCACTGGTTCGGCCTGACCAGCCGCGCCCGCATCATCTATGCCGCGCGCGACCGGGTGGCCGAGGGCGATGTGACCACTTACGAAGACCTTGCCGACCCGAAATGGAAGGGCCGCATCTGCACCCGTCAGGGCAGCAGCGACTATAACGTGGCGCTGGCTGCGGCTTACCTCGCGCATCACGGCGAGGCGGCGACGCGCGACTGGCTTGCGGCGCTGAAATCCAACCTTGCGCGCAAGCCCGAGGGCGGCGACCGCGATCAGGTCAAGGCGATCTGGGCGGGGCAATGCGACATCAGCCTTGGCAACACCTACTACATGGGCCAGATGCTCGCCGACCCCGAACAGATTGCCTGGGCCGAGGCGGTGCGCCTCGTGTTCCCGGTATTTGAAAACGGTGGCACGCATATGAACGTTTCGGGCATGGCGATGACGAATGCGGCACCAAACCATGATGCCGCGCTGAAGCTGATGGAGTTTCTCGCCTCGGATGCCGCACAGGCGATCTATGCCGAAACCAACCACGAGTTTCCGGTCAAGCCCGGTGTCGCGCGATCGGATCTGGTGGCAAGCTGGGGCGATTTCACCCCCGATACGCTGGGGCTGATCGACGTGGCGCGGCTGCGCCCGGCGGCGCTGAAACTGATCCAGGAAGTCAACTTCGACGGCTGATCGCCGCGGCAGGGCGGTGGTGCAACGGGCACCGCCGCCTCGGTCTGCGCGGGGTGCGGTCTGGTCAGGCGCAGGTGCGAAACGGCGGTGTGGACATTGCCGCGCCGCCACGGCACCTTCTGCCGCATCCGAACCGAGGAGAGGCCATGACCCCGCGCAAGATCATCATCGACACCGACCCCGGCCAGGATGACGCCGTGGCGATATTGCTCGCGCTGGCCAGCCCCGAACTGGAGCTGCTGGGCATCACCTGCGTCGCCGGCAACGTGCCGCTGCCGCTGACCTCGCGCAACGCCCGGGTGGTTTGCGAACTTGCCGGGCGCGCCGCAGTGGCGGTGTTCGCGGGCTGCGAGCGGCCGCTTTCGCGCGATCTTGTCACCGCCGAATATGTGCACGGCAAAAGCGGACTTGACGGAATCGAGCTGCCCGAGCCGACCATGCCGCTGCAACCCGTCCACGCGGTCGATTTCATCATCGAAACCCTGCGCGGGCTGCCCGAAGGCGCGGTCACCCTCTGCGCGCTCGGGCCGCTGACCAATATTGCCACCGCCTTTCGCCGCGCCCCCGAGATTGTGCCGCGGGTGGTCGAGATCGTGCTGATGGGGGGCGGCTGCTTTGAAGGCGGCAACACCACGCCCGCCGCCGAATTCAACATCTACGTTGACCCGGAAGCAGCCGACATCGTTTTCAGATCCGGTGTGCCGCTGGTGGTGATGCCGCTTGATGTCACGCATCAGGTGCTGACCACGCGGGCCCGCATTGAAGGCTTGCGCGCGCTTGGCACCCCGGTCGGGCATGCGGTGGCAAGCTGGACCGATTTCTTCGAGCGCTTCGACATGGCCAAATACGGCTCTGATGGTGCACCGTTGCATGACCCCTGCGTGATTGCCTATCTGCTTGCGCCCGGGCTTTTCAAGGGCCGGCACATCAACGTGGAAATCGAAACGCTCAGCCCGCTGACCCGAGGCATGACCGTGGCCGACTGGTGGCGCGTCACGCCGCGCGCGCCAAATGCGATGTTCATGCGCGAGGTCGATGCGGCGGGGTTCTTTGCGCTTTTGACCGGGCGCATCGGGCGGCTTTGACGCCCTGCGCGGCACCCGGTCAGGCTTCGGCCACGAATTGCGCCGCAACCACCTGCCAGCCCTGCGCATCAGGGCTGAGCGTTGCCATCAGCACCGCGCCAAGCCTGCCTGCATCGGTGCCGTCCGCGTGCACCAGCCCCGAAAGCACGAAGCGTTGCAGCACCACCGCCGCATGCGGCCCGAGCGGGCGCAGCTTGCTGCGGCCCGTTACCAGCCGCGCCCTGGCGAAGGTTCCGGCAAACTCGGCGGCGAAGAGATCGGCTATCACCGCCCTTCCCTCGGCCGCGCCTCCCGTAAGGCTGAGAAAATCGGCATCCTCGGCAAAGAGGGCGGCAATCGCGCCCGCGTCGCGCGCCGCCCAGGCAGCGGAAAACGCGCGCGCAAGATCGGCGGGGGCGGCAAGACTCATGGCTGGGTCCGGTCCGGCACGACCTTGCCGGGGTTGAGAATGCCCAAGGGGTCAAGCGCCGCCTTGATCGCCCCCATCACCTGCCAGCCCTGCCCGTGCTCTGCCTCCATATAGCCGCGCTTGCCAATGCCGATGCCATGTTCGCCCGTCACCGTGCCGCCAAGCGCCAGCGCCAGTTTTGCCATGCGCGCGGCAACCCGCTTGGCGCGCGCCAGTTCATCGGCATTGTCTTTCTGCAAAAGCAGAACCGCATGAAAATTGCCGTCCCCGACATGGCCGAGAATTGGCCCCGAAAGCCCCTCGGCGGCAATATCGTCGCGGGTCTGTTCCACCGCTTCGGAAAGCCGCGAAATCGGCACGCAGATATCGGTGACAAGCCCGATCGAGCCGGGGCGCGACGCGAGGCAGGCCGGATAGGCGGCGTGGCGCATTTTCCACAGCTTGCCGCGCGCCTCGGCGGTGGTCGCCCAGTTGAAATCGGCCCCGCCCATTTCCGCCACCACCTCGCCAAACCGCCGCGCCTCTTCCGCCACGGCGGCGGGTGAGCCGTGAAACTCGACCAGCAGATGCGGCTTTTCGGGCATCTGGCTGCCCGCATAAAGGTTGAAGGCGCGCACCACATCCGCATCGACAAACTCGATCCGGGCCATGCCGATGCCCAACTGGATCGTCGCCATCACGGTTTCCACCGCCGCTTGCAGGCTTTCAAAGGCGCAGACCGCCGCGGAAACCGCCTCCGGCTGGCCATGCAGGCGCAGGGTCAACTCGGTGATGATCCCAAGTGTGCCTTCGGACCCCAGCATCAGCGCGGTAAGATCATAGCCCGCCGAAGACTTCGCGGCGCGCGAACCGGTGCGGATCACCCGCCCGTCGGCAAGCGCCACCTCCAGCGCCAGCACATTGGCGCGCATCGAGCCGTAGCGCACCGTGGTGGTTCCCGAAGCGCGGGTTGCCGCCATGCCGCCAAGGCTGGCATTGGCACCCGGATCGACCGGAAAGAAAAGGCCGGTCGCGCGCAATTCGGTGTTGAGCGCCTCGCGCGTGACGCCGGGCTGCACCACCGCCTGCATGTCGGCCGCCTGCACCTCGAGCACCCGGTTCATCCGGCTCGTGTCAAGGCTGATGCCGCCCGCCACCGCAAGCGTATGCCCCTCAAGCGAGCTGCCCGCGCCGTAGGCCACGACCGGCAGCCGATGCGCCGCGCAGATCTGCATGATCGCGGCAACCTCGGCGGTGGTTTCGGGCCAGACCACCGCATCCGGCGGGGTTGCTGCAAACCAGGTTTCAGACAGGCCATGCTGATTGCGCTCGGCGCGGTTCTGGCTGAAACGCGGCCCGAGCAGCGCGGCAAGGGCAGAAACTGCGTCTGGGGTCATCATTGCCTCCCGCTGCATTCGCCGCGCCGATATAGGCGCACAAGGCGCGCCGCGATAGCCGCCCCGGTGCGCGTCGGCGCTTTGTCGCGCCTCGCGTCAGATCGCGGCGCAAGCATCGACAAGCCAGCGCAGCGCCTCGGGCGAGACCCGCGGGCCGATCTCGGCCAGCACCCGCGCATGATAGGCATTCAGCCAGTCACGCTCGGGCCCGGTCAACATTTCCGCGACGATCAGCCTTGTGTCGATCGGCACAAGGGTAAGCGTTTCGAACGCCAGCATGGCACGGGCATCGGCACCTTCAAGTGCTGCGGCCTCGACCACCACCATCAGGTTTTCGATGCGAATGCCGAATGCCCCCTCGCGGTAATAGCCCGGCTCGTTCGACAGGATCATTCCGGGCTGAAGCGGCACCTCGGACAGGCGTGAAAGCCGCGCCGGGCCTTCATGCACGCACAGATACGAACCAACCCCATGCCCGGTGCCGTGGTCATAATCCTGCCCGGCAAGCCAGAGCGGAAAGCGCGCCAGCGCCTCGATATCGCGCCCCGCCACGCCGCGCGGAAACCGCGCCCGGGTCATCGCGATCAGGCCTTGCAGCACGCGGGTATAGGGGGCGCGGGCATCCTCGCGCGGCGGCCCTATCGGCAGGGTGCGGGTGATATCGGTGGTGCCGTCGGCATATTGCCCACCCGAATCGACCAGCAGGATTTCGCCCGGAACGACCGGCGCATTGCTCGCCTCGCTGACGCGGTAATGCACGATGGCACCATTCGCCCCGGCACCGCAGATGGTGTCAAAGGCAATTTCGCGCAGCGCATTGGTGGCGGCGCGGAGGCCCTCAAGCCGACGCACCACCTCGATCTCGGTCAGGCCACCTTTGGGTGCTTCGGCGTCAAGCCAGGCCAGAAACTCCACCATCGCCGCGCCGTCGCGCCGATGCGCCGCGCGCGCACCGGCAAGCTCGACAGGGTTCTTGCAGGCCTTGGGCAGAATGCAGGGATCATCGGCAAAGGCAACCTCGACCCCCGCCTCGTCAAACTCCAGCACCACCCGCCGCGGCACCGAGGCCGGATCGACCCGCACCGGCCCGATCAGGCCACGCAGCGCCGGGGCAAAGGCGGCAAAGGGGCGCAGCCGCACCTCGGGGCCGAAATGCTCCAGCACGTCCGGGCTGAACTTGGCGGCGGCGGCGAACAGGGTCAATTGCCCGGTGTCGTGCAGCACCGCAAAGGCCTGCACCACCGGGTTATGGGCGATATCGGCACCCCGGATGTTCAGAAGCCAGGCGATGGAATCGGTCAGCGTCAGCACCGCGGCCTTGTGACCGGCACCGCGCAATGCCTCAGCCAGCCGCGCCCGCTTGGCGCTGCTGGCTTCGCCCGCGTATTCGATGGGGTGGATGCTTGCGGGTGCAAGCACGGTGCCCGGCTGATCCGCCCAGATCGCATCGACCAGGTTTCGTGTCGGCCAGAGCACGAGGCCGTGGCCTTCAAGTGCCGCCTCAAGCTCGGCAATCTGCTTCTGGCTGTGCAGCCAGGGGTCGAAACCGACCCGCCCGCCGTTTGGCACATGCTCGGCGAGCCAGTCGGCGGGTTTGGTCTCGGGCCAATGCACCGGGGTGAAGGCCGCCGTATCAACCTCGGTGCGCACCTGCACCCGGTAGCGCCCGTCAACGAAGACGCCCGCTTTTCTGGCTAGGACAATCGCGAAACCCGCGGAGCCGGTGAACCCGGTCAACCATGCCAGCCGCGCGTCGCGCGGCGCGAGGTATTCGCCCTGATGCGCATCCGTCTGCGGCACGATGTAGGCCGCAAGCCCTTCAATGGCCATGAGCGCGCGCAGCGCGGCCAGCCGGACGGCCCCGGTTTCAGTTGAAGATTCTGCGGCAAACGATTGAAACATCAACTGACTTTCTTGATACCCAACAGTCTTGCCCGAGCCCTCGGGTCGCTGTCGAACAGCGACGCAAGCTGTTCGGTCATTGCCCCCGCAAGCTGTTCGACATCGGTAATCGTCACCGCGCGCTGGTAATAGCGGGTCACGTCATGGCCGATGCCGATGGCGATCAATTCGACCGATTTACGCTTTTCCACCATGAAGATCACGTCGCGCAGGTGCTTTTCCAGATAATTCGCGGCGTTGACCGACAAGGTTGAATCGTCCACCGGCGCACCATCGGAAATGACCATGAGGATCTTGCGCGCCTCGTGCCGCCCCACCAGCCGCCGGTGCGCCCATTCCAGCGCCTCGCCGTCGATGTTTTCCTTCAACAGGCCCTCTTTCATCATCAGGCCAAGGTTGTTGCGCACCCGCCGCCACGGCGCATCGGCCGCCTTGTAGATGATGTGGCGCAGGTCATTGAGCCGCCCCGGCTGCTGCGGGCGGCCGCCATTGAGCCAACGTTCGCGGCTTTGCCCGCCTTTCCAAGCGCGGGTGGTGAAGCCGAGGATTTCCACCTTGACCTGACACCGCTCCAGCGTGCGTGCCAGCACATCGGCGCAGATCGCGGCGATGGAAATCGGCCGACCGCGCATCGAGCCGGAGTTATCCAGCAGCAAGGTCACGCAGGTATCGCGGAATTCGGTATCCTTCTCGATCTTGAAGCTGAGCGGGGTCGTCGGGTTGGCAACCACCCGCGCAAGCCGCCCGGCATCAAGCGTGCCTTCCTCAAGGTCGAACTCCCAGGCGCGGTTCTGTTGCGCCTGCAAGCGGCGCTGCAACTTGTTCGCAAGCCGGCTGACGGCACCCTTCAGCGGCTCCAGTTGCTGGTCGAGATAGGCGCGAAGCCGCTCGAGTTCTACCGGGTCGGCGAGTTCCTCGGCCTTGATCTCTTCGTCAAACTCGGTGGCAAAGACCTTGTAATTGGGGTCGGCGGCGGAATGCGGTGCGGGCGCGGGCGGCTCTGGCGGTGCCTCGGGCTCGGGCAATTCGGCCTCTTCCGACATTTCGGCATCGGCCATGTCGTCCATGCTGACCGTGGTCTGGGTCGCGTCCTGCTGGTCTTCCTGACTGCGCTCGGCGCTCGCCTCGCTTTCGTCATCCGACTGGTCGCGGGACTGATTGTCGCCCGCTTCCTCATCTTGTTCGGCGTTTTCGTCTGCCTCGTCATCCTGCTTGTCGGGGTCGTCGCCCAGTTCCTCGCCATAGCCAAGATCGGCGATCACCCGCCGCGCGAGGCGCGCGAAGGCGGCCTGATCGGCCAGCGCATCGGCGATGCCCTCCAGCGTGCCCCCGGCCTGTTCCTCGATGAAGGGGCGCCAGAGGTTGGTCATATGGGCAGCGGCGGCAGGCAGCGGGTGGCGGGTGCCCAGTTCGCGCACAAGGTAGCCCGCAGCCACCGACAGCGGCGCTTCGGATTGGTCACGCACCTGGCCATAGCCCTTGCGCTCTGCCTCATGCGCGATCTTGGCGTCGATGTTCGAGAGCGTTCCGGGCATGTCGCGCGCGCCCAGCGCCTCGCAGCGCGCATGTTCCATCGCCTCGTAAAGGTCGCGCGCCATCGGCCCCTGCGGCGTGTAGCGCGCGTAGGTGGCATCGTCATGGTGGCGTCGGCGCAGCGCGAAGGCATCGGCGGTGCCGCGCGCCAAAAGCACCTCGTCACGGCTCATGCGGCGCGAAACCTGCGGCAGCCGCATGGTTTCGCCCACGTTGCCGGGCGGATCGACCGAGAAGGTGACCGTCAGTTCAGGCGCGTCGGCAAGCGTGCGCGTAACATCGGCAAGCGCCTTCTTGAACGGGTCGGCGGGGTTGTCGCTGGGTTTCATCATGCGCCAGATTAAGCACCCCGCGCCAGCCTCGGCAAGGGCGGGCGGGCAAGATGCGCGGCTTGTGCGCAGCTGCACCATATCTGCGCGCGGTGGCGCATTGTGTGCAGCGTGGCAGGGGCCAATATCGGTCGGGAGTTCATTCATCAACCCGGAGGCTTCCATGACCAAACCGAAGATTGCCATCATCACCGGCTCGACGCGGCCGACGCGCTTTGCCGACATTCCCACCCGCTGGATCGAAGCGCAGGCGAAAGCGCGCGGCGATATCGAGGTTGAGGTGCTCGACCTGCGCGATTATCCGATGCCGTTCTTCGACGAGGTTGCCTCAAACGCCTGGGCACCGACGCAAAACGCCATTGCTCAAAAATGGCAGAAAAAGCTTGCGGAATTTGATGGTTACATTTTCGTGGTGGCCGAATACAACCGCTCGATCAGCGCCGTGCTGAAGAATGCGCTCGATCAGGCCTATGTCGAATGGAACCGCAAGCCGATGGGGGCCATCGCCTATGGTTCGATGGGCGGCACCTCTGCGGTGCAGCACCTGCGCACCATCGGGGTTGAGTTGCAGATGGTGCCGGTGCGCCATTCGGTGCTGATCGGCGGTGCCGATTTCTTCAAGGTGCATCCGGGTTTTGGCGGCTCGGGCAAACTGGCCGACATTGAAGGCGCGATCGGCGCATCGGCGAAATCGCTGCTCGATGACATCATCTGGTGGGCCAGGGCCACGAAATCCGCGCGCGCCGCCGCTGACGCCGCGAAGGCCGCCTGATCTGGCAAAGCGAATGCCCCGGCTGCCGCAAGGTGCCGGGGCAGACGCTGGCCGCTGCTTGCGCTATGAAGGCCGAAGAGACACCGGCCAACACAGCGAATCGAGATGACCGAAACCCCGCCCGCCAGGCCCGCGCGCAAGGCGTGGAAGCCCAAGGTGCCGCTGCCGCCGCTTGCCCCCGGCGAGGTGCGGCTTTTGACCGGGGGCAATCCGCAGATCGCTAAGGCTGATGGTGATGCGCCGGTGCAGGCCTATATCGCCGCCATGCCGGGCTGGAAACGCGCGGTAGGCGCGCGGATCGATGCGCTGATCGCCGCCGAGGTGCCGCAGGTGTGCAAGGCAGTGCGCTGGAACGCGCCCTTCTGGGGGCTGGAGGGGCAAGGCTGGATGCTCAGCCTCGCCTGCGTGGCGGGCTATGTGAAAGTGTCGTTCTTCAAGGGCACCGCGCTTGCGCCGCTGCCGCCCGAGCCTTCCAAGGTGCCGAACCTGCGCTATCTGCACATATTCGAGAATGGCTTCGATGAAGCGCAATTCCGCGACTGGCTGCGGCAGGCCTTTGCCATGCCCGGCGCGCGGATGTTCTGACTGGCAGATCGGCTTTAAGTTGTTGCAGAGGATCAAAGAGCGGGTAGCCGACCCCATCTTGCATCTGGCTACTTGAAACGTGCTGCCAGATTTTACTTCGGTCGCAGCGTCACATGTGGCGCAGAAAGGGGGTCGCAGTGGACTATCTTGTAAACATCATAGTGTGCCCGGCCTCAAAAATCCCAGTCTATTGACTCGGGTTCTCGGTTCTGGGGGCGCGTGTTGGCGCGCAAAGAATTAGCCTGACGGCCGAGTTTTCATGGCAAGGCAGGGTTGCTCGGGGACGATACCAACAGTCAGCCCCGAGCGCTTATCCATCACTTCATGCTTTGGCTTGCCGCGCTCTCCGGCAGTTCCTCGTCGAACAAGCGCTGGTAGATCTCGGCCACCATCTTGCGCTCCAGCTCGTCGCATTTGTTCAGGAACGTCAGGCGGAAGGCGTAGCCCACGTTGCGGAAGATCTCGGCGTTCTGTGCCCAGGTGATGACGGTGCGGGGCGACATGACGGTGGAAAGATCGCCGTTCATGAAGGCGGTGCGCGTGAGGTCGGCCACATGCACCATCTGGGAAATCGTCTTGCGGCCCTTGTCGGTGTTGTAATGCGGGTTCTTGGAAAGCACGATCGCCACCTCGGCATCATGCGAAAGGTAGTTCAGCGTGGCGACCAGTGACCAGCGGTCCATCTGGCCCTGGTTGATCTGCTGCGTGCCGTGGTAAAGCCCGGTGGTATCGCCAAGCCCGACGGTGTTCGAGGTGGCAAAGAGCCGGAAATAGGGGTTCGGGGTGATGATCTCGTTCTGATCGAGCAGGGTAAGCTTGCCATCGGCTTCCAGCACCCGCTGGATCACGAACATCACATCGGCGCGGCCCGCGTCATATTCGTCGAACACGATCGCGGTGGGGTTGCGCAGCGCCCAGGGCAGGATGCCTTCGTGAAACACCGTCACCTGCTTGCCATCGACCAGCTTGATCGCGTCCTTGCCAATGAGGTCGATGCGGGAAACGTGGCTATCAAGGTTCACCCGCACGCAGGGCCAGTTGAGCCGTGCCGCCACCTGTTCGATATGGGTCGATTTTCCGGTGCCGTGATAGCCCTGAATCATCACCCGGCGGTTGTAGGCAAAGCCCGCGAGGATCGCGAGCGTGGTGTCGGGGTCGAATTTGTATGTCTCATCAAGTGCGGGCACGCGTTCGGAACGCTCGGCAAAGCCGCGCACCTTCATCTCGGTGTCGATGCCGAAGGTGTCGCGGACCGAAATATCCTCGGTGGGTTTTGCGTTCTGATCGAGCATGATTTCCGCCATCATTCGGGCGCCGGGGCGCATCTTCGGGTGTTTCATGGAACATATCGCCGGGGGGCGCAAGCACAAGGCAAAGCGCCTCCGGCGGGGATATTTGTCCTAAAGCAGGCGCAAGGGGGTCAGGGTCGGTCGATCTGGCCGCCCCCCACAAGCGCCGCAACGCCGGTCGTGCGCGGGCCCGAGGTGGGCAAGCCGCGCGCCACGCGAAGCGCGAGATGGGCACAGGCGGCGGCGGCCAATGCACCACCGGGCAGGCCCGCCGCATCGACGGTTTCCACGGCCGAGGGGAGCAACGCCGCGAGGCGCGCCATCAGCGCCGGATTGGCGCGCCCGGCACCGGCAAGCAGCAGACGTGTCGGCGCTTGCGGGAAATGTTCGAAACCGCGCGCAACCGAGGCGGCAGTGGCCTCGACGCGGGTGGCAAGGGTGGCGCGGCGGCCAAGCGCCTGGGCCAGCGCCGCCGCATCGGCAGGACCGAGCGCTTTCGGCGGCATCCGCAGAAAGTAGGGCGCTGCCAGCATCCGCGCCACGGCCTTGAGGTTCGGCGCGCCCGTGCTGGGGCCAACGGGCGCGGCAGGCCCGGCATCAAAAGCCACACATGCGCCGGGAACCTCGGGGCCGGGTTCAGCCGGATCGACCCAGGAAAGCGCCGCGTGGGCACCGAGCGTAAGAAAGGCCAGCGGCGCGCGCGCGCCGATGAACCGCGCCAGCGCGTGGTGAAAGAACGGCGTCAGCGGGCCGCCCAGACCGCCCAGATGGCGGTCGCTGGAGCGAAAATCCGAAACCACCGGGCAGCCCAGAACCGCGGCCAGAACCGCGCCGGAGCCTGCCTCGCTGCCCGCCAGGCGCGGCCCTCGAAAGCCGACAATCTCCGCCTCGGGAAAGCCGCTCAGAAGCTCGGCCGCGGCAGTTTCAACCACTTCGGCGGCGGCGGGCGCGGCCGCCCGCAGCACCGCGCATTCCGCGCCGCTCCAAACGCGAAAACCCTGCCGCCCGAAGCCGAGCACGCTTGCGCCATCGCTCCGCAGCATTGCCGCCACGAGCCCGGCGGGCTCTGCCTGCGGCACCACCCCGACCGCCCAGACCGCACCGCTCTGCAACATGGCCTTTTCCTCGTCGCCCCGCCCCGGTATAGGGCAGGCAGGATGCAAGGGACAAGCCGCCATGACCTACCATGCAAAATCGGATTTCATGCGGGTGATGATCGAGCGCGGCTTTCTGGCCGATTGCACCGATTATCAGGGGCTCGACGAGGCGCTGCTGGCCGGTGTGGTGCCCGCCTACATCGGTTTTGATGCCACCGCGCGCTCGCTGCATGTCGGCAGCCTGATCCAGATCATGATGCTGCGCTGGCTGCAAAAGACCGGGCACAAGCCGATCGTGCTGATGGGCGGCGGTACGACCAGGGTGGGCGACCCCAGCTTTCGCGCCGAGGAACGCCCGCTGCTGACACCCGCGCAGATCGACGCCAACATTGCAGGTATTCGCGCGGTGTTCGCCAACTATGTCCGCTTTGGCGAGGGGCCTGACGATGCGATCATGCTCAACAACGCCGAATGGCTTGACGGGCTCAATTACCTCGACTTTCTGCGCGACATCGGGCGGCATTTCTCGGTCAACCGGATGCTGGCCTTTGAATCGGTGAAATCGCGCATCGACCGCGAGCAATCGCTTTCCTTCCTCGAATTCAACTACATGATTCTGCAAGCCTATGATTTTCTGGAGCTTTACCGCCGTCATGGCTGCCGGCTGCAAATGGGCGGTTCAGACCAGTGGGGCAACATCGTCAACGGTATCGACCTCACCCGGAGGGTGCTTGATGCCGAGATCTGGGGCCTGACCTCGCCCTTGCTGACCACCTCGGACGGCAAGAAGATGGGCAAGAGCCTTTCGGGCGCGGTCTGGCTGAATGCCGAACTGCTGAAACCCTACGAATTCTGGCAATTCTGGCGCAACACCACCGATGCCGATGTGGGCCGGTTCCTGAAGCTTTATACCGAATTGCCATTGGCGGAATGCGCGCGGCTCGGCGCACTGGCAGGGGCCGAGATCAACCTGGCCAAGATCTCCCTCGCCAATGAGGTGACAGCACTTCTGCACGGTCGGGAAGCGGCCATGGCCGCCGAGGCAACGGCCCGCGAGGTGTTCGAACATGGCGGCGTGGGCGAGGATCTGCCGACGCTGTCGCTCGATCCGGGCGAGATCGGCGAAGGCATCAGCCTGGCGCAGATGGTGGTGCGCGCCGGGCTTGCCAAATCGGGCAAGGACGCCAAGCGGCTGATCGCGGAAGGCGGGCTGCGGGTGAACGACGCGGCCGCCGCCGATGCCGGCCGGCTGTTCACCGCCGCCGATCTTGCCGCGCCGGTCAAGCTGACCGCAGGCCGCAAGCGCCACGCGCTGGTCACACTCGGCTAAAACGCGTCATCTTCAACGCCAAATACCCCACGGGGGGTCCGGGGGTGTGAAACCCCCGGCCTTCAGAGCACCATATCGTCGCGGTGCACCAGGGCGGCGCGCCCCGGGTAGCCCAGAATTGCCGCGATCTCGCCCGAGCGATGGCCGCGAATCGCCTCGGCTTCCACGGCGGTGTAGCGCACCAGCCCCTTGGCCAGCCGGGCACCCCCGGGTCCGATAATCGCCACCGGATCGCCGCGCCCAAAGCTGCCCGTTACCGCCGTAACCCCAGCCGGGAGCAGCGATTTTCCCTGCAACAGGGCCGCCGCGGCCCCGGCATCGAGCCGGAGTTCGCCGCGCGGCTTCATCGCCGCGATCCAGCGTTTGCGCGCCAGCTGCGGGTCGCCTTCGGGCAGGAACCAGGTGCACCTCGCCCCCGCCGCCAGCGCCGAAAGCGGGCGCAGCGCCGAGCCTTCCATGATCGCCATCGCACAGCCCCCCGCGACAGCGGTTTTCGCCGCCAGAAGTTTGGTTTTCATGCCTCCCTTGGAAAGGCCCGATATGGCCTCGCCCGCCATCGCCTCGACCTCGGGGGTGATGCGCGCAATGCAATCGAAGTGGCGCGCGGCGGGATCCTGCTTGGGGTTGGCGGAATAAAAGCCGTCAACATCCGACAAGAGCACCAGTTGATCGGCCCCGATCGTCACCGCGATCTGCGCGGCAAGCCTGTCATTGTCGCCAAATCGGATTTCATCCGTGGCGACTGTATCGTTTTCGTTGACAATCGGCACCGCACCAAGGCCGAGCAGGGTTTCCATCGTCGCCCGGCTGTTGAGGTAGCGGCGGCGGTCTTCGGTGTCCTCCAGGGTGACCAGTATCTGCGCGGTGGTCACGCCATGCGGGGCCAGCGCCTCCTCATAGGCGCGCGCAAGGCGGATCTGGCCCACTGCGGCGGCGGCCTGGCTTTGCTCCAGCGCCAGCGCCCCCGCGGGCAGGCCAAGCACCCGGCGGCCAAGCGCGATTGCACCCGACGAGACCAGAATCACATCGGCCCCGCGCGCCCGCACCGCCGCAACATCAAGCGCCAGCGCAATCAGCCAGTCGGTCTTGAGCCCGCCGTCGCCGACCAGAAGCGCCGAGCCGATCTTGACGACCAGCCGCCGCGCGGTGCTGATATCGGGGGTCAGGGCTGCCAAGGTGCATCCTCCGGCACCACCGCGCGCCCGGCAACAATCTGCGCCCAGATCGCCCGCAAGACCTCGGTAACGCCCGCTTTCGAAACGCCGGACATGAGGAAGACCGGCCCCTCCACCACCTTTTCCAGCGAGCGGCGGCGGCTGCCGAGGGTCTTGGGATCGAGCGCGTCGATCTTGTTCAGCGCGGTGATGCGCGGCTTGGCGGCAAGTGCCGGCGAATAGGCGGCAAGTTCGGCCAGAATGGTGCGGTAGTCCTTGGTGATGGTCGAAGAGGTGCCATCGACAAGATGCAACAGCACCGTGCAGCGTTCGACATGGCCAAGAAAGAGATCGCCTAGGCCCTTGCCCTCGGAAGCGCCTTCGATCAGGCCGGGAATATCGGCCATCACGAATTCCTTGCCATCAATGCCGACCACCCCGAGGTTCGGGTAAAGCGTGGTGAAAGGGTAATCGGCAATTTTCGGCCGCGCGTTCGAAACGGCGGCGAGAAAGGTCGATTTTCCCGCGTTGGGCAGGCCCAGAAGCCCCGCATCCGCGATCAGCTTCAGCCGCAGCCAAAGCGTGCGCTCGACCCCGTCCTGCCCCGGATTGGCGCGAGCGGGGGCGCGGTTGGTCGAGGATTTGAAATGCAGGTTGCCAAAGCCGCCGTTGCCGCCGCGCGCCAACAGCACACGCTGGCCGGGGCGGGTCAGGTCGGCGACCACGGTTTCTTCGTCTTCTTCCAGAATCTCGGTGCCGACCGGCACCCGCAACACCACTTCCGGGGCATTGGCCCCGGTCATCTGGCTGCCCATGCCGTGCTGGCCGCTTTTGGCAAAGAAATGCTGCTGGTAGCGAAAATCGATCAGGGTGTTGAGCCCCTCCACCGCCTCGGCCCAGACCGAGCCGCCATTGCCGCCATCTCCACCATCGGGGCCGCCGTATTCCACGAACTTGTCGCGCAGGAACGACACGCAGCCGCCTCCGCCCGAACCCGAGCGGATATAGACTTTGGTCAGGTCGAGAAATCGCATCGCGCGGGCTTTCTGGTGAGGTCAGAAGCAGGCGATAGAGCCTGCGGAGGTTTTGTTCAAGGCCAGCGCGAAAACGCAACGGCTGGCAGCAATCGAGCCGCGCGATTTCTCACGGCGTGGCTCAGGGGCGGATGAAGACGCAGACAGGCGTCGGGGTGCTTCGTGCAGGCGAGGTGATCTGCGACGTGGGGCCGGGGCGAAAGCCGTTTTGCGCAAGCAAATGTGCCGAGGCCGGGTTGTCGGTGAACACCTTCGCGGTCAGCCGGGCCAGCCCGAAACGCGCGGTGATGGCATCGATGAAGCAGGGCAAGACCTCGGACATCAGGCCCTGCCCGTGCAGCTCGGGCGCAAGGAAATAATAGATCTCCGGGTCAACGAGCGATTTCAACCCGATCGCGCCAACGAATTCTTCGCCACGCCGCAGCGCCAGCCGGAACGGCGGGGTTCCGGTCCAGCGCCAGCTTCGGGTAACGCCGAGCGCCTCGGCCTCGGTAAGTGTGGGCGAAAACACGAAAAGCATCCGGCCGACGCGCGGATCGGTGACGATGCGGCGGATCGCGACGGCATCCGCCCCGGTCACCGGGTCAAGCACAAGGCGCCGGGTGGTGAGGGTGAAAGGGTTGGCCGCCGCCCAGGCTTCACGCGTCAGCCCTTGGGTGACATGCGCCAACACGCGGCCAAGCGGGCGGCTCGGCTCCGGACCACGCGAAATTTCGCTGAAACCAAGTTTTTCAAGAACCCGGGCCGAAGCGGTGTTGCCCTCGAAATAACCCGATTTCAGCGCGCCCGCCTCGGGGCGCGCAAAATGCGCGGCAAGCACGGCGCGGGCGGCCTCGGTAGCGTAACCGCGGCCCTGCGCGCGCGGTGTCAGCCAATAGCCAAGGTGCGGCGCAAGGCTGATGCCGCCGCAAACCCCTGTCGCGTCTTCGATTGCCCAGTGGCTGCCGGGTTCTGCGGTCGCAAGGAAACTGCAAAAATCGGCGGGCGTATAGGGAAAGGGCGGTGCCGCAAGCCACTTTGCCACCTCGAAATCGCTTAAGCCCACCACCCAGGCCGCTTCATCGGCACCCCGAAGTGGTCGCAGCAAAAGCCTCTCGGTCTGGATTTTTTCGTGCCCGCGCATCGCATCAATCGAGTTTCTTGATGTAGGTCCAGGTGGCAACCCTTGCGCCACGCGCCACCGACCAGGCCTCGGCATCGCCCAGATACTCGAAATCGCAGTGGCTGAGCACGCGCGCCGAACCGGGGTTGTCTTGAAATACCTCGGCAAGAAGCGTGTTGGCCTTGTGCGGATTTGCCGCGATCAACGCCGCAAGCGCCTCGGAAGCAAAACCCGCGTTCCACATGCCGGGCGCGACCCAGAAACCGACCTCGGACTGTCCCGGCTCGATCCGGTCGAGCGAGATCAGCCCGAGCACTTCATCCAGACCCTGCGCCGAGCCATCCATTGCCCAGACATCCTCGCTGCGGCGATCGGCCAGAGCGCGGGCAATGAAAGCCTCGGTCGCGCCCGGCGGCAGCGGATGCGGGATCGTGCGGGTGCCCATCGCAAGCCGCTTGTCGGCGGTATACATCGCGATCAGCCCCGCATCCGAGCGGCGCAGCGGCCGCAGGATGAAGCGCTCGGCACCAATCACCGGTTGCTTCGGGACGGTCTCTTGCAGCATGCCTTTCCTCCTCCTGAAACGCATGACGGGCGCTTGCGCCCTCGTGGCCTCGACTTGGGGTCGGGCCGTTACAGCACCAAGCCCCGATAGATCACACCCATGTAACCAAAATGCCCGGGGGGACCGGCCTTGCAGCCGATCCCCCCTTTGCTCGTTCGGGTGCGGTTCGGCTTACTCGGCAGCGGCCTCGGCGGCCATGACCGAAATGAAGGTGCGGCCCTTGAGGCCCTTCTTGAACAGCACATGCCCGCTGGTGACCGCAAAGATCGTGTGGTCACGGCCCATGCCGACGCCTGCGCCCGGCCACCAGGTGGTGCCGCGCTGGCGCACGATGATGTTGCCCGGGGCGACCAGCTGGCCGCCGTAGAGTTTCACGCCAAGGCGACGTCCGGCCGAATCACGACCGTTGCGCGATGAACCGCCTGCTTTTTTATGTGCCATGGGGAATTACTCCTGAACTGCGGCGGCTTTTTTGGCGCGCTTCGGTTTGGCGGCGACCTCGACCGGGGCCGGTGCGGCCTCGGTGCCATGGGCGGCGCGACGGGCAATGGCGGTGCCGACGGCGTCCTTGACGCCCGATTTCTCGGCACCCGAGGCGAGCACGTCGGTGATCCGGACCAGCGTCAGTTGCTGGCGGTGGCCACGGGTGCGCTGCGACGAATGCTTGCGGCGGCGCTTGTGGAAGGTGATGACCTTGTCGGCCTTGATCGTGTCGATCACGTCGGCCTGCACGGCGGCACCCGCCACCAGCGGCGCGCCGATGACCGGGGCATCGCCGCCGAGCATCAGGATTTCGTTGAACTGGACTTTTTCGCCAGCCGAAGCGTTCAGCAATTCCACGCGCAGCACGTCACCTGCCTGCACCTTGTATTGCTTGCCGCCGGTCTTGAGGACCGCAAACATGGGTCGTTCCTTTTCTCATATCCGCGTCTTGTGGCCCCCGTTGCCGGGTGTTTCGGGGTTGCCCCCGCCTCGGACAGCGCGCCCCCTGCGGGGCGTCATTGCAACTGCGAACCGGCGGAAAGCAAGCAGCCCCCGCCGGACCGGGCGCTTATCGGGGATGGGGGACGAGGTGTCAAGGGCGATCGGCGGGGGATGCGTGGTTTTGCCGACAGCAGGAAGTGCCGTTTAACTGCCAGCGCGCGCGCATTTCGGCAAGGCTCACCCGGCGCAGCGGCGAGCCGCGCCCGATCGCCCCCGGCGTGGCCGAAAGGCGCGGCGCGGGGGCGGGTTGGGTAAGGCCTTCGTGCTCGGTATAGGTGGCGCGGGCAAGGTTGTGCGGGTGCAGTGGGGCCTCGGCAATGCTCAGAACCGGGGCGACGCAGGCATCGGTGCCCTCCAACTCGCGCGCCCAGGCATCGCGGGACCTGGTGGCAAAGACGCTGGCAAGGCGGCTGCGCGCCTCGCGCCAGCCGCTGCGGTCCATCTGCGCGGGCAGGCTTGCCGGGTCGATGCCGAGGCGGGCGAGAAGTTCGGCCCAGAATTTCGGCTCGATCGCCCCCACCGCAACATGGCCGCCGCAGGCGCAGCGGTAGGTGGTATAGAAGGGGGCGGCACCATCAAGCAGATTTGCCGACCTTGCGTCGGCCCATGCGCCCTGCCCGGCCATGCCCGAGATCATCGCCATGAGATGCGCAACCCCATCGCTGATTGCCGCATCGACCACCTGCCCCTGCCCGGTAGCGCGCGCATGGTGAAGCGCCGCGAGCATGCCAAAGGCAAGGTAAAGCGCGCCGCCGCCAAAATCGCCCAAGAGGTTCAAGGGCGGCACCGGTGCCTCGGGCAGGCCGATGGCGTGCAGCGCACCTGACAGCGCGATGTAGGTGATGTCGTGCCCTGCCGCCTGCGCGAGCGGGCCCGACTGGCCCCAGCCGGTCATCCGGCCATAGACGAGCGCCGGGTTCGCGGGAAAATCCGCCGGGCCAAGGCCGAGCCGCTCCATCACCCCCGGCCGCATCCCCTCGATCAGCGCATCGGCGCGGCCGACAAGGTCGCGGGCGGCGGCCGTGCCTTCGGGGGTTTTCAGATCAAGCTCAAGCACATCGCGGCCACGATCAAGCACGTCATAGGCCAGACCCAGCACATGCGCCGGGTTGCCGGGGCGCAGGATGCGCACCACATCGGCGCCCATGTCGGCGAAGAGCATCGCGGCGAAAGGCGTCGGGCCAAGCCCCGCAAACTCGACAACGCGCAGCCCGGCGAGCGGGCCTTTCCCGGCGGCCATGGTGTTCTCCCGGCAAGGCCGGGGGTTCTGCACCCCCGGACCCCCGCAGGGTATTTCGGCGTTGAAGAAGCCGGTAGTGGGCTCTTGATACCCCCTTGCCAGCGCAAGGGGCGCGGGCTATCGATCAGCCGTCAGGATCGGGAGAATCCGACGGGGAGCGCCCCGTTGGTGCCGAAGGAGCAACCGCCCCGGTAAACTCTCAGGCGCAAGGGACCGTTCTGGCAAAAGGACTCTGAAGAGAGGTGCTTTGGCACCCGCCGAAGGGATAACGATCTCAGGCGCAAGGGACAGAGGGGGCATCGGGTTGGGTGGGCTGAGGCTTGCCCTGGGCGCGATGCCGGGAATTCCGGCTGACATCGGGGAGGGGCGGCATGGCCGACCTGTTGCGGACCGGACTTTACGATCTTCATCTGCGGCTGGGCGCGAAAATCGTGCCTTTCGCGGGCTATGAGATGCCCGTGCAATACCCGATGGGGGTATTGAAGGAGCATCTGCACACCCGCGCGGCGGCGGGGCTGTTTGATGTGAGCCATATGGGGCAGGTGATCTTGCGCGCACCCTCGGGCCGCGCGGTCGATGCTGCCGTGGCGCTTGAGGCGCTGGTGCCGGTGGACCTTGTCGGGCTGGCCGAGGCGCGGCAGCGCTACGGCATGTTCACCAATGCTGCGGGCGGCATTCTTGACGATCTGATGGTGGCCAATCGTGGCGATCACCTGTTCGTGGTCGTCAACGCCGCCTGCAAGGCCGCTGACATTGCCCATATGCGCGCGCATCTGCCGCTTGAGGTGAGCGAAATCACCGACCGCGCCCTGCTTGCCCTGCAAGGCCCCGCGGCCGAGGCAGCGCTTGGCCGACTGGTGCCTGGCGTGGCGGCGATGCGCTTCATGGACGCAGGCATATTCGGCTGGAACGGGGTGCCGCTCTGGGTCTCGCGCTCGGGCTATACCGGCGAGGACGGGTTCGAGATCTCGCTGCCAGACGCGGTTGCGGTAGCTTTTGCCGAGGCGCTGCTGGCGATGCCCGAAGTGGCACCGATCGGCCTTGGCGCACGCGACAGCCTGCGGCTGGAGGCCGGGCTTTGCCTTTATGGCCACGACATCGACACCACCACCAGCCCGGTCGAAGCCTCGCTTTCCTGGGCGATCCAGAAGGCGCGTCGCGCGGGCGGGGCGCGGGCAGGGGGCTTTCCCGGTGCCGCGCGGATCTTGCGCGAGCTTGCCGAAGGCCCGGCCCGCCGCCGGGTCGGCCTTGCCCCCGATGGCCGCGCACCGATGCGCGAGGGGGTGGAGATCTTTGCCGCACCCGAGGGCGGCGCGCCGATTGGCGTGATCTCGTCTGGCGGCTTTGGCCCCTCGATCAACGCGCCGATGGCGATGGCCTATCTGCCGCGCGACATTGCCGAGGGCGCAACCGTTTACGGCGAAGTGCGGGGCAAACGCCTGGCCGCGCGCGTCGCCCCGCTTCCGTTCCAACCCACCACCTTCAAGCGCTGAGGAGCGTATGAGATGAAATACACCGAAGAACATGAATGGCTGCGCGTCGAGGGCGACCTCGTGGTGGTCGGCATCACCGAACATGCGGCCGAGGCGCTGGGCGATGTGGTGTTCGTGGAACTGCCCGAGCCGGGCACCACGGTTGCCACCGGCGACGAGGTCTGCGTGATCGAAAGCGTCAAGGCGGCCTCCGACATTCTGGCCCCCGTCGATGGCGAGATCGTCGAGGTCAACGCGGCGCTGGCCGACAGCCCCGGCATGGTCAACGAAGACCCGACGGGCAAGGCGTGGTTTTTCAAGATGAAACTGGCGAACCCCAAGGCGCTTGACGGCTTCATGGACGAAGCGGCCTACAAGAAGCTGATCGGCTGAGGATTATCATGGCATTCACCCCCACCACCTACGACACTTACGACTTTGCCAACCGCCGCCATATCGGCCCCTCGCCCGCCGAGATGGCCGAGATGCTGCGGGTAGTGGGGGTGCCAAGCCTTGATGCGCTCATTGACGAAACCGTGCCGCGCTCGATCCGGCAGGCCGAGCCGCTTGGCTGGGCACCGATGACCGAGCATGCGCTTCTGGCCAAGATGCGCGGCGTCGCGGCAAAGAACCGGGTGATGACCTCGCTGATCGGGCAGGGCTATTACGGCACCGTCACGCCGCCCGCGATCCAGCGCAACATACTGGAAAACCCGGCCTGGTACACCGCCTACACCCCCTACCAGCCGGAGATCGCGCAAGGTCGGCTTGAAGCGCTCTTGAACTATCAGACGATGGTCAGCGACCTGACCGGCCTGCCCATCGCCAACGCTTCGCTGCTTGATGAAGCCACCGCCGCCGCCGAGGCGATGACGATGGCGGAGCGGGTGGCAAAATCGAAGGCGCGGGCGTTCTTTGTCGATGAAAACTGCCACCCGCAGACGATTGGCGTGATCCGCACCCGGGCGCTGCCCTTGGGCATCGAGGTCATCGTGGGGGCACCTGAGGCGCTGGAGCCCGCGCGGGTTTTCGGCGCGATCTTCCAGTATCCCGGCACCTATGGCGATGTGCGCGATTTCACCGCTGCAATCGCCGCGCTGCATGAGGCAGGCGCAGTGGCGATCATGGCAACCGACCTGCTGGCGCTTTGCCTTCTGAAGGAACCGGGCGCGATGGGGGCCGACATTGCTGTTGGCTCGGCGCAGCGCTTTGGCGTGCCGATGGGGTACGGTGGCCCGCACGCCGCCTTCATGTCATGCCGCGACGATCTGAAGCGGGCAATGCCCGGGCGGCTGGTCGGGGTTTCGGTCGATGCGCGCGGCGGGCGGGCCTACCGGCTCGCGCTGCAAACCCGCGAGCAACATATTCGCCGCGAGAAGGCCACCTCGAACGTCTGCACCGCGCAGGCGCTGCTGGCGGTGATGGCGTCGTTCTACGCGGTCTTTCACGGGCCTGTCGGCCTGCGCATGATTGCGGAAAAAGTGCATTTCAACGCGGTGCAACTGGCGGGTGCCCTGCGTGATGCCGGCGCAAAAGTGCTGCCCGAGGCCTTCTTCGACACGATCACCGTCGAGGTTGGCGTGGGCCAGGCGGGAATACTGGCCGCCGCCCGCCACCGCGGGTTGAACCTGCGCAAGATCGGCCGCGACCGGGTCGGCATTTCGGTTGACGAAACCACCGATGCCGACGTGATCGCCCGGGTGCTCGATGCCTTCGGCATTCCCGAAGTGCCTGAACCGGAGCGGCGTCTTGGCTTTGGCGAAAACCTGTTGCGCAAGACCGATTACCTTACCCACCCGGTGTTTCACATGAACCGCGCCGAATCGGAAATGATGCGCTACATGCGCCGCCTTTCCGACCGCGACCTGGCGCTTGACCGCGCCATGATCCCGCTCGGTTCCTGCACGATGAAGCTCAATGCCGCGGCCGAGATGATGCCGCTGACCTGGCCCGAATTCGGCAGCCTGCACCCGTTCGTGCCTGCAAATCAGGCCGAGGGCTACGCCGAGATGATCGCCGATCTGACCGCGAAGCTTTGCGAGATCACCGGCTATGATGCGTTCTCGATGCAGCCAAATTCCGGCGCGCAGGGCGAATATGCAGGCTTGCTGACGATTTCCGCCTATCACCGCGCCCAAGGGCAGGGGCACCGCGACATCTGCCTCATTCCGGTTTCGGCGCATGGCACCAACCCGGCCTCGGCGACCATGGCGGGAATGAAGGTGGTGGTGGTGAAGGCCTCGCCAAATGGCGATATCGACCTTGAGGATTTTGCCGCCAAGGCCAAGGCTGCGGGCGACAGCCTTGCCGCCTGCATGGTCACCTACCCCTCGACCCATGGCGTTTTCGAGGAAACCGTGCGCGAGGTCTGCGCGATCACCCACCGTTACGGCGGCCAGGTGTATCTTGACGGTGCCAACATGAACGCCCTTGTGGGCTTGGCAAAACCTGGCGAGATCGGCTCGGATGTGAGCCATCTGAACCTGCACAAGACCTTCGCGATCCCGCATGGCGGCGGCGGCCCCGGCATGGGGCCGATCGGGGTGAAGGCGCATCTTGCGCCGCACCTGCCCGGCCATCCCGAGACCGGCGGGCAGGAGGGGCCGGTTTCCGCCGCACCCTATGGCTCGGCTTCGATCCTGCTGATCTCCTGGGCCTATTGCCTGATGATGGGTGGCACCGGTCTTACCCAGGCAACCCGCGTCGCAATCCTCAACGCCAACTACATCGCGGCGCGGCTTAGCGGTGCCTATCCGGTGCTGTTCATGGGCAACCGGGGCCGGGTGGCGCATGAATGCATTCTTGACACGCGGCCTTTCGGCGACGTCGGCGTTTCCGTTGACGATATCGCCAAGCGGTTGATCGACAACGGTTTTCATGCCCCGACAATGAGCTGGCCGGTGGCCGGCACGCTGATGGTGGAGCCGACCGAATCCGAAACCAAGGCGGAACTCGACCGCTTCATCACCGCGCTGCTGGCGATCCGGGCCGAAATCCGCGACATCGCCGAGGGCCGCATTGCCGCCGACCAAAGCCCACTGCATTTCGCCCCGCACACCGTCGAAGATCTGGTGGCCGAATGGGACCGCGCCTATACGCGCGAACAGGGCTGCTTCCCGCCCGGTGCCTTCCGGGTCGATAAATACTGGCCGCCGGTGGGCCGGGTTGACAACGTCTGGGGCGACCGCAACCTGGTCTGCACCTGCCCGCCGGTCGAAAGCTACGCGGCCGAGTAGCCTAGTGTTCGACACCTGACGTAGGATTCCCGCCGGTGCCATGCTGTGGCATAGTCGGAGGATGAGACGCTCCGACATCTGCCTTTTCCTTGGCCCCGCCGACCGCGCTGAGCTTCAAGCTCTGCTGACCAACCGCAACACGGCGCGCAAGCTCGCGTGGCG
>NZ_JAUXPI010000025.1 GCF_030684035.1 Phaeovulum sp. | reverse complement strand
GCTGCAGCACAACGCCAAACCGAAGCCCTTCGTCTGGAGCAAGACCGCCGATGATATCATCACCCGCGAGCGCCGCGCGCTCGATGCTCTCGATGAAATCAGGGGAAATCGGTAGCAAATGTCAGACTCGGAACACTAGGCTAAGAGCGACGCGAAACGTACCTCGTCTTGCTATCAGTTGTGGCCGCCTCCCCGCCCGGTGCCCAGCACCGGGCAGCGCCCGAACTCCCGGCCCTGCGCTTGCGCTCCGAGCGTTCGGCGGGGAAACGCTCCACTGGAGCGTTTCCTGATCCGCCCCCCCCCCTGCCGTTTTTTTCCGCATTTGACCTGCATCAATCCCGCCCCGGCCCGCGCGTGTTACGCGGCCTGATGCAGATGTCGCACCCCTCCGACCCGAACCCGGCCCGCCCCGGCCTGTCGCGGTTTCTGCCGCCGATGCCGCTTTTTCTGCTGCAACCGATCCTGAAACGTGTCGTGGCCCGCGTGGCGCGCGAAAATCCCTCGCTTTTCAACCGGCTCGGCCCGCACAAGACCGCCCGTTTCGTGATCGACCCGCTGGGCCTGCCGTTTGGCCTGCTGCTGATCCCGAACCCCGAGGCGCTCACCTTTCGCGCCTTCAACCGGCGCGACGAACCGGCATCGGATGCGCGGATCGGCGGCAAGTTCCTCGACCTTCTGGGCCTGATGGATGGCGGCGCCGATGGCGATGCCCTGTTCTTTTCGCGCGACCTCGACGTGTCGGGCAACACCGAAGCCGTTGTTTGCCTCCGCAACGCGCTTGATGACGTGGAAGGTTCGATTGCGGAATCGGTGGCGGGCATGTTCGGCCCGCCCGGCCGCGCAGCACTTGCCGGGCTGCGCCGACTGGCTGCGAAAAAGGGAGATCCCGCATGAAACGCCCCGAACTTGTCTGCCCCGCCGGCACCCCGGCGGCGCTTCGCACCGCAGTCGAGGCGGGGGCGGATGCGGTTTATTGCGGCTTTCAGAACGCCACCAACGCGCGCAACTTCCCCGGCCTCAACTTCACGCCCGAGGAAATGCAGGCCTCGGTCGCCCATGCCCACGACCACGGCACCAAGGTTTTGCTCGCGGTCAACACCTTCCCCACGGCGGGCCGCTTCAACCTCTGGCGCGAGGCGGTGGACATGGGGGCGAGGTTCGGCGTCGATGCCTTCATCGTCGCCGACATCGGCGTGGCCGACTATGTGAAGCGGACCTACCCCGACATCCGCCTGCATCTTTCCGTGCAAGCCGCCGCCTCCAGCCCCGAAGCGATCCGCTATTATGCCCGCGAGTTCGGGGTGAAGCGGGTGGTGTTGCCGCGGATTCTGACGGTGCCGGAAATCAAGCAGCTCGCGCGCGAAATCCCCTGCGAGATCGAGACATTCATCTTCGGCAACCACGGGCTGATGGTGGAAGGCCGGTGCAGCCTGACAAATTACGTCACCGGGCTTTCGACCAACATGGACGGCGTCTGCTCTCCCGCCGCAGATGTTCATTACGACAAGCAAGCCGATGGTTCGGTGACGACGCGGCTTGCAGATTTCACCATCGACAGTTTCGCCCCCGACGAGCAGGCGGGCTACCCGACGATCTGCAAGGGCCGCTACAACGCCCCGAACCGGCCCGATGCCTATTATGCTTTCGAGGAGCCGATCAGCCTCAACCTCTCCGGTCTCTTGCCCGCATTGATCGAGGCCGGGGTGGACGCCTTCAAGATCGAGGGCCGCCAACGTTCGCGCGCCTATGTGAAAAGCGCGGTCTCGGCGTTCCGCAAGGCGGTCGACTCGATCCTTGCCGGGCAGGAGCCGGAGTTGGCCGACCTCATCGCGCTGACCGAAGGCCAGAAGCAGACCGAAGGTGCCTTCAAGACCAAGAAATGGCGGTGAAACCCATGCAAAGCCTCACCCTCGGACCCGTAATCTACCACTGGAAACCTGAAGAGCGCCGCGATTTCTACGCGCGCATCGCCGATGAAGCCCCGGTGGGCACCGTCTACCTCGGCGAAGTGATCTGCTCGAAACGCACGCCCTATTTCGAGGGCGACTACCCCGATATCATCGAGCGGCTGGAGCGCGGCGGCAAAAAGGTGGTGCTGTCGTCGCTTTCCGAAGTGGTGCTGAAACGCGAACGCGAAATGCTTGCCGCGATCTGCGAGACCGAGGGCCACGAGATCGAGATCAACAATACCGCGGGGCTGCTGGATGTGGCGGAAAGGCCGCACCGCGTGGGGCCGCTGATGAACATCTACAACGATGAGACCATGCGCTACCTCGCCAGCAAGGGGGCCACGCATTTCTCGCTTCCGGTCGAGCTGCCCGCCGGGGTGGTGGGCGAAATGGCCAAGGTCGCCAAAGGCTTGGGTGTCGGGGTCGAAGTGCAGGTGTTTGGCCGCGCCTCGCTCGCCGTTTCGGCGCGCTGCTATCATGCCCGCGCGCATTGCCGCACCAAGGACAATTGCCAGTTCGTCTGCGAGGAAGACCCCGACGGGATGCCCCTGAAAACCGTGACCGGGCAGGCGTTTCTGACCATCAACGGTATCCAGACGTTGTCGCACAGCTACGTCAACCTTGTGGGCGAGATCGCCGCGATGCAGGCGATGGGGGTGAGCCATTTCCGTCTGCTGCCGCAGCGGGTGGATATGGTGGCGGTGGCAGGGGTATTTGCCGACCGTGTCACAGGGCGTATTGATGCGGCCGAAGCGTCAGCGCGGCTTGATGCGCTTTCGATGCCCGCGCCATTTTCGAACGGCTTCTGGCATGGGCTGCAGGGGCGGCGCCAGTTCGGCCCCAAAGTCGCCTGAACACCAGATATTGCGGTGGAATTGCCCCCTACCCAAGCCCTCGCGGCTGCCCTATAGTGCCTGTGGATAAGACCCAATTGGCACCAAGGAAAACGCGATGCGCTGCCCTTTTTGCGGAAATGTTGATACCCAGGTCAAAGACAGTCGCCCGGCCGAAGACCATGTTGCAATCCGGCGGCGGCGGTTCTGCCCTGCCTGCGGCGGTCGCTTTACCACCTATGAGCGGGTGCAACTGCGCGACCTCGTGGTGATCAAGTCGTCGGGCAAGCGCGAAGATTTTGACCGCACCAAACTCGAACGTTCGATCCGCATCGCCATGCAGAAGCGCCCGCTGGAGCCGGAGCGCATTGACCAGATGATCTCGGGCATTGTGCGCCGGCTTGAGAGCCTGGGCGAGACCGATATTCCCTCAAAGGTCATCGGCGAGATTGTAATGGAGACGCTGGCGCGCATCGATACCGTTTCCTATGTGCGATTTGCAAGCGTTTACAAGAACTTCCAGGCCGCTGACGATTTCGATAAGTTCGTTTCCGAATTGCGCCCGCAGCCCGGCAACGAAGAGTGAGCAGCGACCTCGACCGGCGCTTCATGGCGCTGGCTCTGGCGCTTGCGAGGCGCGGGCTTGGCAATGTCGCGCCAAATCCGGCGGTCGGCTGCGTAATAGTTCAAGGTTCAATCATTGTCGGCCGTGGCTGGACGCAGCCGGGCGGCAGACCCCACGCCGAGACCCAGGCGCTCGCGCAAGCAGGTGCTGCAGCGCGCGGCGCGACCGCGTATGTCACTTTGGAACCCTGCGCGCATCAAGGAGCAACGCCGCCCTGCGCGGTTGCGTTGGCGCAGGCGGGCATCGTGCGCGTGGTTTCGGCCACAACCGACCCCGACCCCCGCGTTTCTGGCCGCGGCCATGCGCTGTTGCGCGCGGCGGGGGTTGAGGTGCTGGAGAACCTGCTTGAAGCCGAGGCACGGGCGCTGAATGCCGGGTTCCTGTTGCGCGTCACCGAGGGGCGGCCATGGCTTACCCTCAAACTTGCGGTCACACTCGATGGTCGCATTGCGACGGCGGATGGTGCCAGCCGCTGGATCACCGGACCCGAGGCGCGCCGCGCCGTGCATCTGATGCGCGGGCAGCATGATGCGGTGATGGTTGGCATCGGAACAGCGCTTGCAGATGACCCGAATCTGACCGCGCGCGATCTAGGCTTGGCCTGGCAACCCATTAGAATTATTGTCGATAGTCAGGCTCGCTTGAGCGCGGACAGCGCTCTTGCGCGGACCGCCGCCGAAGTTCCGGTATGGATTTGCCACAGTGCCCCGGCGCAGCCGATGCCAGGTCTGCGCCTCATCAGATGTGCGGCGACGACCGCCGGGCAAGTCGATTTGGCCGATGCGTTGCAGCGACTTGGCACCGCCGGATTGACGCGGATTTTCTGCGAGGGCGGTGCAGGGCTGGCTGCAGGTCTTTTGTCCACCGGGTTGGTCGATGAGGTGGTGTGCATTTCGGCTGGCCGGTTTTTCGGCGCGGGCGGCACCCCGTCGGTGGCCGAAATCGGCGGTGTGGTTTTGCCATCCGCGCCCGATTTTCACCTTGTCGAACATCGTCGCCTGGGCGATGACGTGTTGCACCACTGGCTGCACGCAAAGTAGTTTGTAGGTTGAACTAAAGTTCACCGCCAGAATGGCGCGCTGGCAAGAAGCCCCTGCAACTTGGCGAGACTCCTGTTTGCAAACCCTGGATGCGGCAGTTGCCCCGAGGCGAGGCGCTGGGCCGCGACCTCGGGGGGGCAGGGACGACGGCTGAGCGGGTCGAAGTAGCGCGGATAGGCAATCAGCGCCGCATGCGCGAGTTGCGACAAGGTTGGCCGCGCCGCGCGACGCGCCGGAGTGGGCACGAGGTCTTGGGTCAGGCCCCAGCCCGCATAGAAGGGAACGCCGAGGCAGGTGACCGGCTTGCCGCGCAGCAGCGCCTCGAATCCCAGGAGCGACGTCAGCGTCCAGACCTCGTCGCAGGCCTCGATCAGGGCGATCGGGTCGGCATTTCGGGCGATCACGTCGGCGTAGTGCAACACGGCCTCGTCGGCAACGGCACCAGGCCGCAATCCTGCTTCAACATCGGGGTGAGGTTTGAAAATGATAATTTTCTGCGGGTTTTTTGCGCGTGTCTCGGCAAGCAATGCAAGATTAGTGCATGTTTCGGGAGCGCCAAGAAGGATCGAAGCATCGTCTTCCACCTGCCCCGGAACCAGAATTCGATGGCCTGCGGGCAATGCGGGAAGCGGTGACGCCGCGAGATTGTACTTGGATAACCGCGCCTCGCGGAGACGGGCCACAAGCGCTTCTGCGCGCCGTCCGCCTGCAGGTGGTGCCGTCCCGATCAGCGCCTCGAGGTCCGAAGCGCGCGTCGGGTCATAGTAGATGCCGCGCCTGTCACACACCAGCGACAGCGGCGGCACCAGATCGGCACCAAGCCCGCGCGAGCGCAGGAAGCCGTCTTCAACGCGTCCGAGGGGCAAGCCGCTTTCGGCAAGATCGGGGGTTTCCCTGCCCGCCCAGACAATCAGATCGCGCCCCTTTGCGCGTGCCAGAGCGATGGCCTGCGCCGGATCGTTTTCAAAGGTCAGACGTTGCTCGCGGCCGAACACGTCTTGCAGCGCACGGCGCTTCCAGAGCCGCATTGCCACCGCGACATGGCCCCTGCGATCATCACGAAACGCGCGCACTTCTGCTTCGAGTTGGTCCACCGCTTCTTCGAAACTGCAAAGCCTGTCGCGGCAGGGGTCATACCAGACCGGCGCGAGGATGTGGGTCACCGCGAAAAGCTGCGCCCGGGTCAATTTGCGAGCCCGCCGGGCCACCGGATTCTCGTCGTGCGTCAGGCCCCAGCCGGCGTAGAACGGCTGGCCGAAAACACGGGGCCTGTGGCCCGCGAAAATCGCCTCAAGCCCAAGCTGCGAGGAGACGGTATAGACTGCAACGGCACCTTCGAGCAGGTGCCAGGGCGAAACCTGCGCGTCAAGCAGGCTGATCCGCGCGGAGGTGACATCGGTGCCAAAATGCCCCGCGCGCAGACCCATTGCGGCCTCGGGGTGGGTCTTGACGATGATCCGCGCACCCGGGTTTTCGATCTGCGCCACCGCAAGCATTTCACGAAATGTAGCAGCAGAGGCACGGCCATGGGTGATCGAAGCATCTTCTGCGGTCTGATCGACGACCAGCACATAGCCAGGCTCGGGCATCGGCAGCAAAATATCGAAACTATTGTATTTTGAAAGTTCAAGAGCTTTGAGACGCTCAATTCCCTCGCGTGCGCGACGCAAGACATCGGAATTATCCAATTTCTCTCGCGCCAGCATGCGCTCGACAAGGGACGGCGAGGCACTGTCGAAATGCACACCGTAGGGGTCGATGAGAAGTCCCATCGGTGGCTCGCCCGCGCGCCCCGGGCGGATCGAGCGCAGGAACGCGTCTTCGATGCGCACCAGTGGCACCCCGCGCCGCGCTGCAACCCTCTCGCCGCGCCAGGCCGTGGGGCTGCGCCCCCAGACCGCCACGCCGTCGCCGGGTCCGGGCAGGCCCAACCTCAATTCGTGGCCGGCAAGCGCCAGGATGCGCCGGAGTCTGGGCTGAAGGAAGCCGCCGTTATAGGCAAAGAGCCGCCGGGGAATTGCCCCGGCGGCGCTACTGCCCGTATCGGCCTGCATCAGTTCCCTGCGAGTGTATTCAATGTGTTGACCGTCTGCAGCGGGCCCATCAGCGCGGCGAGTGTTTTTTGCCACTGCACATAGGGCGCTTCGGTCACATAGACCGTGTCGCCATCGCGGATGACAAAATCGCGCGCCATGAACATGCCGTTCGGCTCGGTCAGGTCGAGCACATAGACCATGCGCTGTGCCCCGACAAGATCGTTGCGGCCAAGCACGATATTGGCGATTTCCGCCGGTTCGTTGCGCAGCACGAAAACCCCCGTCGGATCGGCCAGTTGCGAATTGAGCCCGCCAACCGTGGCAATCGCCTCAAGCGCAGAAAGCGCCTTGGTTTCGAAAGGCACGCGTGCCTGCGCGCCGGTTGCGCCAAGCGCGGTGAAGGCGCGGGTATCTTGTTCGACCAAAATCACGTCGCCCGACCGCAGGGCAATATCCATGCGCGGGTTGTCGTAAAGGTCGCGCAGCCAGATCGAGCCAGTCTGGCCGCCGCGCTTCACGGTGATACGCGCAACTTCTGGGATTACCGTCACGCCGCCCGCGCGCGCGATCATCGAGGAAAGCGTGCGGGTGGGCCGCTCGATCGCGTAAACGCCCTGGCCACCGATCGCGCCCAAGACCGAAACGGTCGAGCCATTGCCCGCCAGCCGCGTTACCATGACCTGCGGGTCCGGGGTCTGTGCATCGAGCTTTTCGGTGATGATCTGGCGCAACGCCTCGGGCGAATTGCCCGAGGCCTTGATGCGCCCGGCATAGGGGACGAAAATGAAGCCCGCGCCATCAACCTGCACCTCGGTCAGTTGCGTTGCGTTGGCACCCTGGTTGGCCAGGAGCCCGTCATCAACGTTTTCCCAGATCGTCAGGCCGAGCGTGTCGCCCGCATTGATCGTATCGGAGCCGACCACGCCTGCTCGCTGGAATGCCTCGGAGAACCCGAGCGCTGGCACGACCGCGGTGGCGCGGGTGACGTAGTCATTGACTTCGATCACGAAGGCATCGCCTTGGCGCTGCACGGAACCGGAAAAAATTTCCCGCTTGTTGGGGCCGGATCGGGGCAGCGCGCAGGCCGCAACCGTCACAACAAGCACTATCAGGGCGGCTGCGCGCGCGCCCCTACTGGCCGAAACTTTCACTGCTCGGGCTCCTCTTGCCGGGAAACTGCCTCAAGTTTTGCCTGTAACACTAGCGAATCCCGCGACAAAATGCCAGCGGTGTTATTTCATCCGCGGCAACTGTTGCCGCGGTGCCGCTTTGCCCGACGTGAGCGCGTCATAGGGGTCTTCCGCCGCGAGCATGAGATCGACAATCTGGCGCATCAGTTGCCGCCGTCCGCGCGACGAATAATAGCCGCCGGGGATCTGGCTGGTTTCGAGCAGAAACTGCCGGTAATCGCGATAGGCGCGGCTGTCGGGGCGGTCGGGCCGGGCGAAAAACTCGGCCAGCGGCTGGGTTGAAACGAACTCGGGCTTGTCAAACACCGCCCGCCCGAAAGCGCGCAGCGGCAGGCCGCGCCAGAGCACCTGCTGCGCCGCGGTCGAATTGACCGTGACCGCACTGCGCGCCTCGGCCAGAAGTGCTGCAAGCTTGCCGCCGCGAATGAAATGCACGCGCCCGGCCACAGCGTGGCGCGCCGCCGCGGCGTGGATTGCGGCACGCATGCCGACCCGCCCATCTTCCAGCGGATGCGCCTTGAAGACCAGATGATGGTGGCGCGGCGCGCCTTCGGCGAAGCCCTGCATGCAAAGATCGATGAATTCCGTCATCGAGGCAAAAGGGCTGTGGGCGCGAAAACTCGCGTCGTGTTCGAGCTGCAAGAGCACGAGATGGAACGGGAATCCGCCATGGCGGATGCGCAGTCCGGCAGCCCAGCGCTCGGCGGTGTAAAGCGGCATCAACAGCAGGCGGCGCAGGTAGAGGCGAAATTCGGACAGCACCGTAAGCTCGCGGTGCGGGCGAAAATGGCGGTAGCGCCCGTTCAATACCATCACGAAGAAATGGTAGAGCGCGCCGTAGAACACATGCTGGCGCATGTCGCCCCAAACGGCGGGGGCTTGCACCGCATCGGATTGCGTGCGGGCCAGCGCGGCGCGCATTTCGGCCACGCTCATCTGCATCAGCCGTGAATGTCCGTTGGCGCCATCGCGCTCATAGCTGATCCAGTAGGGCCGAAGGTAGCCCTCTTCGAAGACATGCACCACCAGCCCCAGTTCCGCAGCGATCGCCACCGCCTGTGCGTGGATCGGCCGCGTATCGCCGTAAAGCGCAAGGTCGGTGATGCCGTGCTTCGCAATGATTTCGCGGCAGGTTTCGGGCCAGGTTTCAGGTGGCGCATCAAATCGCAGATAGCCCGCCGGGTCACGCCAGAACACCGCATCGCCGCGATTGAACCCGACCCGCCACACCGCGCAGCCCGCTGCGCGGAGCATGGCCCCGAGCTGGTTGAAAAAGGGTCCGTGCGGGCCTTGCAGAAGCAGAAAACGCCGGTCGGGCATCGGCATTGCGGAAAACCTTGTGCGGTAGCTGGCAGCTTTCTACGGCAAACTACGCCGCTGTCACGGAAAATCTTGGGCCTGCGGCAAACCCCGCGCTTGCCGCCGCGAGGGCCTGGCCCTTGCCCTGCCGCCCGCCGCGGGCTAGGCAGGGGCAAGCGAAAGGGGGCAGCCATGTTCACCGGCATCATCACCGATATGGGCACGGTTCTTGCGGTCGAGCACCGCGGCGATGTTCGCGCGCGCATCGGCACCGCTTACAAGGCATCGGCTATCGAGATTGGCGCATCGATTGCTTGCGACGGGGTCTGCCTGACCGTGGTCGGCAAGGGCGAGAGGCCGCAAAGCTGGTTCGATGTCGATATTTCGGCCGAGACGCTTTCCAAGACCAACCTCGGGCTTTGGGTGCCGGGCCGCCGGGTCAACCTTGAACGCGCGCTGCGGGTGGGCGACGAGTTGGGCGGGCATATTGTTTCGGGCCATGTCGATGGGCTGGCCGAGATCATTGCGGTTCAGCCCGAGGGCGACAGCACCCGGATCACCTTGCGCGCGCCAGCCGCTCTTGCCGGCTATATCGCCTCAAAGGGCTCGGTCGCGCTCAATGGAGCCTCGCTGACGGTGAACGATGTGGCGGGCACCGATTTTGGCATCAACCTGATCCCGCATACCAGGACTGTAACCACCTGGGGCAGGGCCGCGCTTGGCGACAGGGTGAACCTGGAAATTGACACGCTCGCGCGCTATGTCGCGCGGCTGGCGGAGTGGAACGCATGACCTTTGAAAACCCCGGCCCGGTCGAGGAAAACTGGCGCGACGCGATATCTTCGGTGGAGGAGATCATCGAAGACGCGCGCAATGGGCAGATGTTCATTCTCGTCGATCACGAAGACCGCGAGAACGAAGGTGATCTGGTCATTCCCGCGCAGATGGCTACCCCGAATGCAATCAATTTCATGGCGATGCACGGGCGTGGGCTGATCTGCCTGGCGCTGCCCGGTGCGCGGGTCGAGGCGCTGGGGCTGCCATTGATGAGCCCGAAGAACTCATCACGCCACGAAACCGCCTTCACCATGTCGATCGAGGCGCGTGAAGGCGTGACCACCGGCATTTCGGCGCATGACCGCGCCCGCACGATTGCCGTTGCGATCGATCCCACCAAGGGTGCCGCCGATATTGCCACGCCCGGTCATGTGTTTCCGCTCAAGGCGCGCGATGGCGGCGTGCTGGTGCGCGCGGGCCATACCGAAGCGGCGGTCGATGTGGCGCGGCTTGCGGGGCTGAACCCGGCGGGCGTGATCTGCGAGATCATGAACGAAGATGGCACCATGGCACGGCTGCCCGACCTTGTCGCCTTCGCGCAGAAGCACGGGCTGAAGATCGGCACCATTTCCGACCTGATCGCCTACCGCCGCCGCTATGACCACCTGGTGAACGAAACCGCGCAACGGGCGGTCGCCTCGGTTTATGGCGGCCATTGGGCGATGCGGGTGTTCTCCGATGAAACCCAGGGGGCCGAGCATATCGTGCTTTGCAAGGGCGATATTTCCACGCCCGAGCCGGTGTTGGTGCGGATGCATGCGCTTGACCCGCTTGACGATGTGCTGGGGCTGAACCCCGAAGCGGCCGGGCTTTTGCCCGCCGCGATGCGGGCAATTGCGGCCGAGGGGCGCGGGGTTGTGGTGCTTTTGCGCGATACCGCAATGAAGCTGGCAACACCGGGCGAGGTCAGCCCGCAGATCCTGCGCCAATACGGGCTGGGCGCGCAGATCCTCGCGGCGCTGGGCCTCAGCCGCCTGATCCTCTTGACCAATTCGGGGCGACCGAAGGTGATCGGGCTTGACGCATACGGTCTGACCATCGAGGCCACGCGCCCGATTGCGAAGGAATAGACATGGCCGCGAACGAGACCCACCACATTCTGCCGCTTCCGACGTTTTCCAAGCCGGTGCGGCTGCTCATCGTCGTTGCGCCGTATTACAAGGACATCGCTGACAACCTGGTCGCGGGTGCGCGTGCCGTGGCCGCGCAGGCGGGTGCGACGGCGGAGGTGATCGAGGTTCCTGGCGCGCTTGAGGTGCCTTCGGCGATCGCTACGGCGGCACGGATTGCCGATTACGATGGTTTCGTGGCGCTCGGCTGCATCATTCGCGGCGAGACCACGCATTATGACACGGTGTGCAACGATTCATCGCGCGGGCTGATGCTGCTGGGGCTTGAAGGCGTTGCGGTTGGCAACGGCATTCTCACCGTCGAAAACCGCGATCAGGCGGTGGTGCGCGCCGACCCTGCCGGGCAGAACAAGGGCGGCGGTGCTGCGGCTGCGGCCTTGCATCTAGTCGCGCTTTCCCGCAAATGGGCTGGCCAGACCAAAGGCATCGGATTTTTGCCTTTGGACGAGACGATCCGTATCGCCCAAGATGACAAAGGACCGACCCGCGCATGAACCCCGAAAAGCCCCGCAAGCCCACAGCCGCCGAGAAACGCCAGATGAAATCGGCAGCCCGGCTTTACGCGGTGCAAGCGCTTTTCCAGATGGAAGCTTCGGGGCAGGCGTTTGACCGGGTGCGCTCGGAATTTGAAACCCACCGGTTCGGTGCCATTTATGAGGGCGACGAAATGGCCGAGGGCGACACCACGCTTTTCGCCCGGATATTGGAAGACGCGGTGATCTGGCAGGCAAAGGTCGATCAGGCGACCGATGCCGCCTTGCTGGCAACTTGGCCGATCGACCGCATAGACCCGACCCTGCGGGCGCTTTTTCGCGCCGCCGGGGCCGAGCTGCTGAACCCCAAGACCCCGCCCAAGGTGGTGATAAACGAGTTTGTCGATGTTGCCCGTGCCTTCTTTCCCGAGGGCAAGGAGCCGAAATTCGTCAATGCCGTTCTCGACCACATGGCGCGCAGCTTTCGCCCCGAGGCGTTCTGAGCGGTTTTTTCTGGAAATCGCGGCGGGGGGCGCTAGGCTGGGGCGGTAGATTAAGCGAGGGATGCAATGCCGAAGTTGGTGCGCCTGTATCTTGTCAACATCGCCATCGGCTTTGCGCTTTCGGCGGTGTTCGTCGGGCTTTTGTTGTGGCTTAACGTCGCCAACCTCTGGCACCTCGTCTCCAGTTCTCCGCTTGGCTGGGTCGCGGTGGCAATGCTGCTGGTGTTCAACGCGCTGGTGTTTTCCGGGGTGCAGTTCGCAATCGCCGTGATGCGCATGGCCGACCCCGAGGGCGGCAACGGCGGCACCCGCGCGCCTGTTGCGGCCAGACGCCCGGTCAAGGTCGAGGCCGCCGCGCGCAAATAGGTGGCGGAAACCGCAGCATCCGTGCCAGCGTGGTTTTCCCGAGAGCCTGTTTGATACAGGTGGGTGCCAGATACCGAGGCCACGGCCCCGGCAGAGCCAGCCCCCTCGGAGTGCTTATCGGCCACTGGAAAAGTTGCCGGACACGAGAAGAGCAGTAACCGCCGCCCTCACATCTAGGCCCGCGTCAGCCTTCGCGCAAGGCTTGCGCCGGTGTTCCCCTTGTGTTCATATTCTGCCATGACGCTTGCACCCGTGCCCCTGATGCCCGGCCAGTTGCTCGCGCGCGGGGTAGCGCGTGCGCTTCTGGGGTTTGATTTTGTCAGCCTGCCCGAGTTCGTGCCCGCGCCGGGGTTGCGGGTTGACCTGATGTGCCTTGGTCCCAAGGGCGAGGTCTGGGTGGTCGAATGCAAATCGAGCCGTGCCGATTTCATGGCCGACAGCAAGTGGCAGGGTTACCTCGAATGGTGCGACCGTTTCTTCTGGGCGGTGGATGGCGCGTTTCCGACCGAACTTTTGCCCGACGGCACCGGGCTGATCCTTGCCGACGGATACGGGGCCGAGATTGTGCGGATCGGGCCCGAGGCAGCGCTGCCTGCGGCGCGGCGCAAGGCGATGTTGCGCGCCTTCGCGCGGGGTGCTGGGCTGCGGTTGCAGGCGCTGCGCGACCCCGGCGTTATTTCGCTGGTTTCTTCGGCTTTGCCTTAGGTTCGGCGACCGCACGCGCCGCCTCGGCGGCGGCCCGCAATTCGTCGGCGATTTCCTCGGCCTCTTCCGGTTCAAAATCGAGCGGAAGCTCGATACCATCGGCCTCAAGATAGATCCGCACCATACCGAGCGAGGTGGGCCCGATCTGCAGGTTCGCCGCGATGTCGCTTTGCTTGTCGATGCTCATGGTCCGCCTCCGCAGCTGCCGCGCGGTTTTGGCTAGCGCGAAAGCGGCGGCGCTGGCAATACCGAAACGCTTGACGCTGGCGGGCTGGCAGCTTCCAATCGGGTTCATTGAGGGGGGGCAAATGGCGGCCGGGATTGAGTTGCGAGACCTTGCGCCGGGTGACGCGGGCTGGGTCATCAGCCGTCACGGCGCGCTTTATGCCGACGAGGCCGGGTTTGATTCGAGCTTCGAGGCGTTGGTGGCCGAAATTGTCGCGGATTTTCTGCGCAATCGCGACCCCGCGCGCGAACGGGGCTGGATTGCGTGGTCAGGGGGGCAGCGCGTCGGCTGCATCTTTTGCGTGCGGCTAAGCGACGAGGTAGCGAAGCTGCGGCTGTTCCTGCTCGAGCCCGAAATGCGCGGGCGGGGGCTCGGGCGTCTTTTGTTGACCAGCTGCCGAGAATTCGCCCGCGCCAAAGGCTACCGCCTCCTGACGCTCTGGACCCACGAAAGCCATCGCGCGGCTTGCGCGCTTTATGCCGCATCCGGGTTTACCCTGATCGGCGCGAAACCGGTTCACAACTACGGGCAGGAACTGGTCGAGCAGGAATGGCAGATCGAGCTTTAGGGCCGGTGCCAATCCTTCGCTTGCAATCGCCTGCGCTGGCAGCTAAATCGGCGCCGAGTGCCGCCTTAGCTCAGTTGGTTAGAGCACCAGATTGTGGATCTGGGGGTCCCCCGTTCGAGCCGGGGAGGCGGTACCACCCTTGGCCGAGGTGCCCCGAGGAGCCGGAATGCGCAAGCCCGATATTCTCTGCATCGGGGCTCAGAAGGCCGGAACTACATGGTTTCATGTCAATTTTGGTGCGCGCGCCGACGTATTCGTGCCGCCGTTCAAGGAACTCCATTATTTTGATTACCATTTTGCGCCGGACAGCGCCAAATGGGCACCCCAGCACATCCGCAGAGGTGTCAAGGAGGCGATCCGCAAGCATGTGGTGGGCAACGCCGATATCGACCTTGATTTCATTGCCTATCTGATCCGGGTGCAGGGTCCGCATATATTCACCCGCAAATGGTACGGCGAGATATTCGAGCGCGCGGGCGAAGGCCAGAGGGTGCTGGACGTGACCCCGGAGTATTTCTGCATTTCCGAGGAAGGTGTTGAATTCGTGCGAAAGTTTCTACCTTCGACGCAGTTTCTGTGCTTCTTGCGCGACCCGGTAGCGCGGGCGATTTCGCAGATCCGGATGAACCTCAAGCGCAAGGCGAAGCTGCCCGAAACCCGCGCCGCATGGCTTCTGGCGGCGAAACAGCCGGTAATCGGGGTGCGCGGCGACTACGCGACCTATGTGCCGCGCTGGCGCGACACGTTTGACGAGGACCGGCTGCTGTTCTTGCCTTTCGGCATGATCGCCGCGGCACCGGATGCATTTCTGGCGCGGATCGAGGCGTTTCTGGGAATGGCCCCCGCTGCCTACCCGAACGCCGGCAAGAAGGTGCATTGGGCGGCGGATATCGAGATACCGGGCTATGTGCGCGAGTATCTCGCCGAGGCGACGCGACGGCAGCGAGAGTTCCTGCTGGCCGAGTTCGGCCCGACCTTTGCCGCGCAGCTTTAGCCTGCAAACACGGTGAACGCCTCGACGAGCGGGTATTCCTCAAGGTTCCCACCCGGGCCGATACGGTCGATCACGGCGAAAAGTCCGGGTGCGGCGAGCGGGGTCAGCACCCCGTGCCAAGTGCCGCGCAGAAGATTGATGCCTTGCCCCGACCGGGTGAGAAAGGCCCGCGGGAAAGCTGGCCTGCCGCCGACGTCGGGCGCGACGATCACCAGAAACGGGTTTTCGGTCATCGGGATGAAGGTCTGGCTGCCCAACGGGTGGCGCTCGAGCAGATCGAGGCGGTAGGGCAGGGCGCGCGGGACTGCGCTGAAGATCGAAACCCCGGCCCGCCCGTCGGGGCCGAAATCGAGCCTCGCCCGGCCGTGGTAGCGGGCGCAAAGGCCCGCGTTGATGTGAAGGTCGGGGGCACCCGCGGCCTCAAGCACATCACCAAATGCGGCGAAGGCGGCGGCTTCGAGCGGTTCGGTGCGAATTCTCTGCATGGTTCCTCTTGCCAAGGCCGGGGGTTTTCCACCCCCGGACCCCCGGAGGATATTTGGACTGAAGCAGCGCTCAGGGCGCGCCAAAGGCACCGAGGCCGCGCAGGCGGGCGTGGCGGTTTACATCCTTGTAAAGCAGGTAGCGGAATGGGCCGGGGCCGCCCGCGTAACAGGCCTGCGGGCAAAAAGCGCGCAACCAAAGGTAATCTCCCGCCTCGACCTCGACCCAATCCTGGTTGAGCCGGTAGACCGCCTTGCCTTCGAGCACATAGATGCCGTGTTCCATCACATGGGTTTCCTCGAACGGAATGGTGCCGCCGGGCTGGAAGGTGACGATATTCACATGCATGTCATGGGCGAGATCATCGGGGTCGACGAAGCGCGTCGTGGCCCAGCGGCCAGCGGTTCCGGGCATTGGATCGGGGGCAATCTCGGCCTCGTCGGTGACGAAGGCGGCGGGCGGCGCGAGGCCCGGCGCGGGTTCGTAAAGCTTGCGCAGCCAGTGAAAGCGGGCGGGCAGCGCCGATCCGTTGTGTACCTGCCAGAGGCTTTCGGCCGGCAGGTAGGCATAGCCGCCGGGGGCAAGTTCGTGTTCCTGGCCATCGATCGACAGCCATATCTGGCCTTCGGTGACGAACACCACCGATTCGGCTCCGGGGTCTGGTTCCGGTGTGTCGGAGCCACCGCCGGGCGCGACCTCCATCAGGTAATGGCTGAAGGTTTCGCTGAAACCGCTCAGCGGCCGCGCGATCAGCCAGAGCCGCGTGCCCACCCAGTCAGGCAGGCGACTGGTGACGATGTCGGAAAACACCCCGCGCGGGATCACCGCGTAGCTTTGGGTAAAGACGGCGCGGCCGGTCATCAGCGCGGTTTGTGGCGGCAGGCCGCCCTGGGGGCTGTGGTAACGGGTCATGGCAACATGTCCTTGAGGCGGAGGAGCGCGATGTGTTCGACTTCGCGGCAGGCGGTGTCGAACTCGGTGGCACTGTCTGCGGCGAGACGCGATTCGAAGGCGGCGAGAATTGCTGCCTTGGAATGCGCGCGCACCGCGATGATGAAGGGAAAGCCGTGGCGGGCGGTATAGGCAGCGTTGAGGGTGGTAAACCGGCGGCGTTCGGCTTCGGTCAGCGCATCGAGGCCGGCCGAGGCCTGTTCGGAACTTGAGGCCTCGGTCAGGTTCCGGGCGGCGGCGAGCTTTCCCGCAAGGTCGGGGTGCGCCTTGAGCACCCCGAGCCGCGCATCGCGGCTTGCGGCGCGGAAGGCGCGGGCAAGCGCGTTGTGCATGCCGACGGCGCTGTCATGCGCCGGCCCAAGCTCCAGCGCGAAGGCACGTTCGGCGACCCAGGGCGAATGCTCGAACACGCCGCCGAAGCGGGCGATGAAATCTTCGCGGGAAAGTGCCGAGGGGCGCAGGCGCGGCTGGTGCGGGTGCTCTGCTGCCCAATGCGCCGCGATCTGGCCACGGGTGGCAAACCAGACGCCTTCATGGCCGCTTGCGTAGTCGAGAAACCGCCGCAGCCCCTGCACCCGACCGGGGTGGCCGACCAGGCGGCAGTGAAGCCCGACCGACATCATCTTTGCGGCCCCCTCGGTGCCTTCGGCATAGAGCGCATCGAAGCTGTCGCGCAGGTAGCGAAAGAAATCGTCGCCGGTATTGAACCCCTGCGGCGTGGCAAAGCGCATGTCGTTGGCGTCGAGCGTGTAGGGAATGACCAGTTGCGCGCGGTCGGACAGGTCGAGCCAATAGGGCAGGTCGTCACTGTAACTGTCGGAAATCCAGTCGAAACCGCCCTCTTCGGCGGTCAGGCGCAGGGTATTGATCGAGCATCGCCCGGTATACCAGCCGCGCGGGCGCGTGCCGGTGACCTCCCGGTGAAGCCGGATAGCCGCGGCAATCGCCGCGCGCTCCTCGGCCTCGGGCATGTCCTTGTGCTCGATCCATTTCAGCCCGTGGCTGGCAATCTCCCAGTGCGCGGCCTGCATGGCGGCCAGTTGTTCAGGGCTGCGGGCAAGTGCGGTGGCAACGCCAAAAACGGTAACGGGCAGGCGCAGGCGGCTGAAAAGCCGGTGCAGCCGCCAGAACCCGGCACGGGCCCCGTAATCGTAGAGGCTTTCCATGTTCCAGTGCCGCTGCCCCGGCCAGGGCTGGGCCCCGACGATCTCGGAAAGGAACGCTTCCGAGGCGGCATCGCCGTGAAGCAGGCAGTTTTCGCCGCCTTCCTCGTAGTTCAGCACCAGCGAAATGGCGATGCGCGCGCCGCCCGGCCAGCGCGCATCGGGGGGCGTGGCACCGTGGCCGCGCAGGTCTCGGGGGTAACGGGACATCGGGGCCTCATCGCTGTTCTTGCGCAGTATCACGACATCGGCGCGCGCGATGCAAGCACGGCGCGGGGCGCGGTTGCCTTGCGGACCTCTTTGCGGGCATAGTCGCGGCGGCTGTTTGGGGTGGGGCGATGACCGGCTATCTGACAACGCATGTGCTCGATACGGCGCGGGGCTGCCCGGCGGTCGGTCTGCGCATTGCGCTTTACCGACTTACCGGCGAGACGCGCAGCCTGCTGGCCGAGGCGGTGACCAATGCCGACGGGCGCACCGATGCGCCGATCTTGCCGGCTGATCGCTTTCGGCCGGGGGTCTACGAGCTGGTTTTTCACGCCGGCGCGTATCTGGGCCAAGGCACGGCCGGGCCCGGCTTTCTTGACCTGATCCCGATCCGGTTCGGGCTTTCGGATGCGGGCGCGCATTACCATGTGCCGCTCTTGCTCTCGCCTTTCGGCTACTCGACCTATCGCGGCAGTTAGGCCGCCGCCGCGCGCAAGGCTTGACAAGCGCGCCCCGCCCGCGCTGCCATGCCGCAACGGGGGCGGGGGGGCGAGCGATGCTGGATTGGACCTTTGTGCTGGAATGGGGCGGTTTTGCGCTGCGCTGGCTGCATGTTGTCACCGCGATCGCCTGGATCGGGTCGTCTTTCTACTTCATCGCGCTTGATCTTGGCCTGCACCCTGAAGCTGTCGCGGCGGCGGGGGTGAAGGGGGCAGCCTGGCAGGTGCATGGCGGCGGCTTTTACCATATCCGCAAGTATCTGGTGGCCCCGGCCGAGCTTCCCGCCCAGTTGACCTGGTTCAAATGGGAAAGCTATGCGACCTGGCTCAGTGGTTTTGCGATGCTGGTGCTGGTCTATTACCTTGGTGCGGAATTCTATCTGATCGACCCCGCAATAGCCGATCTGACGGTCTGGCAGGCGGTGGCGATCTCTCTGGGTTCGCTCGGCTTTGGTTGGCTCGCCTATGATGCGATCTGCCGCTCGGCCTTCGGGCGCGACAATACCCGGCTGATGCTCGGGCTCTATGTCATTCTGGTGGGCGTGGCATGGGGCTATACGCAGGTTTTCACCGGGCGCGCGGCGCTTTTGCACCTTGGCGCGTTCACCGCCACGATCATGTCGGCGAATGTGTTTCTGGTCATCATTCCAAACCAGAGGGTTGTGGTCGCAGATCTGATCGCCGGGCGGGTTCCGGACCCGAAATATGGGATCATTGCCAAGCAACGGAGCACGCACAACAATTACCTGACACTTCCGGTGGTGTTTCTGATGCTGTCGAACCACTATCCGCTGGCGTTTGCCAGCGACTGGAACTGGCTTGTCGCGAGTCTGGTGTTCCTCATGGGTGTGACGATCCGGCACTGGTTCAATCGTCGCCATGCGCATTTGCCCGCGCCATGGTGGACCTGGGCGGCGACGCTGGCGCTTGGTGCGCTGATGGTCTGGCTGTCGCTGCCGGACGGGCGGGGCGAGGAATTGCAGGAAGGGGCCGCGCTGCCACCGGCGGCGGCGCGGTTCGCGGCGGCTGAGGGTTTTGACGAGGTTGCCGGTATCGTGCTCGGGCGGTGCTCGATGTGCCATGCCAGCGAACCCGGCTACCCTGGTATCGGCCGGGCACCAAAGGCGGTGGCGCTTGAAACCCCGGAACAAGTGGCGCGGCAGGCGCAGCGCATCTATGTGCAGGCGGGCATTACCGATGCGATGCCGCCTGCCAATCTGAGCTTCATGGAACCGGCGGAGCGTGCCGCGATCATCGCCTGGTACCGCAGCGCGCTGCGCGGGCCAGCGCCGGGCTGATCGCCGCGATCCTGCCAGAACAGGCACTGAACGGAGGTCGCCTGCGCGGTTTTGCCAGGATGCAAGCGTTGCGGTCGTGGGCTTCGGGCCGCGGCTCAAAAATCTTCCCAGTCCGCTTCGTCGGGCAGTTGCGCCGCGGTTGCGGTCTGCGCGCCCTGCCGCCCGGCACCAAACCCGCGCGAAGCAGACAGGGCGGATCGTGCGGGCGCTGCGGGCAGGGGCTGGTGCGACCGCGGCGGCGGTGCCGCGCCCCCCGCCGTGGTAGCGGCGGCGGGCGCAGAATGCGCCTCGGTCCCGGGTCCCGAGCGGCGCAGGGACGAAGTGACTGCTGCTGGCGCTGCCGTTTCCGAACCGATGCGGAATTTCGCGGTGGTTTCGGCGAGCGTTTCGGCACCGCGCGTCAGCGAATGGCTGGCGGCGGTGGTCTGTTCGAACATGGCGGCGTTTTGTTGGGTGACCTGATCGAGCTGGTTCACGGCCGTGTTGATTTCGGCGAGCCCGGTGGACTGTTCGCGGGCCGAGGCGGCGATTTCGGAAACGGCACCGTAGATTTCGCGCACCGAACTTTCGATGCCACCGAGCGCCTCGCCTGCCTGGCCGACAAGCCCGACGCCGCGCTTGACCTGGCCTGAAGACGCGGCGATCAGGCTGGCAATTTCCCGCGCGGCCTCTGACGATCGCTGCGCCAGCGCCCGCACCTCGGAGGCGACCACGGCAAAGCCGCGCCCCGCCTCGCCCGCCCGCGCCGCCTCGACCCCGGCGTTGAGCGCCAACAGGTTGGTCTGAAAGGCGATTTCGTCGATGACCGAGGTGATCTTGGAGATCTTGCCAGAGCTTTCGGCAATTTCGCCCATCGCCAGAATCGCTTCGCGCACAACCTGGCCCGAAGTTTCGGCGTTTGATTTGGCGCTTGCCACCATCTGGTTGGCATGCGCGGCCATTTCTGCGGCGGATTTGACCGAGGCGGTCAGTTGGTCCAGTGCCGCAGCGGTTTCTTCAAGCGCACCGGCCTGCTGTTCGGTGCGACGCGAGAGATCGTCGGCGGCCGTCGAAATCTCGGCCGCATCGCTGCCGATCGCGGCAGCGCTTTCAACGACGCCGCGCATTGCCAGCCGCATGTTCTTTAGCGCCGAATTGAAATCGCTGCGAAGTTGCCCGTATGCGGGCGTGAAGATGGTGGTGATTTCGGCGGTCAGATCGCCCTCGGAAAGCCGCGAAAGCGCGCCACGGAGCGCCTCGACGACAGCCTGCTGGGCGGCTTCGGCCCGGCTGCGCGCTGTCTCGTTTGCCGCCAGCGCAGCCTCGGACGCGGTCACATCGGTGCCCAGAAGCACATAGGCTTGCGGCTGGCATTGCGCATCCAGCACCGGGCTGATGGCCCCGAGCAGGATCGCGGGCGCGCTGCCGCCGCGCTCCAGTTCGAAAGCGCCGCTGAGCGGGTGGCCCAGGGCAAGTTCGGAAAACAGCGCGGCACCGGCGGCACCATCGCGCATCGCCAGGGAATCGCCGAGTGTGCGGCCAAGGACATTGGCGGCCTCTGCACCAAAAAGCTCAAGAAATCGGGCATTTGCAGCGGCAAGCCTGCCGTCGGTTGCAAATTCGGCGCGGGCCTGCGAGAGGTCGATTGCGGAAACCACTGCGGCGGCGCGCTTGTCTTCGGTGATATCGCGCCACTCGGCGACATATCCGAGATCGGCTCCGTCCGCATCGCTGACGCGACTGACCGTGATCACCACGGTGCCGGATTCAAAACGGTGCTCGTGCCGCGTCTTTTGCGCCGATTGTGGCGGAGCACCCGCTTCGGGATCGGTGCCGATCAGCTGTTCGGCAGAGGAACCGACGAGGTCTTCGGGGTTGCATCCTGGGTAGGACTTGCGAATTGCCGCGCCGTGGCAGCGCAGCAATGCCTTCATCGCGTCATTGGCGTAGGTGACGATGCGGTTCGAATCGGTCAGCATGACCGCTGTCGAGCCTGCTTCAAGTGCGGCTCCACGCATAAGCGCGGCGCGGTTGGTTTCCTTCGAGGCGGCGAGGGCGGCGCGAAACGCTTCGAGCGACGCGGCAATGGCACCGATTTCGTCGCGCCGCCTGAGGCAGGGGACTCGGGTCTGGTAATCGGCCGCTGCCACCCGCGTCATCGCGGCGTTGATGCGGGTGATCGGGCGCGCGATCACCCGGTAAAAGGCATGCGCGGCGACCAGCAGCGTTGCCAGAAAGATTGCCGCGGTGATCGCCGCGGCGCGCAAGAGACCCGCGTGCAGAAGGGCGAGCGCCGGATCCGCGGTCCAGCTTGTGGCCAGTGCGCCATAGATGATGCCTTCCTCGCCCGCAGTGACGGGGACCGCATAAGTAAAGCCATCCTCTGCGCGGAACGGCCCGCCTGAATAGAGCGCCTCAAGCGCCGTTTCCTGCAACAGATCGATGTTTGCGCCAGCGATTCTTGCGGCCAGTGGCTTGCCTTCGATATCGATCACGACGGCCCCGGTGGCCGTGCCGTTGCCATCAAGGATGATCTGGTCGAGCACGGCGCGCGCCTGTTCAGACTTGGCAAAACGCAGCGGCCCGGCAACCTGCCGCGCGATCATCGGGCTGACCACCTCGGCATGTTCCTGCGCCTCACGCACCGCATTGGCGCGGGCGTCGAGATAGCTGAGCGAGGCCATGACCGCGGTCACGGTGGCGACCGCGAGCGCAACAATCAGCGTGGCCTTGAAGAATATCGAGCGGAAGAACCGCGCCCAGACGATCCGCGGCAAATGCGGGAATTTCATCGGAAAAGTCCTTTTGCGGCAGCTCAGTCGAGCGTTTCGGCGTTGATCGCGACCATCATGGCACCGATAGGTGTGCCGCTGGCGTCGGCGAGGGTGAACGAGATCTGAATGGTGAAAAGCTGGGAAGATTCGTCGAAATCAACCTCGCCTTGGTGCAGGGCACCCGCGCCGAGCGGGTAGGTGGCGGTGAACTTTGCCTCGTCGCCCTGCCAGAAATCCGATGTGGCTTCGGCGGCGGCGACGTTGAGCCCGCGGTTGTCCATCACGATGATCTCGGCAATGGTGCCGCCCGCCTGCTGGACGATGGCGCGCAGCGCCGAGGCCGCGTCATTGGTGAGTATCGGCTTGATCGTCGGCTGAAGCGCTTGCCCGATCTCTGCCCGCCAGGCCGCGTCGAGCGCCAGAATCGCGGCTTCATCAAGGTTCGCATGTGCCGAGTTCGATGCCTGCACGGCGGCGACAAGCACCGGCATGGCCGACCAGAGCGGGATGCGGGTTTCGACATAATCGTGTGCAAGGGTGGCGATGTCGGCGGCATTGGCGGTGGTTGCGGCGAGGGTTAGCAGTAGCGCGACGGCAGTTCGTTTCATGGCGGATCCCTTCGGTGGCACAACGGCAAAGCGGCGCATGCACGCAAGACTAGCCACCAACCCTTGCCGCGGGATTAACCGCCAAGCGGTGGTTTTGCGCAGCCACGCCAGCGCAAAAGCCCGCGCGCCCTTGCAGGCCCCGGCCCGCGACACTAAGACTCCGCTAAGGATCAAAGGCTATTGGACCCGCATCAAGAGAAGGCAGGCAGCGCGATGAGAGACCCGATCGACACCTACATGAATACGCTTGTGCCGATGGTGGTCGAGCAGACTTCTCGCGGCGAACGCGCCTACGATATCTATTCGCGGCTCTTGAAGGAGCGGATCATCTTTCTTGCCGGGCCGGTGCATGACGGCCTCTCGACGCTGATCTGCGCGCAGTTGCTGTTTCTGGAGGCCGAGAATCCCTCGAAGGAAATCTCGATGTATATCAACAGCCCCGGCGGTGTCGTGACCTCGGGACTGTCGATCTATGACACCATGCAATACATCAAGCCCAAGGTTTCGACGCTGGTCATCGGTCAGGCGGCAAGCATGGGCAGCCTGCTTCTGACGGCAGGCGAAAAGGGCATGCGCTTTTCGCTGCCCAACAGCCGGGTGATGGTGCACCAGCCCTCGGGCGGTTATCAGGGCCAGGCCACCGACATCATGATTCATGCGCAGGAGACGCAGAAGCTGAAGGACCGGCTGAACGCGATCTATGTGAAACACACCGGTCAGCCGCTGGAAAAAGTGGTGGCCGCGCTTGAGCGCGACAACTTCATGTCGGCCGAAGACGCGAAAGACTGGGGCCTGATCGACGAGATCCTCGAAAGCCGCGGCAAGGCGGAAACGCCCACGACCTGAGCTTGCCCCGCATCGCGGCGTTTTGACGCAATGCGGGGAATTTTGGCGTTGTGATGAATGAGGGGCTGCCCTAGTCTGGCGCTAAAGGGCAGTCCGTGAAAGGCCCCGGACGCGCAAGCGCCGGGCAAGCCGCAGAGGGAAATGATGGCGACGAATTCAGGCTCGGACAGCAAGAACACTCTTTATTGCTCGTTTTGCGGCAAGAGCCAGCACGAGGTGCGCAAGCTGATAGCCGGCCCAACCGTGTTCATCTGCGACGAATGCGTCGAATTGTGCATGGATATCATCCGCGAAGAGACCAAGACTTCGGGGCTCAAGACCACCGGCGGGGTGCCCGCACCGCGCGAAATCTGCAAGGTTCTCGATGATTATGTGATCGGGCAGGATCATGCCAAGCGCGTGCTCTCGGTTGCCGTGCACAACCATTACAAGCGGCTCAACCACGGTTCCAAGTCCGATGTCGAACTGGCCAAGTCGAACATCCTGCTGATCGGCCCGACCGGCTGCGGCAAGACCCTGCTGGCGCAAACTCTGGCGCGGATTCTGGATGTGCCGTTCACCATGGCGGATGCAACGACGCTGACCGAAGCGGGCTATGTGGGCGAGGATGTCGAAAACATCATCCTCAAGCTGTTGCAGGCATCCGAATACAACGTCGAACGGGCGCAGCGCGGCATTGTCTACATCGACGAAGTGGACAAGATCACCCGCAAGTCCGACAACCCCTCGATCACCCGCGATGTCTCGGGCGAGGGGGTGCAGCAGGCGCTTTTGAAGATCATGGAGGGCACTGTTGCCTCGGTGCCGCCGCAGGGCGGGCGCAAGCACCCGCAGCAAGAGTTCCTGCAGGTCGATACCACCAACATTCTTTTTGTCTGTGGTGGAGCGTTTTCTGGCCTCGAACGGATCATTGCGCAGCGCAACAAGGGCAGCGCAATGGGCTTCGGGGCCGAGGTGAAAGACCCCGATGCGCGCGGCGTCGGCGAGCTTTTTGGCGAGTTGGAGCCGGAAGACCTGCTGAAATACGGGCTGATCCCCGAATTTGTCGGCCGCCTGCCGGTGATCGCCACGCTGACCGACCTTGACGAGGCGGCGCTGGTAACGATCCTGACCGAGCCGAAGAATGCGCTGGTCAAGCAGTATCAGCGCCTGTTCGAGATGGAGGATGTGAAGCTCAGCTTCACCGATGACGCGCTCAAGGCAATCGCCCACCGTGCCATCAGGCGCAAGACCGGGGCGCGCGGGCTGCGTTCGATCCTCGAGGATCTGTTGCTTGACACCATGTTCGAACTGCCGGGCCTGAGCACGGTTTCCGAAGTGGTCGTCAACGAAGAATCGGTGACCAACCCGGCCACCAAGCCCCTGCTCATTCATGCCGAAGCCAAAAAGGGTGCCACGGCGCGCTGAGCCGCGCGCGTTTGGCTAAATCCCAGGCGCTTGGCGGCGCAGCGCCCTGGCAATTGCGCCATGGAGGCGCGCCTTCGCGAGCGCGGTAAGCTCGCCTTCACCCAATTGTGGCAAAGCCTCTGGCAGGGGTCCGCAATGTGCGCGGGCCGGATTGCGACAGAAGGTTGGGACCGATGATCATTGCTGCGCGCGACCCTGGGCTGGCGGAATTGCGCGCGGCGCGGGGGGCTTCGGCGGGGGCGCTCGCGGCAGTGCTCATGTTCAGCGTGTTCGTGAACCTCCTGATGCTGACCGGGCCGCTTTACATGTTGCAGATTTATGACCGGGTGCTTGGCAGCCAGTCAGAGGAGACACTGGTGGCGCTGACCGGGTTGGTGGCATTCCTCTTCCTCTGCATGGGTCTGCTCGACCACGTCCGGTGCCGGGTGATGGCGCGGGTCGGGGCGCGGTTTCAGGATCGGCTCCATGGCCGGGTGTTTCGGGCCTCGGTGCGGCGGCTGGCGCTTTACCCCGGTGATGCGGTGGCCGCTGCGGGGCAGCGCGATCTGGAGGCGGTGCAACGGTTTCTCGCCTCGCCGGTGCAGATGGCACTTGCCGATCTGCCGTGGACGGCGCTGTTCATTGCGGCGATCTTCGTGTTTCACCCCTTGCTGGGCTGGCTGGCGGTCGGTGGCGGGGTTTTGCTGATCGGGGTGGCGCTGCTGAACCAGCGGCTGACGCAGGCACCAATGCAGCGCGCCAACGCAGCGGCGCTGGCGGCGGAGCGTTTTGCCGAGAGCCTGAAGTCCGAGTCGGAAGCGGTGCAGGCACTGGGCATGGCGGGTGCCGGGTTCCAGCGCTGGCAAAAGGCACGCAGGGCGGCGCTTGAGCGGTCGATCACTTCGGCCGACCTGATCGGCCTTTTCTCGGCGATCTCCAGGTCGTTCCGCCTGTTTCTGCAATCGGCGATGCTGGGGCTTGGGGCCTGGCTGGTGCTACAGGGCGAGCTGACGGCGGGGGCGATGATCGCCGGCTCGATCCTCTTGGGCCGCGCGCTGCAACCGATCGAGGTGGCGGTGGGGCAATGGGCGGTGGTGCAGCGTGCCGAGGAGGGCTGGGGGCGGCTTGCCACGCTTCTGACACTGCAACCGGAGCGGCCGCAGATGACCGCACTGCCGCGCCCCCGCGCCCTGCTTGATGTGCAGGGGCTGACCGTGGTGCCCCCCGGAGACTCGCGCGCGGTGCTGCGGGTGATCGGCTTCCGGCTTGAACCGGGGCAGGCGCTGGGGGTGATCGGCCCTTCGGGCTCGGGCAAATCGACGCTGGCGCGGGCGCTGATCGGTGCCTGGCCCGTGGCGGGCGGCAAGGTGCGGCTTGATGGCGCGACGCTCGACCAATACGACCCCGACGTGCTCGGCGGCTATGTCGGTTACCTGCCGCAGCGGGTGACGCTGTTTGACGGCACCATCGCCGACAACATCGCGCGGCTGGCCGAGCCGCCCGATGCCGCGCTTGTGGTTTCGGCGGCGCGGCGGGCGGCGGCACACGAGATGATCCTGGCCCTGCCCGATGGCTACGATACCAACCTGCAGGCACTCGGCGGGCGGCTTTCGGGCGGCCAGATCCAGCGCATCGGCCTTGCGCGGGCGCTTTATGGCGCGCCGTTGTTGCTGGTGCTTGATGAGCCGAATTCGAACCTTGATAACGACGGCTCGCAGGCGCTCAATCAGGCGGTCCGGGCGATGAAGGCGGCTGGCGGCGCGATCCTGATCATGGCGCACCGCCCCGCCGCGATACAGGAATGCGACCTTTTGCTGGTGCTTGAAGGCGGCACGCGCCGCGCTTTTGGCCCGCGCGACCAGGTGCTGCGCGAGATGGTGAAGAACCACGCCGAGATAGTCGCCAGCCCCGCACTGGGAGGCGTGCGGTGAACCCGTCATCGGACCCCAGGCCCTGGTCAGCCCGCCGCCATATCATCGTCGGGCTCATGACCCTTGCCGCGCTCGTCGGCGGCTTTGGTGGCTGGGCTGGCTTGACCACTATCGCCGGTGCCGTGGTGGTTTCGGGGCGCATCGAGGTGGAGCAGAACCGCCAGATCGTGCAACATCCCGATGGCGGCGTGGTCGAAAGCATTCATGTGGCCGAGGGCGCCCGGGTTCTGGCGGGCCAGCTGCTGCTGCGCCTCGATGGCGCAACCATCGGCTCGGAACTGGCGATTGTCGAAGGCCAGCTTTACGAGATATTCGCCCGCCGGGGCAGGCTTGAGGCCGAGCGCGATGATGCAGCCGAGATCGGCTTTCCGGCAGAGCTGCTGCACGCCGCCGCCCTGCGCCCCGAGCTGGCCGAACTGACCGAAGGCCAGCGGCGGCTGTTCGCGGCACGGCGCGAAACGCTGGCGCAGCAGATCGGCAAGCTTGCCGAGCAACGCGGCCAGATCCGCAGCCAGATCGCCGGGCTTGAGGCACAAGGCGCGGCGCTGACCACGCAACTGGCGCTGATCGGGCAGGAGCGCGCCAGCCAGCAGGAATTGCTCGACAAGGGTTTGGCGCAAGCAAGCCGGGTGCTGGCGCTTGAGCGTGAGGCGGCGCGTTTGCAGGGTGAGGTCGGCGCGCTCGCCGCCGCGCGCGCGCAATCAGCGGGCCGCATCACCGAGATCGAGATCGAGGCGCTGCGGCTTGCCGCGGCGCGGCGAGAAGAGGCGAATGCCCAGTTGCGCGACATCGGCTACCGCGAGCTGGAGCTTGCCGAGCGTCGCCGCGCGCTGGCCGAGCGGGTCCTGCGGCTCGACATCGTGGCACCGGTTTCGGGCGTGGTGCTCGGGCTGCAGGTCACCACCCCGCGCGCCGTGCTGCGCGCCGCCGACCCGGTGCTTTACCTCATACCGCAGGACCGCCCGCTGGTCATTGCGGTAAACGTCGCCCCGATCCATATCGATCAGGTGCGCGTCGGGCAGGCGGCAACGCTGGTGTTCCCGGCTTTCGCGGCGCGCACCACGCCCAAGCTCGCTGGGCGTGTCACGGTGGTCTCGGCTGATGCGTTCACCGACAGCCGCAGCCAGGCAACCTATTACCGCGCCGAAATTATGCTCGAACCCGGCGCGGTCGAGGCGCTCGAGGGCATGACCCTGTTGCCCGGCATGCCGGTGGAAGCCTTCATCCGCACCGACGCCCGCACCCCGATCGCCTACCTCGTCAAACCCTTCACCGACTACTTCACCCGCGCCTTCAGGGAAAACTGAGCGGGCTTGGTCCTTCGGTGCGGCGTCCGGGCCGCTCGCAAGTGGTTTTCGCCTTGCCACGCCGCCGCCACTCTCGGGCGTCAACCGACGCCATCGTTTTGATTGCCAAAGCCGGGGCCATTCCGGGTGACTGTCAGTCCGGAGGCCTCGGCGCGCGCGCCGACACATGCATGCGGGCGGTTCCGGTTTCGCGAGGCTTGCGCTGGCCGCGCGCGCGGCGGCGGAAGTAATAATGCCCGATCCAGTATGCGGCGACAAAGGCGATGCCGTAGATCGCCACGGCAGCCATCGCCGCAGCAGAATTGTTCCAGAGCCAGACCCCGGTCAGGAT
>NZ_JAUXPI010000036.1 GCF_030684035.1 Phaeovulum sp. | reverse complement strand
TTGCGGTTGGTCAGCAGAGCTTGAAGCTCAGCGCGGTCGGCGGGGCCAAGGAAAAGGCAGATGTCGGAGCGTCTCATCCTCCGACTATGCCACAGCATGGCACCGGCGGGAATCCTGCGTCAGGTGTCGAACACTAGGTCTTGCGCTGCAACACGTTTCTATAGGCAAAGCGGCCCATCGGGTAATAGCTGAAGGCTATCTCGAATATCCGTCCGTTTTCCGAGGCGTATTTGCGCCGGATCAGCATCGCCGGAGTGCCCGGTTTCGTATGCAACCGCGCCGCAATTTCTTCGCTGAGCACATGGACCGAAATCTCCTGTTCAATTCGGGAAATGTGGACATCGTAAAGGCGCTCCAGTGTCTCCGCGATCGATATCTTCAGATCGTGCAACTGCGAACGAATCCGACCGAAGCTGGCATCAACATAAACCTCCACATATCCCACCGGGATCGAGCTGGTGTCGTCGTGGTCATAGCGCAAAGCGCGGATGCGAACGTAGGATTGGCCGACCCCGCCATCAATTTTTCGGGCCAGGGCGATATCGGCGAGCACATCATCAACGGCGATCGCGTGAAGTGGTGTGCCAACTGCAAATCGGGTGAGTTCCTCGATCGACGAATAGGACTGGGTATAGCCTGAAAGCCGGTGCACGCGAACAACGTAGCTGCCCTTGCCCTGACGACTTTCAATCAGCCCCAGGCTGCGCAATTCGCTCAGGGCATCGCGAACGGTATGGCGGCTGACACTGTAGCGGCGCGCCAGTTCCGCTTCGGTCGGCAGCATTGCGCCAACGGCAATCGATCCGGCCTCGATTGCATCGCCAAGTGCCAGCGCAATTTGCTTGAAAAGCGGACTTGCTCCCGCTGCCATGGTTCTGCCTTCGTCGGGCGGGCAATCGCCGCCAGTCAAATCACGATGCCGCGCCTGCGCATTGCTTCGATTTGGGGTGAACCATAGCCCGCCGCCAAAAGCAACGCCTCCGTGTCCTGACCAAGAACGGGGGCTGCGCGGCAGGGGTCGGCTTCGCCGGTGCGAAACGGCGAGCCGACGACCTTTACCCTTGCGCCATCGGCGGTTTCCACTTCGACGACCATGTTCCTTTCCTCGGTGAAGCGCGATTTCAGCGCCTCGCCCATTTTCATGACGGGTGCTGCCGGGACCACGCCGGCGAGTGTCTCAAGCCAATCCGCGGTAGTGCGCGTACCGAAGGCATCGTCGAGCAAATCGGAAAGTTCCGCGCGATGCGCAAGGCGCTCGGCAAAGCCGGTGAATCGCGCATCCGCTACCAACTCGGGCCGGTTCAGCGCCGCGCAAAGGGCTGGGAAGAATTTCTCCTTGTTCGCCATGATGTAGATCCAGCTATCCTTGGTGCGGAACAACTGGCAGGGAACCAGTGTTGGGTGGCCAGAGCGCGCAATGCGCGCAGGCTCGTAGCCTGCATTGGCGCTCCATGCCGCGAGGTAATTCAGATTGGCGAGGCCGACATCGTAAAGCGCCACATCGATATTGCGCCCGGTGCCGCTTTCACGCGCCGCCATGATGCCTGCAAGCAGCGACAGCGCCATGCAATACCCGGTCATGAAATCGACAATGGAAAGCCCGAACCGGGAAGGCGGCGAATCCGGCTCGCCATTCAGCGCAAAATACCCCGCCTCGGCCTGAATCATGTAATCATATCCGGGCCAACTGGCGCGGCTGCCCTCGCGCCCATAAGCCGTCAGGAAGGCGCAGACGATCTTCGGGTTCACCGCCGCGAGCGTCTCGTAAGTTATGCCGAGTTTCGCCGGAACGTCGCCGCGCAGGTTGCAGGCAACCGCATCGACCCCGCGCGCCAGCGCTAGGAATGCCGCATGCCCCTCGGGGGTGGCCAGATCCAGCGCGACACTGCGCTTGTTGCGGTTGATCGACTGGAAGAACAGGCTTTCGGCGGTCTCGCCCATGGCCGCGTCGAAATAAGGCCCGAGCGAGCGGGTAACATCGCCGCCCTCGCGCGGGTTTTCGATCTTGATGATCTCGGCACCCAGATCTGCCAAGGCCTGGGTCCCGAACGGACCGGCACCGTAAAGCTCGACTGCAAGCACCCTGATGCCGGTGAGCAAACCCATTTTGTCCTCCGCGTAAACTTGGGCTTGATTTTGTCCGGTTGTCCATACAAGATCAAGTGACATTCGACGACATGGCCAGAAAGGCGGCGTCGAAAGCAAAGGCGGGCTGCCGGGCAGCTGCAATCTGACACTTCTGGGAGGAAGAACGATGAAGGAATATATCTCTTACAGCCGCAGCCTCGCAGGGCTGGCGCTTACCGCCACACTCGCGCTGGCTTCGCTGACAGGCTACGCGGCGGCCGAGACGAAATACCGGATTTCGGTGGATACCGGGCCAAACCATGTGCGCAACATCACCCTGCGGGTGTTCATGGAGCGCCTGGCGGCGGCAACTTCGAACGAACTGGTTGGCGAGTTGTTCGAGGCCGGGCAACTTTATGCCGCCCGCGATGAGCCCAAGGCCGTGGCGCAGGGCGACATCGAAATGTCGGTGACCACGAATTCGTCAATCGCCGCCTTTGTCTCCAACATGAACCTACTTGATCTGCCGCTGTTTTCCGGGCGCTCGCCCGAGCAGGTGAACCAGTTGGTTGACGGCGAGCTTGGGGCGGCGCTGGCCGCCAATATCGGCGACAAGCTTGGCCTTGTGGTGCCGGGCAGATGGTTCCTGCTGGGTTTCACCAACACATTCGGCGCGGGACGCGACCTGACCAGCTTTGCCGATTTCAAGGGAGCCCGCATCCGGGTGCCGGGCGGCGCAGGCTTTATTGCGCGCTACAAGGCGCTTGGGGCTGAAGGGGTTTCGATCCCGTTTCCGGATGTGCCAATGGCGCTGTCGCAAGGGGCGATCGACGCGCTGCTTACGACCAATGAAACACTCCGCTCGGCCAAGCTGTTCGAGGCGGGGGTGAAATCGGTCTTCGTCGACCAGGTGTCGGTTCTCTACTACGTTCCGCTGGTCAACAAGAAGTTCTGGGACAGCCTGAGTGCCGAACACCAGAAGGCCTTCCGTGAGGCATGGGAAAGCGTGATTGATGAAGAGCGTGCCGAGGCGGTTCGTCGGCAAGCCGCCGCAGCCGAAGAAAACGCCGCGAATGGCGTTGTCATCCACGAGCCCGATCCGGCGGAACTGGCCGAGGTAAATGCGCGCCTTCTGGCGCTTGCGCCCGAAATCGCCGTGCAACTCGGCGTCGATCCGGCGATCGTCGCGCTTGCGCAGGCCGAGATCGCAAAGCTGAACTGAAGCCACGGGGCCCTGCCGGTGCCGAGGCAATTGGCGCGGGGCAGGGCCGCACTTGCGAGGATCGATCGATGAACCGTGCGCTTGCCGCAATCGACGCCGTTGAAAAAGCCCTGATCGCGGCGCTGGCGGCAACGGCGCTGCTGCTTGCCTGCGCGGCGATGACCGCCCGCTACCTCTTGCCAAGCGTCACGCTCGACTGGGCGTTTGATCTGACCATCTTCGTTACCATCTGGGCCACCTTTCTTGCCGGGGCGCGGACGGCAGGGCAAGGCGGCCACGTTCGCGTTGATACCGCGCTTGCCATTCTTCCGGCCCGGTTGCGGTTCTTGCTGATCGTGGCGGCGGGGGTGGCTGGAATTGCCCTGGCGCTATTTCTGCTCTGGTCCGGTGCGCTGGTTGTCGAACAGGCCCACCGCTGGGACGAGCGCACATCCTCAACGCTGCGGCTGCCGCTCTGGATTTACTATCTGTCGCTGCCGGTTGGCGCATTTCTGCTGGCTTTCCATCTTGCGGTGCGCACGACGAAGATCATTGCCGGCAAGGTCCGCGACGAATTGGGCAAGCACGAATTCTGAGGGATACGCGGCACCATGGGAATTGAGGCCATCTACGGAATTGTCGCGCTGCTGGGGCTTCTGGCACTGGGAATTCCCATCTACATCGTGCTCATGGGGCTCGGCATCGTGCTGTTGTTGCTCGATGGCGGGTCGGTTGCGGGAATTGCCCAGACCGTGCTTGACCACATGAATTCGGCAACGCTGATGGCGGTGCCGTTTTTCGTGATCGCCGCCGGGTTCATTCAGGGCGGCGGCATCGCTCGCGCCCTCATCCTGATGGCGGCAAGCTGGATCGGGCGTCTGCCCGGTGGCATTCCGTTGGCGGCGCTCGCCGCAACCGCAATGTTCTCGGCGATCAGCGGCTCGTCGGTCGCAACGGTTCTGGCGATGGGAACCATGGTCGTGCCCGAAATGCTCGAGCGCGGCTACAAGCGCCCCTTCGCGCTTGGCGTAACTGCGGCCGCGGGAACCCTTGGAATTCTCATCCCGCCCTCGATGCCGATGGTGATCTACGGATTGATGTCCGAAACCTCGATCCCGCGGCTTTTTCTTGCGGGCGTTGTTCCGGGCGCAATTCAGGTGGGGCTGTTTTCGCTTGTCATCATGGTCATGGCGCGCGGGCAGGGGGGCAAACCAATTCCGTTTCCCGGCTGGCCGGAACTGGCGCGCGCCAATCTCGCGGCACTCCCCGCGCTCGCGGTTCCGCTGATCGTTCTGGGTGGCATCTACGGCGGTTTCGTGACCGTGACCGAAGCTGCCGCGCTGTCGGCGGCGGTGGCCTTGCTGGTCAGCGTCTTTGTTTACCGGTCACTGAAACTCAGCGCGGTACCCGAGGTTTTGGTGCAGGGAATATCCCGGACCGCCGCGATCTTGCTGATCATTGCGGGGGCCAATCTGCTGTCGCTCTGGCTCACGCGGGATGGTTTGGCGGTGCGGCTTGCCGAGCTTGTGATGGGGCTCGAGCTGAGCGCGACGCAGTTTCTGTTCGTCATGGCCGGAATCCTGCTGGTGCTCGGTACCGTGCTCGAGGGTTATTCGATTATCCTGATCACGCTGCCGCTCACGGTGCCCATTCTGCACGCGTTGGGTATAGACACGGTGCAATACGCCATCGTGATGATTGTCGGCATCGAAATTGCCATGCTGACCCCGCCGGTCGGGTTGAACCTGTTCGTCATGGCCGAGGTGGCAAAGGCACCGGTCACCGAGGTGCAGCGCGGCATGCTGCCGTTTCTCGCTGCGATGATCATTCTCTGGATCACGGTCATACTGGTGCCGCAGCTGTCAACCGGGCTGCCCGACATGCTGCTAGGGGCGGCGCGATGAGCCAGCACAGCCTCGCCCACAAGTCCTGCCTGCTGTTCGTGCCCGGCAACCGCCCCGACCGCTTCGACAAGGCGGCCGCCGCCTCGCCCGATGGCATCGTCATTGATCTTGAGGATGCCGTTCCGCAATCCGAGAAACCAGCGGCCCTTCGCGCCGCTTGCGATTACCTCGCACGCGCGCGTGAAGGCGGCATGGGCCCTTCGGTCTATGTCCGGCTCAATCCCTTGGGAACGCGCGCCGCGCTCGATGATCTGGCGGCACTGGCCGACGGTCGGCTTGCAGCTTCGGGCCTGTGTCTCGCCAAGGTGGAAGCGCCGCGCGACATCGAACTGGTGCGCGCCCATGACCCCGCCGCGCGACCATTGCTGGCTGCCATCGAAACCGCGCGCGGCATCAACGCGGCGGCAGCGGTGGCGGCGGCGCTTGGCCGGGATGACGCTCTCGGTTTCGGCGGTGCCGATCTTGCGGCGGATCTGGGTGCCGCATTCGAATGGGAACCGCTTTTTGCAGCACGCGGCGCGCTGGTGATTGCAGCGGCTGCGGTTGGTATCGGCCTCTTCGATGTGCCGCAACTTGATCTGGCCGATGCCGCCGCGCTGCGGGCCGAGGCGCTTCGGGTGCGGGCCATGGGGTTCACCGGAAAGCTCGCCATTCACCCGGCGCAGGTTGCCCCCATTCTGGATGCATTCCAGCCCTCGGAAGCCGAAATCACCCGTGCAAGGCGCGTGCTGGCCGCGCTGGATGCAGCGCACGGGGGGGCCGCACAACTCGACGGAAAAATGATCGACCTGCCGGTGGCCAATGCTGCGCGACGCATCCTTGCACGCGCAGAACAGCGCCAATGAACCGCGCCCTAGCAACAGGAGGCCCGAACGTGTTCGCAGCTTTTGACCCGATTGCCGAAGGGCGCATCCGCGAGTCTGTCGGCCTGAGTTTCGAGGATTTCGCTTCCGGCCAGCTTTTCCATCACCGCCCCGGCGTGACCATCACCCAGCAGGACAATGTCAACGAAGCTCTTGCAACCTTGAATCAGGCCGCGCTGCATTATGATGAACATTACGCCGCTGCGACAGAATTCGGGCGGCCGCTTGTGGTCAGCACGCTCACCTTGCAGCGCGCCGTTGGGCTTGGCTGGAAGACCTTCGGGCGGCGCAGGCGAATTGAGGGATTCAGTTCCATTCGGCTCACCGCGCCGGTTTATGGCGGCGACACGCTTTATGCGCAAACCCTTGTGCTTGGCACCCGCGCCGACGCCGCCGACCCCGATTGCGGCATCGTCTCCTGCGAGGCGAGCCTGGTGCGCGCCGACAAGACCGTGGTCGCCATCGTGACCTATGATCAGCAGATCTATCGCCGCGACCGTGGCCCGTTTGCCGCCCTTGGCTATTGAGGAAGAAAACCAGATGCGCCTGCACCCTTCGCATATTGCCGTTGGCGACAACGAGTTTGTCGAGACCCTGGGACTGGAGTTTGATGACGTCGATCCGGGTCTGGTCATCGAGCATCGCCCCGGCTTCAGCTTTTCCTGGGCCGAAGCGCGGTACCGCGCCACGATCGCGGGTGACCATTCGCCGGTTCTGATGGACCCGACTTTTGCCGCCTGTGCGGGCGGCGGGGCCGCCGAGATTTCGCAGGCCTGGATCCTGGGCGCCTTTGCCGCCACCACGACGCGCGCCTTTGGCCGCGTCGTGGCAAACCTGGCGTGGGAAAATGTCAGCTTCGCGCATCCGATCCGCGACGGCGACATGGTTTTTGCCGAGTCAACGATATTGGGCAAACGCGAAACCAAGTCGCGGCCGGACCAGGGTATCCTGCATGTGCAGACCAGGGGCATTGTCCGCGGCGGCAGCGAAGTCTGCCGGTACGAGCGCAAGCTGCTGGTCTACCGCTCGTCGGCAGGGCCGCACCGGGCCGCCGGTTATGTCTGAAGCCACGCCCGCGCGGCGGCTCGCAGCACAGCCGCATGGGCGGCGCAAGATCCGATGCCGAATGCCCATCAGCCAAGCCGACCCTGTTTCGCAGTCGGCGCAGTGCCAAATATCTCACAATATCAATGGGTAAAGTCGTGGCGGAAGGGGTGGGATTCGAACCCACGGATGCTTGCGCATCGCTGGTTTTCAAGACCAGAGCAATCGACCACTCTGCCACCCTTCCGAAGTCGGCTTTCAAGACCAGTGCGCCAAACCGCTCCGCCAAGCCTCCGACGGATCAGGGCTTTACCGTGGTCGGGGCGATTCTGAAAGGGCTTGCTTGCCCGGCTGGTGAAGCCGCGCGGTAGGGGCGGGGAAAGCGGGCGGCGCGGGCAGCGCCGCCCTTTCGTAGGTTCAGTTGGTCCAGGTCGTGTAGCCCAACTTCATGGTGGTTCCGACATAGCCATTCAGCCGGAATTGCGAGGTGCGGCCCTCGCTGGTCTTGACACAGACATAGGTGCCAACCGGGATCGAGTTGAGCGAAATTTGTGCGCCGCTGAACGAGGCGACACGGCAACCAGCGTAGCCACGGTTCGAACCATCACCCAGCGCCAGTTGCGCGCCATTGCGCGGGGTTATGTATTTTTCGGCGGCGGTAACCGCCTGGTACCAGATGTCCGCCCCGGCGCTGCCGATCGAGCCGTTGTCGAGGTTGGCGGAAAAGGTCTGGTGCAGGTCTATCGCCCCGGTCGAATGCGTTACCGGCAGAAGCGGAAGCACCGGTGGCAGCGGCAGCGGCACCACATCAAGCCAGATGCCGGTATGCACCGCAAGCGACGAGGCCTTGTCGTTGATCGCGGCGGTGAGCAGCGCGGTATCGGAGGTGACGGCAAAGCACGGACCGCCGAGATTGGTATTGTCGCAGAGCCGCGCCCGGGCGGCACCGAAAAGCTTCACCGACGAGATCTTGTTGTTGAAGGTCGCGTTCAGCGAATTCAGGGTGCCGGTTCCGTAGCAGAATTCCTGCCCACCATAGTTCGGGTCCTGGTAGAAACAGGCCTGATCGCCAACCGGCGGTGGCGGCGGTGGCGGTGGCGGGGTGCCCGGCAAAGGCACAGTCACGCTGCCGTCACCGCAAACCAGCGAAAGCGTCGGGCCCGAGGGGCCGAGTGTCAGGCTCAGTTTGCAGTTGGGGTCGGCACTGGCACCGCCGCCGCCCGCGGCGGGTGCTGCCAGATATGTGGAACTGACCCAGCCGCTTGGCCCGGCGTGCTCGACATAGCACCAGCCGTTGTCCTGACATTCCGAGACATTGACGACCGTATTCGGTGCCAGCGTGGTGACCACGCCAAAGCCGCCGCCGGGACCAGAGCGCACGTTAAGCCAAGTCGTGGCAACCGCTTCGACTGCGGCCGCAGAAACAGCTGAAATTGCGAGCGCCGCAAGTGCGGTGCTGAAAGCCTTGAGCGCGCGAAGAATTTTCATGATGCTCCCCCCAAACGGGCCGCGCGCCCCGTGCAACGGCATGGCAGCAAACCCACGGCCCCGAACTGTGCCAAAATGCGGCGAATGCACTATACGACAAATTCTCGCTTGCAGCCATGACCAAGCTCGAAACCTTTGCCAAGCGAAGGCAAAGCACAAAACCGCCAGCCGCCGCATGCGCACTTTTCTTGAGGCGGCGAAGCGGGTAGAGTTCGGCGCAACGCAGCGCAGGGGCGGCGCGTTGCCGCCGACAGGCAGGTTCAGACAGACGCGGCAAACAGCCGCGCGAAGGGGGCACGAATGACGAGGGCGCGCATCGGCTGGATGGTCGCGGTGCTGGCAACCGGGCTGGGGCTTTCGGGCTGCGGCGAGGGCGGGCGGCCGTTCGGCGGCGGCGGGGAAGGAGCTGCGCCCGTCGCCGAAGTTTCCACCCGACTGGTGGAGCGCGATGTCGAGGCCCCCGATGTGTTTTCGCTGACCGATCAGGGTCTTTGGGATGGCAGGCCCTCGCTCGGAGGGGTTTGGGTTGCCGATGCGAGCGTAACCAGCCCCGAGCGGGTGATCATCCGCAATTCCGGCAACGGCAAATTCGTGATCGGCGCGTTGTTCCGGCGCGAGCGCGAGGCCCCCGGACCGCGGGTTCAAGTCTCTTCCGATGCCGCCGCAGCGCTTGGAATGCTCGCCGGGCAGCCCGCCGCGCTTTCGGTAATTGCGCTGCGCCGCGAGGAAGTCGCCCCCGAGGTGCCTGCCGCAGCGGCAGCGCCCGCGCCAGTTACCGGCGCGCCGGGCACCATCACCGCAACCCCGCTTGGCGATGTCACCAGCACCGCCGCAGCTGCCATTGCCGCCGCCGAAGCTGCGCCAGCCGCCGCAAGCACTGCGGCACCCGCGAGGGCGCTCACCCAAGCCTATGTGCAGATCGGCATTTTCAGCGTCGAGGCCAACGCCAACCGTGCCGCCGAGCAGATCCGCGCCGCCGGTCTCGGGGCCGTGGTCAAGAAGGAAAGCAGCCACGGCAAGACCTTCTGGCGGGTGATCGCCGGGCCCGCTGCCAGTGCCGCCGAGCGCGGGCCACTTCTGGCCAAGGTCAAGGCGCTCGGCTATGCCGACGCTTACGCCGTTTCCAACTGAGCTTGCCAATGCACCAGATGTACCTAGCCGCCCTCCGCCCTTTCCTCGCGCTGCTGATGGCGGTGCTGCTGCTGGCGTTGCCTGCGCGTGCCTATGAAACCACGGCGCGCGCAGCCTGGGTTTACGACCTCGCCACCGACACGGTTCTGCTGGAAAAAAACGCCGACCAGCCATTGCCGCCGGCTTCGATGTCGAAACTGATGACGCTCTACATGCTGTTCGAGGCGCTGCGCGATGGCCGGGTAACGCTCGACACCCGTTTTGCGGTTACCGCGCGCGCCAAGGCGATCGGCGGCTCGACGATGTTTCTCAACGAAACCGACCGCCCGACGGTGGAAGAACTGATCCACGGGATCATCATCAATTCGGGCAATGATGCCTGCATCGTGGTAGCCGAAGGGCTTGCGGGCAGCGAAGATGCCTTTGCCAAGGCAATGACCGATCGCGCCCGCGCGCTTGGCATGGAGACCGCGACATTCGCCAATGCTTCGGGCTGGCCAGACCCCAACCACCGCATGAGCATGCGCGACCTTGGCATCGTCGCGCGCCGGATCATCACCGAGTTTCCCGAGTATTATCCGGTCTTTGCGCAGACCGAATACAATTACAAGAACCGCTCCGAGGCGAACAAGAACAACCGCAACCCGCTGTTGGGAATGGGTATCGGTGCCGACGGCATGAAGACCGGGCACACCACCGAAGCGGGCTACGGTTTGGTCGGTTCGGTCGTGCAGGGGGAAAGGCGGCTGATCCTTGTCCTGTCAGGGTTTGAAAGCGAAGCCGCGCGGGCGCGCGAATCCGAACAGATCGTTGCCTGGGCATTTCGCCAGTTCCTTTTGAGAACCGTGGTGGCCAAGGGCTCGGCGCTGGTTTCGGTGCCGGTTTGGCTTGGTGCCGCGCCCGATGTGACGCTGGTCGCCGGGGCCGACCTGCGGCTTCTGGTGCCCGCCGTTGCAGGCGAGGGGCTGAAGGCCGAGGCAATCTATGCCGCCCCGGTCACCGCGCCAATTTCCGCCGGGCAGGTGCTTGGCGAGTTGGTGGTCGAGGTGCCAGGGATCGCAGGCAGCAAGCGGATACCGCTGGTCGCGGCTGCCGAGGTTGCGGCGGGCGGCATCACGGTGCGGCTCCGCGCTGCCTTCGCGCGGCTTGCGGGCAAGCTTGCTGAAGCTGCGGGCAACTGAGGCAGGCATGTTCATCAGCTTCGAGGGTATCGACGGGTCGGGCAAATCCACCCAGGCGCGACTGCTCGCCGAGGCATTGCGGGCCGAGGGCCGCGATGTGCTTGCCACCCGCGAGCCGGGGGGCAGCCCCGGAGCCGAGGAAATCCGCCGTCTGGTGCTGGAAGGTGACCCCGAGCGTTGGTCGGCGGAAACCGAGATCCTGCTGTTCACCGCCGCCCGCCGCGACCATCTGGAGCGCACCATTCGCCCTGCGCTTGCCGCCGGGCGGATTGTCATAAGTGACCGTTTCGCCGACAGCACGCGGATGTATCAGGGCCTGACGCGCGGCGATTTGCGCGCCACGGTAGATGCCCTGCACGCGATGATGATCGGCATCGAGCCTGACCTGACCTTTCTCATCGATATCGACCCCGTCGAAGGGCTTGGCCGGGCGCTGGCGCGCAAAGGGCACGAGGAGCGGTTCGAGGATTTCGGCATCGGCATGCAGCTGCGGATGCGCGTGGGCTTTCTGGCGCTTGCCGCCGAGTTTCCTGCCCGCTTCCGCGTCGTCAACGGGGCCCGGCCGCCCGAAGTGGTGGCGGCCGAGGTTGCAACACTCGCCCGCGCGGCGCTGGCATGAGCGCCGACGCCCCGGACCTGCCCGAGCCCGACTGCGCACCCGGTGCCGCCCACCCGCGCGAAACCCTGCGCCTTTACGGGCAAGGTCGCGCAGAGGGCGACTTTCTTGGTGCCTTCGCCACCGGGCGGCTGCACCACGGCTGGCTCATCACCGGCCCGCGCGGCGTCGGCAAGGCCACGCTGGCATGGCGCATTGCACGGTTCTTGCTCAGCCAGGCCGACCCCGGCGGGCTTTTTGCCGCCCCCCCGCCTGCGAGCCTCGACACCCCGCCTGACCACCCGGTGATCCGGCGCAGCATTGCGCTGGCCGAGCCACGGCTTTTCTTGCTGCGCCGTGGCCCGAACGAAAAAGGCACCGCGCTTTCCGCTGATATCCGGGTTGACGAGGCGCGCAGGCTCAAGGGGTTCTTGCAGCTTTCCGCCGTCGATGGCGGGCGGCGGGTGGTGATTGTCGATGCGGCGGACGAATTGAACGTGCAGGCCGCCAATGCGCTCTTGAAGCTGCTGGAGGAGCCGCCCGCGGCGGTCACCTTCCTTTTGATTGCGCACCAGCCGGCGCGGCTTTTGCCCACCATCCGCTCGCGTTGCCGCGAGTTGCGGGCGGCGACGCTGGAACCAGCGGACATGGCCGCGGCGCTGGCGCAGGCGGGGATCGAGGTGCAGGCACCCGAGGCGCTTGCCGCGCTTGCCTGCGGCTCGGTCGGGGCGGCCATGCGTATCACCAACCTTGACGGGCTCGACCTTTACGCGCGGCTTGTCGGGCTGATGGCCGCGCAGCCACGCTTCGACCGCGCGGCGGCGCTGGCCTTTTCCGACGCGGCGGCAGGGGCGGCCAATGCCGCGCGTTTCGATCTTGTCCTTGATCTTTTCGATCTGTTCCTGACCCGGCTTGCGCGCGCCGGTGTTGTGGGCGCGCCGTTTCCCGAGGCCGCGCCCGGCGAGGCCGCAGCCTTCGCGCGCCTCGCGCTCGACGCCTCCGATGCGCGCCGCTGGGCCGAGCTGCAACAAGAGCTTGGCGCGCGTGCCCGGCGCGGGCGGGCGGTGAACCTTGACCCTGCGGCGCTCGTCATGGATATGGTGCTGCATATCTCGGCGGCCGCCGCTGCCTGAGCACAAGGACCGGCCAATGCCTACCCCGCCCGCACTCGTTGACAGCCACTGCCATCTGGACTTCCCCGATTTTGCGGGCGAGTTGGGGCAGGTGGTCGAGCGGGCACATGCCGCGGGCGTCACCCGCATGGTGACGATCTGCACGAGGCTGCGCAATGTGGCGCAGGTGCGCGCCATTTCCGAGGCGCATCGCGGCGTGTTCTGGGCTGCGGGCACCCACCCGATGAGCGCCGCCGAGGAACCGCTTGCCACCGTTGCCGAACTGGTGGCGCTGGCGGCGCATCCAAAGTTCGTCGGCATCGGCGAAACCGGGCTGGATTACCATTACACCGCCGAAAGCGCCACGCTGCAACAGGTCAGCCTGCGGGTCCATATCGAGGCGGCGCGGGCTACCGGCTTGCCGCTCATCATCCATTCGCGTGCCGCCGATGCCGACATGGCGCGGATATTGACCGAGGAGCATCGCGCCGGTGCCTTTGGCTGCGTCATGCACTGCTATTCGTCCTCGCCAGCGCTGGCGCGGGTGGCGCTGGACCTTGGCTTTTACCTTTCGATGTCGGGCATCGCCACCTTTCCCAAGAGCCAGGAGATCCGCGATATCTTTGCCGCCGCGCCGCTTGACCGGGTGCTGGTTGAAACCGATGCGCCCTATCTCGCCCCTTCGCCGCACCGCGGCAGGCGCAACGAACCAGCCTTTACCGCCCATACCGCCGCTGTCGGTGCCTCGGTATTCGGCCTGAGCCTGGCCGAGTTCGCTGCTGCCACATCAGCCAATTTCGACCGCCTCTTTGCCAAGGCGAGGATCGCCGGATGAGCCTTCTGCGTTTCACCATTCTGGGCTGCGGGTCGTCGGGCGGGGTGCCGCGCATTGGCGGTCACTGGGGCGAATGCGACCCCTCGAACCCCCGCAACACCCGGCTGCGGTGCTCGATGCTGGTCGAGCGGGTTGGTGTTCATGGCACCACCCGGGCGCTGATCGACACCAGCCCCGACATGCGCGCGCAACTGCTTGCCACCGGTGTTTCAACGCTGGATGCGGTGGTCTATACCCACGCCCACGCCGACCATGTGAACGGGCTTGACGATATCCGCCAGCTTACCTTCAACGCCGGTGCCCGGATGCCGGTCTGGGCCGACGGCGAAACGCAGGAAGCGCTGCTTGGGCGTTTCGGCTATGCCTTCGTGCAGCCCGCCGACAGCTCCTACCCGGCGATCTGCGATCTGCACACGATCCGCGCAGCCTTCGAGGTGACAGGCGCGGGCGGGCCGATCGGGTTCACCCCGATCCCCGTTCGCCACGGCGATATCGACGCGCTCGGGTTTCGTGTTGGTCCGCTGGCCTATGTTCCCGACGTTTCGGCCATTCCCGAGGCTTCGTGGCTGCTGCTTGCGGGGCTGAAGCTCTGGGTGCTCGATGCGCTGCGCCGCAAGCCGCACCCGACGCATGTGCACCTTGAACGCGCGCTTGAATGGATCGACCGCGCAGCGCCGGAACGGGCGGTTTTGACCAACATGCACATTGACCTCGACCACGGCCAAGTTGCCGCGGAAACCCCGGCGCATGTGACCCCGGCCCATGACGGGATGGTGCTGGAGTTCGCTCTCTGATGGGGGCACTCATTGACGTCATCCTGCCGGTGTTTCTGGTGTTGGGTTTCGGCTATGTGGCGGCCTGGCAGGGGCTTTTTTCGGAAAGTGCGGTCGATGGGGTGATGCGCTTTGCGCAGAATTTCGCGGTGCCGGTGCTGCTGTTCCGCTCCATTGCCAAGCTCGATCTTGGAGCCTCCTATGACCCCGGCCTGATGCTTTCGTTCTATGCGGGGGCCTTCATTGCCTTTGGTCTTGGCCTGACCGGTGCGCGGCTGCTGTTCAAGAGGCCGGGGACCGATGCGGTTGCGATAGGGTTCTGCTGCCTCTTCTCCAACTCGTTGCTGCTGGGTATCCCGATTACCGAAAGGGCCTATGGCACCGCGGCGCTGGCGGGGAACTTTGCCATCATCTCGGTCCATTCGCCGCTGCTTTACACCTTCGGCATCACCCTGATGGAGGGGGTGCGCAGCCATGGTTCGGGTGCCACGCTGGGCCGGGTGGCGGTGAATGCGCTGAGCGGGATACTGAGAACGCCGCTGGTGCTTGGCATTCTGGCAGGGTTCGTGGTGAACCTGTCTGGCCTGGCACTGCACGGCTCGATCTGGGCGGCGGTGGACATGATGGCGTCGGCGGCGCTGCCGACCGCGCTCTTCGGCCTTGGCGGGGTGCTGTTCCGCTACCGCCCCGAGGGCGACATGAAGGCTATCGGGATGGTCACGGTGCTGTCGCTGATCGTGCACCCGGCGGTGACCTACGGGCTAGGGCGCTGGGGTTTCGGGCTCGAAACCTCGGCATTGCGATCGGCGGTAGTGACCGCTTCAATGGCACCGGGGGTAAACGCCTATCTTTTCGCCAGCATCTATGGCGTGGCCAAGCGCGTCGCGGCATCGAGCGTGCTCCTTGCCACTGCCGCGTCGATCCTTACCGTCTGGGCGTGGCTTGCAATATTGCCGTGAAGCCCGGCAGCCAGACCCGCGAGACAGCGACATTTGGCGCAAGGGCGCGCGCGGCGCTTGCCTCTGGACCTTCGCCTGTGCATGGTTCATATCGGGCGCAAGGCAGCACACGCGGAGGACTCAACGCATGAAATTCCTGCTCCGGCTTCTGACCTGGTGGAATGGCCAGACCCTCGGCACCCAGGTCTATACATGGCGCAAGGGTGTGCGGGTGGGTGAGGATGTTGAGGGCAACATCTATTACCGCACCCGCGACGACAAGCGCCGCTGGGTGATCTACAATGGCGTCTGCGAGCCGAGCCGCATTTCCGCAGACTGGAATGGCTGGCTGCACCACACCTATGCCGACGCGCCGAGCGATGTGCCAATGCCGCGCAAGGGCTGGGAGCTGCCGCATCAGGCAAACCTGTCCGGCACGCCGGGTGCCTATGCGCCTGCGGGGTCGCTGCGCCGTGCCGCGCCGGTCGAACGGCGCGACTACGAGGCCTGGCAGCCGGAATAGGGCATGGCCGAGAACCGCACCGAAGTTCTGGCAGGTGCTGCGGTCATGCTGATCGCGCTCGGGTTCTTTTTCTGGGCCGCCCAGGGGTCGAGTTTTGCGCCCAAGCGGGGTGGCTATGAGGTGCGCGCCTCGTTCCGGTCGGTTGAAGGCATCACCGTCGGCAGCGATGTGCGCCTTGCCGGGGTAAAGATCGGCACTGTCACCAACCTCGCGCTGAACCCGGTGACATTTTTTGCCGATGCGAGAATTGCGATCAACGAGGGCGTCGTGCTGCCCGCCGACAGCGGCATGCTGGTTGCCTCCGAGGGGCTCTTGGGCGGTGCCTTTGTCGAGGTGATGCCGGGCGGCGCCATCGAAAACCTCGCCCCCGGGGCCGAGATCGAAGATACGCAAGGCGCGGTCAGCCTGCTCAACCTGCTCTTGAAGTTCGTCGGCGGTGGCAGTGCGGCACCTGCCGCGGAGACCGCGCCATGATTCGCGCGGCGCTTGCCTTTTTGCTGCTGCTGCCCGCAGGAGCGTTCGCGCAAGAGGTTGCGGCGGCACCCGGCGCGGTGCTGCGCGCGCTCGACCGGATTTCCGGCATCACCACCGATCTTGAACTGGCGGCTGGCGAAACGGTGGTTTACCGGCGGCTTTCGGTGACACTTGCCGAATGTCGCTATCCGCCCGAGGACCCGGCATCAAAGGCCTTTGCGCGGCTGGTCATCATCGACACCACCACCGCGGCGGAAAAGTTCAACGGCTGGATGATTTCCGACAGCCCTGCGCTTTCGGCGATGGACGATTCCCGCTACGACGTCTGGCTGATCCGCTGCAAGATTTCCTGAGGCGAGGCGGCGGCTGGGCGCGCGAAATCTGCCTGCCTGGGCAACGCATCGGCCAGAGCTGCGTGGTATCGGGCGCGCGGGATCTCGATACCGCCAAGGCTTGCCAGATGCGGCGTCAGATATTGCGTGTCAAAGAGCGTAAAGCCGCCGCGCCGCAACCGGTCGACAAGCCAGACCATGGCGAGTTTTGACGCGTCGCGGCGGCGCGAAAACATGCTTTCGCCAAAGAACGCGCCGCCGAGGGTCACGCCAAAAATGCCGCCCACCAGTGCGTCTTCCTGCCATATTTCAAGCGAATGCGCGTGGCCGGAGGCATGCAGGCTTTGGTAAAGCCGCGCGAGTTCGGCGTTGATCCATGTCTCGGGGCGCGCGCCACAGGCAGAAACCACCTCGCAAAAGGCAGAATCGATACGCACGAGGTAATTCCAGCGCAGCACCCGGCGGCGAAGCGAGCGCGAAACGTGCAGCGCGTCAAGCGGCATCACCCCCCGCCGCGGCGGGTCGAACCAGTGCAGTTCGGCCTCGTCGCGCGTCATCGCCATTGGGAAAATACCCTGCGCATAGCCCGAAAGCAGCATTTCCGGCGAAAGCGGGGGGTCGGCTTGGCGCATCGGGTCTGCTTGTCCGGATCGCGGGGCTGGGCTGGATTTTGGCCATAGTGACGCAGATTTTGTGCGGGGGCAAACAGATGGGGCTCTTCGATTTTCCGGGCAATATCGAGCCTGTTCCGGAAAGCCCCGCCCGGTGCGGCAGCTCCGAACCTCTATTCGAAGCTCTCGGCAAGAAAGGTTTCGAGCCAATGGATCGAATAGTTTCCCGCCAGAATGTCAGGCTCGGCAAGAAGCGCGCGAAACAGCGGCACCGTGGTATCGACCCCGTCCACGATCAATTCGCCCAGGGCGCGGTTGAGCCGCGCCAGCGCTTCGGGCCGGTCGCGGCCGTGCACGATCAGCTTGCCGATCAGGCTGTCATAATACGGCGGGATCACATAGCCATCGTAAAGCGCGCTGTCCATGCGCACGCCAAGCCCGCCCGGCGCGTGGTATTGGGTGATCTTGCCGGGGCAGGGGGTAAAGTTCGGCAGTTTCTCGGCATTCAGCCGCACCTCAATGGCGTGGCCGCGAATGGTGAGGTCTTTTTGCGTGAAATCGAGCGGCAGCCCGGCCGCAACGCGGATCTGTTCGCGCACCAGATCGACGCCGAAAATTGCTTCGGTCACCGGGTGTTCGACCTGCAGGCGGGTGTTCATTTCGATGAAATAGAACTCGCCGTTTTCATAGAGGAACTCGATGGTTCCGGCACCGATGTAGTTGATGCGTGCCACCGCATCGGCGCAGATCTTGCCGATCCGGGCGCGCTGTTCGGCGGTAATGACCGGGCCTGGGGCTTCCTCCATCACCTTCTGGTGGCGGCGCTGCAACGAGCAGTCGCGTTCGCCCAGATGCACGGCACGGCCCTTGCCATCGCCAAACACCTGAATCTCGATGTGACGCGGTGTCTGGAGGTACTTTTCCATATAGACTTCGTCATTGCCGAACGCGGCCTTTGCCTCGCTGCGGGCGGTGCGGAAGGCGACCTCAAGCTCGCTCTCGTCTTTTGCCACCTTCATGCCACGACCACCGCCGCCAGCGGTGGCCTTGATGATGATCGGATAGCCGATGGCTTTGGCTTCGCGCTTGGCCGCCGCTACATCGGCCACCGCGCCGTCAGAGCCGGGCACGCAGGGCACGCCGAGCTTTTTCATCGTGTCCTTGGCGGTGATCTTGTCGCCCATGATGCGGATGTGTTCCGCAGTGGGGCCGATGAAGGTGATGCCGTGATCTTCCAGCACCTGCACGAAAGCTGCGTTTTCGCTGAGGAAGCCGTAACCGGGATGGATTGCCTGCGCGCCGGTAATTTCGCAGGCCGAAACGATCGCCGGCACGGAGAGATAGCTCAGCGTCGAGGGGTTTGGCCCGATGCAGACAGATTCGTCCGCCATCCGCACATGCATGGCGTCGGCATCGGCGGTGGAATGCACCGCAACCGAGGCGATGCCCATCTCGTGGCAGGCGCGGATCACCCGCAGCGCAATCTCGCCACGGTTCGCGATCAGGATCTTGTCGAACATTGCGGCCTCACTCGACGATCATCAGGGGCGTGCCGTATTCGGCGGGGGTGCCGTTATCGACGAGGATGCGCTTCACGGTGCCCGCACGGGGCGCACCGATGTGGTTCATGGTTTTCATGGCTTCGATGATGAGCAACGTCTGCCCTTCTTCTACCTGCGCGCCCAGGGTCACGAAGGGCTCGGCTCCCGGTTCGGCGGAAAGGTAAACCGTGCCGACCATCGGCGAGGGCACCGCGCCGGGATGGCGGGCGGGGTCATCGCTGACTGCGGCTACCGCTGCGGGTGCCGCAGCAACCGCGGCGGGGGCGGCGGCATAGGCCGCAGGCTGTGGCGCAGCGGCGACCATCTGGGCCTGTTTTACCACCCGCACTTCAAGGCTGTCATCCTCTCCGTATTCGCGCATTACCGAAAGCTCGGTCAACGCGTTCTTGTTCAGGAGTTCGGCAAGCGCCTGGATGAAAGCCACATCGTCTTCATGGGTGTGTTTGCTCATGGGGTCCTCAGAGGTCCGGTTGCGGGGCCGCTCTGCCCCTGCGGCGCGCCGCGCCGTCATCGGCTGGGTTATACGACAGCCGTCAGGGCAGGGAAAGCGATCAGTTTGCCCGGGTGTCGGGGATAGAGTGTCGCAATTTGCAGCACCTGCGCACGGCGCTGCCCATGTTGCAGGCAGCACTGGCGCTGCCGCACTGCGGCGTATTTTACCATTTGATAAAATAATGACCCTGTGGCAGCCTGAGGAAAATCGGACCAATCAGGGAGGTCGCTCGTGACCAACAGCCAACTTACCCCCGGCGTCGCGGCAGGCCGACTTGATGCGGCACATCTTGCCGCGAATTTCGCCGATGTTGCGCCGCCCTTGGGAATGTACGAGGCGCGGGTTGCCGCCGACCGATGCTATTTCTGTTTCGATGCACCCTGCGTGACTGCCTGCCCGACGAGCATCGACATTCCGCTGTTCATCCGTCAGATCGCGACTGATACCCCCGAGGCCGCCGCGCGCACCATTTTTGCGCAGAACATCCTCGGCGGCACCTGTGCCCGCGTCTGCCCGACAGAAAACCTCTGCGAAGGGGCTTGCGTGCGCGAGGCGGCCGAGGGCAAGCCGGTCGAGATCGGCGCATTGCAGCGCTTTGCCACCGACAGGTTGATGGCCGCTGGCGGCCACCCCTTCACGCGCGCCGCGCCGACCGGGCGCAAGGTGGCGGTGGTCGGTGCCGGGCCAGCGGGGCTTTCCTGCGCGCATCGTCTGGCGCTGCTGGGCCATGCGGTCACGCTTTACGATGCAAGGCCCAAGGCCGGGGGCCTGAACGAATACGGGCTTGCGGCCTACAAGGTGCCGGGCGGGTTTGCGCAGGCAGAGGTCGAATGGTTGCTGAAAATCGGTGGTATTGCCGTAGTGAGCGGCTGGGCGCTGGGGCGCGAGGGCAGCCTCGATGACCTGCGCGCAGGCCATGACGCGGTGTTTCTGGGCATTGGCCTCGGCGGGGTCAACGCGCTGGGGCTGGCGGGCGAGCAACTTGACCAGGTTCTGCCCGCGACCGACTTCATCCGCGAGTTGCGGCAGGCATCCGATCTGGCGCAACTGCCGGTCGGGCGCGACGTGGTGGTGGTTGGCGGCGGCATGACGGCGATTGATGCCGCCGTGCAGTCGAAGCTTCTCGGGGCAGAAAACGTCACCATCGTCTACCGCAGAAGTCAGGCGGAAATGCCTGCCAGCCGCCATGAACAGGACCACGCGACGGCAAGCGGTGTGAAGATCATCCCGAATGCAGCACCGGTGGCGATTTTCGGGGCGGGCGCAGTGCGCGAGGTCGAATTTGCCTACACTAGGCCCGGCCCGAAGGGGCTGGAACTGACCAGCCAGACATTTCGCCTGAAAGCCGATCAGCTGTTCACCGCGATCGGGCAGCGGCTTGCGGGAACGCCGGTGCCGCTGGCGCTCGACGGGAACAAGATCGCGGTGACCGGCGCGGGGCGCACCAGCTTGCCGAATGTCTGGGCTGGCGGAGATTGCGCGGTCGGCGGCGATGATCTGACCGTGACCGCAGTGGCCGAGGGCCGCGACGTGGCCATGGATATTCACGCAAGCCTGAAGGGGGCATGAAATGGCAGACCTGAACACCACCTTCATTGGCATCAAATCACCCAACCCGTTTTGGCTCGCCTCGGCTCCGCCCACAGATAAGGAATACAACGTTCGCCGCGCCTATCAGGCAGGCTGGGGCGGCGTTGTCTGGAAAACTCTGGGCGAGGATGGCCCGCCGGTGGTCAACGTCAATGGCCCGCGCTATGGCGCGATCTGGGGGGCCGACCGCCGCCTTCTGGGTCTCAACAACATCGAGCTTATCACCGACCGCCCGCTGGAGGTGAACCTGCGCGAGATCAAGCAGGTCAAGCGCGACTGGCGCGACCGCGCGCTGGTGGTCAGCCTGATGGTGCCCTGCACCGAGGATAGCTGGAAGGCGATCCTGAAGCGGGTCGAGGAAACCGATGCCGACGGGGTGGAGCTCAACTTCGGCTGCCCGCATGGCATGGCCGAACGCGGCATGGGCAGTGCGGTGGGGCAGGTGCCCGAATACATTGAAATGGTCACCCGCTGGTGCAAGGAAAACACCCGCATGCCGGTGATCGTGAAGCTGACCCCCAATATCGCCGACATCCGCAAGCCCGCCGAGGCGGCGTTGCGCGGCGGTGCCGATGCGGTGAGCCTGATCAACACCATCAACTCGATCACCTCGGTCGATCTCGACCTTTTCGCGCCGCAACCGACGCTTGACGGCAAGGGCACCCATGGCGGCTATTGCGGCCCGGCGGTAAAGCCGATCGCGCTCAACATGGTGGCCGAGATTGCCCGCAATCCCGCCACCCGCGGGCTGCCGATTTCGGGCATCGGCGGGGTCACGACCTGGCGCGACGCGGCGGAATTCATGGCGCTTGGCGCGGGCAATGTGCAGGTTTGCACCGCGGTGATGACCTATGGCTTCAAGATCGTGCAGGAAATGATTTCGGGGCTTTCCGACTATATGGACGCCAAGGGTTTCACCAGCACCTCCGACCTCGTGGGCCGCGCGGTGCCGAACGTGACCGACTGGCAGTATCTCAACCTCAACTATGTCACCAAGGCGGTGATCAGCCAAGCCGACTGCATCAAGTGCGGGCGTTGCTATGCCGCCTGCGAGGATACCAGCCACCAGGCCATCGCGATGAGCGCGGATCGCGTGTTCACCGTGAAGGAAGAGGAATGCGTGGCCTGCAACCTTTGCGTCGATGTTTGCCCGGTGGCGGGCTGCATTACCATGCGCGAACTTGCCCCGGGCGAGGTCGACAAGCGCACCGGGCGCGCGACGGCAGCCTATGCAAACTGGACGACGCACCCCAACAACCCGAGCGCAAGGGCGGCTGAGTAGCGGGGGCAGGCCCCCGCGCCCCCGGGGTATTTCAGGCAATGAAGAAACCGGGACGGGGTGCGGGCGATTCCGCCCTCGGTTTTGTGCTGATTGCAGGTGGAGCCAGATTTTCCTGGCTTCCTGCCATTGAACATCGTCTGTGTGCCCTTCCTTCTGTTGGTGTCTTGGGTCATGACTTCGGGCAAAGCGGGGGTGGGTGATGGGCGAGGCAGCAAAAGGGTTTTGGGCGCTCGTTGCCGCTTGCACGGTCTGGGGGCTGTCACCGCTTTACTACAAATTGCTCGCCGAAGTGCCGCCTTTGCAGGTATTGGCGCACCGCACCCTCTGGTCGCTTGCCTTCTTTGGTCTGGTGGTGGTTTCCAGCGGCAAGTTGCGCGAGGTGCGCGCGGCTTTTCTTGGGCGGGGCGCGGCAATAACCGCGCTGTCCTCGGTGCTGATCTCGGCAAACTGGCTGGTGTTCATCTGGGCGGTGCAGGTGGGGCGCACGTTCGACGCCTCGATGGGTTACTTTCTGTTTCCGCTGGTAGCGGTGGTGCTGGGGGTGGCGGTGCTGGGCGAACGGCTTGGGCCTCTGCAGTGGCTGGCGGTGGCATTGGCGGCAGCGGCGGTGGCGCTCCTGGCATTCGGGCTTGGTGCCCTGCCCTGGGTGGCGCTGACGCTCGCGGTCACTTTCGGGCTTTATGGACTGGTGAAAAAACGTCTCGCCGTCTCGCCCCTGGTCTCGGTCACCGCCGAGGTGCTTCTGCTCGCGCCTCTGGCTTTCGGCTGGCTCGGCTGGATCGCGACGAAAGGTGGCGCTGCGATGGGCGGCGACGCGCGCACCTTGGCGCTGCTGGCGTTTTCGGGGGTGTTGACCGGCGGCCCGCTGATGCTTTTCGCCTATGCCGCGCGGCGGGTGCGGATGGCGACACTGGGACTTGTTCAATACCTCAATCCGCTGTTGCAGTTTCTCTGCGCGGTCGCGGTTTTTGCCGAGCCGTTCACGCCCTGGCACCGCGCCGCATTCGCGCTGATCTGGGTTGCGCTGGCGCTTTATTCCGGTGCCGGGCTGTTTCAGCCGAAAGCGGTTGCCAGCCGCGATTCCAGTGCCGCGACATCGGGAAGCAGTTCGACATAGTCGAGCAAGCTTGCATCGGCGAAGCCCTCGGCCACCAGATGCCGCAGCAACGCCATCAGCGGTTGCCAGTAACCCTCGGTATCCAGAAGCAGAATCGGCTTCGCGTGCAGCCCGAGCTGGCGCCAGGTCAGCACCTCGAAAAGCTCATCAAGCGAGCCCGCGCCGCCCGGCAGCACCACGATCGCGCCCGAGTTCATGTACATGACCTTTTTGCGCTCGTGCATGTCTTCGGTGATGATGAAGGTGGACAGGTCGCGCTTGCCGACTTCGCGGTTGTAAAGATGCGCCGGAATGACACCAAAGCACTGGCCACCCGCTGCCATCGCGGCGCGCGCCACCTCGCCCATCAGGCCGACATCGCCTGCGCCGTAGACCAGCCGCCAGCCGCGCGCCGCAAGCATGGCACCGGTCGCCTGCGCGGTGGCGGTATAGCTGGGGCGGGTGCCCGCGCGCGCGCCGCAATAGACGCAGACCGAGGGACGGGGCAGGGGCACGGTGTTTCCTTTCAGTTGCAGCAATGCCGCGCAGCGCGAGGGTCGGGCGCGACCGCTCCGGCATTTCTTGAGCCTTGGTAACGGTCTTGCTACAGAGGCTCAAGCGGTTGCGGCGGAGTGCCGGAGCCGGGACTGGGGGAGTGCATGAGCGACGACAACACGGGCGGCGGCGAAACGCCAGTTTCAGCGGCGGCATCAGGGGCTGCGGCCAGCGGGCGCGGCGTGCTGATCGGTGCGGCGGCGGCAGTGGCGGTGGTGGTGCTCGGCCTTGGCGGCTGGATGCTCAGTAGGCCCGTCGTCGTTCCGGACGCGCCGCAACCGTCTGGGGTAGCGAGCCTGCCCGATGTGCCCACCTCTGCGCCACCGACGGCATCCACCGCGCCGGCGACCACGGAAAGCCCGGCGGCGGTTGCCGATGCGCCTGCGGCAACGCCCGAGGCTCCGGCGGCGGTCGCGGATGCGCCTGTGGCAACGCCCGAGGCTCCGGCTGTGGTTGCGGATGCGCCTGCCGTTGCCCCCGAGGCTCCGGCTGTGGTTGCCGATGCCCCGACCGCAACCCCCGAGGCTCCGACTGCAGTTGCCGATGCACCTGCCGTATCCCCCGAGGCTCCGGCGGCGGTTGCCGTATCCCCCGAGGCTCCGGCGGCGGTTGCCGATGCACCTGCCGTAGCCCCCGAGGCTCCGGCGGCGGTTGCCGTTGCCACCGAGGCTCCGGCGGTTCCCGATGCGCCGACCGCAACCCTCGAGGTTCCAGCCACCGTTGAAAGCGCCACCAGCGCCGCCCCTGCACCCGCCGCCGCACCCGCGGTGCCGCAGATGCTGGCCGAAGTTGCGCCACCGCGATTCGATACCGTGCGCGCGGCACCTGACGGCTCGGTTGTCATCGCCGGGCAGGCGCTTGCCGGGCTTGGCGTCACGGTTTTGGTTGACGGCGTCGAGGCGGCGCAGGCATTGGCCAGCGCGCGCGGCCAGTTCGTGGCGATGTTCAGCCTACCCCATTCGGAGGCTCCGCGCGCATTGACGCTGCGCATCGCGCTTGCCGACGGGCGGGTGATCGGCTCTGAGCAGACGGTCATCCTGACGCCGAGTCTCGTGGCCCCGGCCGAGGTGCCAGCGACGGTTGCAAGTGCTGCACCGGGTGCCCCCGTATCAGAAGTGGAGGCCGACACTCCGGTTCAACTGGCCACCGCCGAACCGCCCGCAGCGGTCCAGACGGCGCAAGCCGCAACCGAAGCGCCTGCTCCCGCCGCCACAACCGAGCCACCCACAACCGCCGAAGTGGCTCCCGCAGTGGTCGCGACCGGCACCGCCGAGGCCCCGGCTGCGGATAGCCCGGTTGTGGTATCCCCCGCAGCCGATACCCCTGCGCAGGTGGCGCTGGAGCCGGTCGCGCCGCGTGCGCTTCTGGCGGATGCAAGCGGCATTACCGTGCTCGAACCCGCACCCGCCGCGCCAGGTCTTCCCGAAGCACTGGTGATCGATTCGATCAGCTATGACGCGCGCGGCGCGGTCGTGGTTGCGGGTCGCGGCGCTGGGGCGGGCCATGTGCGTGCCTACCTCGACAACACCGAACGCGCCACGGCGCAGGTTGGCGCGATCGGCCACTGGCGCATCGTGCTGGATGACGTTGCTCCGGGCATCTACACGCTGCGCATCGATGCGCTCGATCCGGCGGGCAAGGTCACCTCGCGCGCCGAATCCCCGCTCAAGCGCGAAGCACCCGAAGTGCTCGCCGCCGCCAGTGCTGCCGAAGCGGCTGCCAGCGCCGATCCGAGCCTGCCTGTGGTGCGGGTGGTAACGGTGCAAAAGGGCAATACCCTCTGGGGCATTGCGACCCAGAACTACGGCGAAGGCATCCTCTATGTGAAACTGTTCGAGGCCAACCGCGACCAGATCCGCAACCCCGACCTGATCTATCCCGGTCAGGTGTTCACCATCCCGGACTGAGCGACTGCGCACGAAAAAGGGGCGCGGAGTTGCCTCCGCGCCCCTTTCATTTGCCCTATGCAGACCGGATCACATCTGCTCGGGCAGCGGACTGGCAAGCAGATCACCCTCGAACTACCATGCCCGGCCAGCTGGTCTCCGCAAAGACTGGAATTAGTCTAACCACAGTTGATTCCCGAAAATTGATCCATATCAAGTCGGCCGCCGCCAATCTGCGACAACTTGTCGCACGACAGGGGGGAAGCGTACGAGTCATTAGGGAACAAACACGGCTGGCACCGCAAAAATCGCCCTGTTGCACCAAAGAGTGACCCGCCCAGACGAGATCGAGGCCATTTTTTGGTTCCAAAATTGAGCTTTTGCCCTTAACAGTTGCTGCACCGGCGGGCCCCTGGCCTCTGCGCACCACCACAGCCAAGGATACCCTTGATGGATTATACCCAAGCACTCGAAACGGCTGTAAAACGCCTTCATGATGAAGGCCGCTACCGGACTTTCATTGATATCGAGCGCCAGAGTGGGGCGTTTCCGCATGCGGTCTGGACCCGACCCGATGGCACCACCAAGGATATCACGGTTTGGTGCGGCAACGATTATCTGGGCATGGGCCAGAACCCGACAGTGGTTGCGGCGATGCAGGCAGCAATTGCCGCGACCGGCGCAGGGTCGGGTGGCACGCGCAACATCTCGGGCACCACGGTCTATCACAAACGGCTTGAGGCAGAGCTTGCCGACCTGCACGGCAAGCAAGCGGCGCTGTTGTTTTCCTCGGCCTATATTGCCAACGACGCGACGCTGAGCACATTGGCGGTGCTGTTCCCCGGCCTCATCATCTACTCGGACGCGCTCAACCACGCGTCGATGATCGAGGGCATCCGGCGCAATGGCGGTGCGAAACGCATCTTCCGCCACAACGATGTGGCGCATCTGCGCGAACTGCTGGCCAAGGATGACCCGGCGGTGCCAAAGCTCGTGGCCTTCGAGTCTGTCTATTCGATGGATGGCGATTTCGGCCCGATCAGGGAAATCGTCGAGGCCGCCGAAGAGTTTGGCGCGCTGACCTATATCGACGAGGTGCATGCGGTGGGCATGTATGGCCCGCGCGGTGGTGGCGTTTCGGAAAAGCTGGGGCTTGCCGGGCGCATCGACATCATCAACGGCACGCTCGGCAAGGCTTTCGGCGTATTCGGCGGCTATATCGCGGCCAGTGCGCTGATCGTTGACGCTGTGCGCTCCTATGCGCCGGGATTCATCTTCACCACCTCGCTGCCGCCTGCAATTGCCGCAGGCGCTGCCGCCTCGATTGCCTATCTCAAGGGTGCCGAAGGGCAGAAGCTGCGCGACGCGCAGCAATTGCACGCGCGCATTCTGAAAACCCGGCTGAAGGCGCTTGGCATGCCGATCATCGACCACGGCACGCATATCGTGCCGGTGCATGTCGGCAACCCGGTGCACTGCAAACTGCTCTCGGACATGCTGCTTGAGGAATACGGCGTTTACGTTCAGCCGATCAACTTCCCCACAGTGCCGCGCGGTACCGAACGGCTGCGCCTGACCCCTTCGCCGGTGCACGATCCGGCGCAAATTGATGCACTCGTGCGCGCGATGGATTCGCTTTGGGCGCGCTGTGCGCTGAATCGCGCCGAAGCCAGCGCCTGAGCGCATTTCTGCGAGTGCACTTAGCGCTTGCCTGTGGTAATAAAATCGCAACAAATCGCCGCGCGTAAACGCGATTCGACAACATCTGGCTCGGGGACAGTTGCGGGGATGATCGGGCGGAAGGCCAAACCTTCAGCATTGGAAGCGGACAAGCCCAAGGGGTTTGACGACTTTGAGCTGCGGTTGGGCGATTTGATGCGCGGCGAACGTGCGACGCTCGCCAAATCCCTGCTCGATGTGCAGCGCGAATTGCGCATCAAGGCAAGTTACATCGCCGCCATCGAAAACGCCGATATTTCCGCCTTTGAAACGCCCGGATTTGTGGCGGGTTATGTGCGCTCCTATGCGCGCTATCTGGGCATGAACCAGGATTGGGCCTTTGCCAAGTTTTGCAGCGAGGCCGGATTCGCCCCCACGCATGGCATGGCCGCAGCCGCTTCCGGCCCGCGCCCGCGCCGCAGCGACCCGGTTGAACCGCTTGCCAACCCGAACGCAAGCTTCGTGCCCCGTGCCGAGGCGTTCTGGCGCAAGATCGAACCGCGTGCGGTTGGCTCGGTGCTGGTGCTGGTGGCGCTCGTCGGTGGCCTTGGCTACGGCGGTTTCTCGATTCTGCAGGAAGTGCAGCGGGTACAGGTGGCCCCGGTCGAACAGGCACCCGGAATGTTGGCACTGATCGACCCGCTCGCCGCCGCCGGGGTTGCGCTGGCTGCTGCCGATACCGCACCTGCGCTGCCTGCCGCCGAAGCGCTTGATCGCCTCTACCGCCCGCGGCCGCTGGAAACCCCGATTCTGGTGGCGCGCGACAGCCCGATTGCTGCAATCGATCCGCGGGTGGCGGGTGTGCTGGCCGAAGCGCCCTCCGTTGCGCCGCCCGCAAGCGTTGCCGAAGAGGTTGCCGAGGTTGTCGTGCATACCGTCGCGCCGGATGCACCTGCGGTCGCGCTGCTTGCTGTGCGCCCGGCCTGGGTGCGGGTGCAGGCGTCTGACGGCACCATAATTCTTGAAAAGATCCTCAACGCGGGCGAACGCTTCGTGTTGCCCAAACTGGAAGAGCCGCCGATCCTTCGCACCGGCGAATCTGGCGCGGTCTATTTCGCGGTGAACGGCACAACCTATGGGCCTGCGGGGGCTCCGGGGGCGGTAACCAAGAACATCGTGCTCTCGCCTGAATCGCTCGCTACCGCCTATGCGGTGGCCGACATGGCGCGCGACGGCGATTTGGCGCGCATGGTCGCGCTGGCCGCGGCGTCGAACTGAACCCCCGTTGCCCAAAGCCTGCGGCTGGCCTATCTCTCACAGGCGATCCTGCTTGCCCGAGGCTCCGATGACGCATAACCCGATCCGCCCATGGCGCAATATCGCGCGCCGCAAATCGCGCCAGATCATGGTCGGGCGGGTGGCGGTAGGGGGCGATGCGCCGATCTCGGTGCAGACCATGACCAATACCGACAGCTCGGATGTCAGCGCGACGCTGGCGCAGGTGATCGCCGCCGCCAATGCGGGTGCCGATATCGTGCGGATTTCGACCCCGGACGAGGCCGCGACCCGCGCGCTGCGCGAGATCGTGCGCGAAAGCCCGGTGCCGATTGTCGCCGATATCCACTTCCATTACCGCCGCGCCATCGAAGCGGCCGAGGCGGGCGCGGCCTGCCTGCGGATCAACCCCGGCAATATCGGCGATGCCCGAAGGGTGAAGGAGGTGGTCCAGGCCGCCAAGGACCACGGCTGCTCGATCCGCATCGGCGTCAACGCCGGCAGCCTGGAAAAGCACCTGCTCGAAAAATACGCCGAGCCATGCCCCGAAGCCATGGTCGAATCTGGCCTCGACCATATCAAGCTCTTGCAAGACAACGACTTTCACGAATTCAAGATCTCGGTGAAAGCCTCTGACGTCTTTCTTGCCGCTGCTGCCTACCAGCAACTCGCCGAAGCCACCGATGCGCCGATCCACCTCGGTATCACCGAGGCCGGGGGGCTCGTATCCGGCACTGTCAAATCGGCCATCGGGCTCGGCAACCTGCTCTGGTCCGGCATCGGCGACACCATCCGTGTCTCGCTTTCCGCCGACCCGGTGGAAGAGGTGCGCGTCGGCTTTGAAATTCTCAAGTCGCTCGGCCTGCGCCACCGTGGCGTCACCATCATCTCCTGCCCTTCCTGCGCGCGGCAGGGGTTCGACGTGATCAAGACCGTGGCGGCGCTGGAAGAGCGTCTCGCGCATGTCACCACGCCGATGAGCCTTTCAATCATCGGCTGCGTCGTGAATGGCCCCGGCGAGGCGCTGATGACCGACATCGGGTTCACCGGCGGCGGTGCAGGTTCGGGCATGGTCTATCTCGCGGGAAAACAGGTGCACAAACTCGGCAATGACCGGATGATCGATCACATTGTCGAACTCGTCGAAGCCCGCGCCACCGCGATTGAAGCCGAAACCAGCTGATCCGCTTCTCCTTCGTCCAAATACCCCGGGGGTCCGGGGGCAGCGCCCCCGGCCTTCAGCCGCGCGTGCCGGCCACGATCCGCCGCATGCCATCAAGCGCCAGATAGCCGCGCAACATTTCGTTGCCGATCACGAACGAGGGGGTGCCGGAAATCTGCATCTGCTGCGCCAGCGCGTGGTTCGCCTCGATGATCGCGGTCACCGAGGGGTCGCTCATCCGCGCCAGCACCGCAGCGGGGTCTTGCCCGAGGTCTTGCGCAATCCGCGTCAGCGCCTCGACGTTGACCGACCCGCGCAAGGTGATCAGCAGGTCATGGGCCTGCTTGTAAACAGCATCGCCGCCGATCTGCCGGATCGCGATCGCAAAGCGCGATGCCTGATCCGACTCCGGCCCGAGGATCGGAAATTCCTTGACGATGAAGCGGATATTGCCATCGGATTTCACCAGTTCCTCGACCTCCGGGTGGGCCTGTCGGCAGTAGCCGCAGCGATAATCCATGAACTCGACCACCGTCACATCGCCTTCCAGGTTCCCGCCCGCCCAGGAATTGCCATCATTGAAGAGCGCCTCGGCGTAGGCGGCCACCAGTTGCGCGTCGGTGGCGGCGGCAAGCGCGGCCTGGCGCGCGTCAAGTACGTTGATCGCCTCGACCAGCACTTCGGGGTGCTCCAGCAGATACCGGCGGATTTCGGCACCAAATGCCGTGCGTTCTGCCTCGGTCATGGCGGCGGGGTCAAAGGCCAGGGCTGAGCCTGCGGCAAGGGTTGCCGCAAGGGCGAGGGTGGCAAGGCGAAAAAATGGCATCGGCGGACATCCTTTTCTGGTGCCCGCTTTGGGCCGGGCGGGGCGCAGCATCGTGGCAAAGCGGCAGCTTGGCAAGGGCGGCCAAAGCACGACTGCTTGAGCAGATGCCGCGTCTGGTGCTGCCAGAAAGGTTTCGCAGCGGCGCGCCAGCGGCTATACTGCGGGCGCGAACCGGGGCCAGTGACCCCGGAGCGGGGCAGCATGGCGGGCAGATTGCGGCGGTTTGTTGGGGTTGTCGCGCTGGCGCTGCTGGCGTGGGGCGGCGCTGCGGCGGCGCAAGAGTTTCGTGCGCTGGCGCGGCTCGATGCGGCGCGCAGCGGTATTGTCGAGGCGGGCGGCGCGGTGGAAATCAGCCTTGGCATCAGCCAGCCGATCCCGTTCCGCGCCTTTTTGCTCGATGCGCCGCCGCGCCTGGTGGTGGAATTTTCGGAACTGGAATTCACCGGGCAGCCGGAGACGGTGCTTGGCCATTCGCCGCATTTCACCGGGCTTGAATGGGGCCATGCCTCGCCCGGCTGGACGCGCCTGACCGCCGAGCTTGCGGGACCGATGGCGGTGACCGAGGCTTGGGAAAGCACCGGTACCGGGCCGCAGATCCGGGTCCGGCTGGAACCTGTCGCGCTGGCCGATTTTGCCGCCCGCGCCGGGGCACCCGTGGCAACGCGCTGGCAGTTGCCTGAACCCACTTCAGTTGCCGCGCCGCGCCGCCGCCAGACCGGCGAAGTGCCGCTGCTGGTGGCGCTTGACCCCGGCCATGGTGGCCTCGACCCAGGTGCCGAGGCCGACGGCTTGGCCGAGGCCCCGTTGGTGCTGGGCTTTGCCCGCGAGTTGAAAGAAGCGCTGGCAAGGGCCGGAATGCGCGTCGTGCTGACCCGCGAAGAAGATGTGTTCGTGCCGCTTGAGGAGCGCATGTCGGTGGCGCGGGCGGCAGGTGCCGATGTGCTCTTGTCGCTGCACGCCGATGCTCTGGCCGAAGGCGAGGCAGCCGGGGCGACGGTCTATCTTCTGGCCGCCGAGGCTTCCGATACCGCCTCGGCGCGGCTTGCCGAAAGGCACGACCGCGCCGACCTGCTCGCGGGGGTGGATCTGGCCGGGCACGACGATGAGGTGGCGCAGGTGCTGATGGAAATGGCGCGCGCCGAAACCCAGCCGCGCGCCGATGGTCTGGCGGTGGCACTGCAGGCAGCAATTCTGGGTGCCGGGCTGAAGATGCACAAGAAGCCGGTGCAGGCAGCGGCATTTTCGGTGCTGAAGGCCCCCGACATCCCCTCGGTTCTGCTTGAACTCGGGTTCATGTCCTCGGCAGCCGACCGCCGCCGCCTGGCCGATCCTGCCTGGCGTGCCAACATGGTCTCGGCAATCGTGGCGGCTTTGCAGGTCTGGGCGGTTGTCGATGCCGCTGAAGCGCGTTACCTGCGGCAATAGACCGCCGCAGGACGGCAGCAGCGTCGGCAAACCCCTGCCGGGGCGCGGCGAGTTGTTTTGACGCCCCCGGGCCGACGGGGTATAGCGAGGCCACCGGCACCGGGCCGGGGGATGGAGCCGCCGTTGATCCGATTTGTGCTGTCATTCTTCGGGGCGATCTTTTCCTGGGTCGTCACCGCCGCCTTTTTTGGCGCGCTGACGCTGGGGGCGGTGTTCTGGATCTACAGCTCGAACCTTCCAAGCCATGAGCAACTGGCGCAATACACGCCGAAGACGATCAGCCGCATCTACTCCGGCGAGGGCCGTCTGATTGATGAATTCGCCGACGAGCGGCGGCTGTTTCAGCCGATCGAGGAAATTCCTGCCGTGGTGAAACACGCCTTCGTCGCGGCAGAGGACCAGAACTTCTACGTTCACCGTGGCTATGACGTGCGCGGCATGCTGGGTGCGGCGCGCGACGCGCTGACCGGCGGGCGGCTGCGCGGGGCCTCGACCATCACCCAGCAGGTGATGAAGAACTTCCTGCTTTCGTCCGACCGCTCGGTCGAGCGCAAGATCAAGGAACTGATCCTTGCTTCACGGCTGGAGCAAACGCTGAGCAAGGACAAGATCCTGGAGCTTTACCTCAACGAGATTTTCCTCGGGCAGAACAGTTTCGGGGTGGCGGCGGCGGCGCAGACCTATTTCAACAAGACGCTGAGCGAGTTGGCCCCGCACGAGGCGGCAATGCTGGCGGCGATGCCGCAGGCACCGGGCGAATACCACCCGGTGCGCGCCATGGCGCGGGTGACCGAGCGGCGCAACTATGTGCTCGGGCGGATGCTGGAAGATGGCTATATCGACAAGGCCACCCATGATGCGGAAGTGCAGCAGCCGCTGCGATCGGTACAGAACGGTGATTTTCCACCGTTCCGTGCCAGCCTGCCGCCGCGCGACTATTTCACCGACGAGATTCGCCGACAACTGTCGCGCAGCTTCGGGCAGGAAGAGTTTTTCGGCGGCGGCCTGACCATTCGCGCCACCGTTGATCCCGAGATGCAACAAGAGGCGGCGGCGGCGTTGCGCGAAGCGCTGGAGAAATTCGACCGCGAGCACGGAGTTTGGCGCGGCACGGGTCAGGTGATTGCGCCCGAAGCGCTGGCCGACTGGCGCACAGCACTGTCAGCGCTCAGCGCAGTGCCGCGCGATATCGCGGGCTGGCATGCGGCGGTGGTGCTTGAACTGGGGGCAAAAGACGCGCGGATCGGCATTGAAGGTGTCGAGGATGATGCCGATGGCCACTGGATTCCTGCCGCCGACGTAACCTGGGCGCGCAAGCTCGGGCCTGATGGCAAGGTCGCGGCGAACAAGGCCAAGGTCGCCTCGGACCTGCTCGCGGTCGGCGACGTGGTGCTGGTGCGCGCCATGACCAAGGACAGCGACGGCAGTTTCATTCGCTGGACGCTGCGCCAGGTGCCCGAAATTCAGGGCGCATTCATGGCAATGGACGTGAACACCGGCCGTGTCATCGCCATGCAGGGCGGTTTCAGCTACCAGTCGTCAGTGTTCAACCGCGCCACGCAGGCACAGCGCCAGCCCGGCTCGGCATTCAAGCCCTTTGTCTATGCGGCGGCGCTCGATTCGGGCTTCACGCCCGCCACGATCGTCGTTGATGCGCCGATCGAGGTAGAAACCGGGGCGGGCATCTGGCGGCCGAGAAATGCCTCGAACAAGTTTTACGGCCCAACCCCGGTGCGCACCGGCATCGAGCAGAGCCGAAACCTGATGACGGTGCGTATTGCGCAGGAAATCGGCATGGAAACGGTGGCGGGCTATGCCGAGCGTTTCGGTGTCTATGAGCCGATGATGCCATTTCTTGCCAATGCACTTGGCGCGCAGGAAACCACGCTTTTCCAGATGGTTGCGGCCTATGCCATGTTCGCAAACGGCGGCGAGCGGGTGGAACCGACACTGGTTGACCGGGTGCAGGACCGCTGGGGCCGCACCGTCTATCGGCACGACCAGCGCAGCTGCGTCAACTGCGGCCCCGATACTATCCCCGAAGGGCGTGCGCCGCGCATTACCACCAACCGCGAACGGGTGATTGATGCGATCACCTCCTACCAACTTACCTCGATGCTGCGAGGCGTCATCACCCATGGCACCGGGCGCGGCATCAACCTGCCGGTGCCGGTGGCGGGCAAGACCGGCACTACCAACGACGCCAAGGATGTGTGGTTCGTCGGCTTCACCTCGAACATCGTCGCGGGCTGCTACATTGGCTATGACCAGCCGGAATCACTTGGCGGCGCGTCGGGCGGCGGCATGTGCGGGCCGGTGTTTCAGGCTTTCATGCAGGAAGCGGTGAAGAAATACGGCGGCAGCGCCTTCAAGGTTCCGCCGGGCGGGTATTTCGTGAATATCAACCGCTTCACCGGCGACCGCGTCGATGAATTCTCCGAGGGGGCCGATATCGTGGCCGAATATTTCCGCGAAGGCACGGATGTGCTTTTCGGCTTTGCCTCGATGATCGACGGCGGCTTTGCGATGGGGCAGAATCTGCCGCTGTTTGCGCTGGGCGAAACCGACTATGGCGGCACGACGGTTATCAATTCTACCGGTCAGGTGCGGGTGATCCCGCCGAAGGCCGATTTTGGCACCGTCTCCTCGGGTGGGCTATATTAGCGGCCGCCTTGCCCGCGCCGCGCCAAGCCGCTATCACCGCCCGCAGTCAGATCACGAGGAACCACCCGCATGCGCGCCGAGACGCAGAATTTCATCGACGCTATCCGCACCTCGCTCAAACTGCTGGGGCAGCGGCTCGATTGGGAGACCGCGCCGCACCGGCTGGAGGAGATGAATGCGCTGATCGAGGCGGGCGACATCTGGTCCGACCCGGCGCGCGCCCAAAAGCTGATGCGCGAGCGGCAGGAACTGATCGACGCGCTTGGTGCCTATCGCGGCATCGAGCGGGAACTGGCAGACAATATCGAGTTGATCGAACTTGGCGAGGCCGAGGGTGACACCGAGATCGTGGCCGAGGCGGAAAAATCGCTTCGGGCTCTGGTTGAACACGCCGCCGCCAAGGAGCTTGAAGCGCTGCTCGATGGCGAAGCCGATGGCAACGACACCTTTCTTGAAATCAACGCGGGCGCTGGCGGCACCGAAAGCTGCGACTGGGCCAGCATGCTGGTGCGCATGTATGTGCGCTGGGCCGAGAAAAAGGGCTACAAGGTCGAGCTTCTGGCAGAAACAGCGGGCGACGAGGCGGGCATTCGCTCTGCCGCCTACAAGATTTCCGGGCATAACGCCTATGGTTGGCTGAAATCGGAATCCGGCGTGCACCGGTTGGTGCGCATTTCGCCCTATGACTCGGCAGCACGGCGGCACACCTCGTTTTCGTCGGTCTGGGTCTATCCGGTGGTCGATGACAACATCGAGATTGTCATTCCCGACAACGAGATCAGGATCGACACCTACCGCAGCTCGGGTGCCGGTGGCCAGCATGTGAACACCACTGACTCAGCGGTGCGCATTACCCACCTGCCAACCGGCATCGTGGTGACCAGTTCGGAAAAGAGCCAGCACCAGAACCGCGCGAACTGCATGGCAGCGCTGAAATCGCGGCTTTACCAGATGGAACTCGACAAGCGCAGCGCGGTCGTGAACGCGCAGCATGCCGCGAAGGGCGAAGCGGGCTGGGGCAACCAGATACGGTCCTATGTGCTGCAGCCCTACCAGATGGTGAAAGACCTGCGTACCGGGCATGAAACCTCGGATACCGGCGGCGTGCTTGATGGCGACCTTGACGCTTTCATGGCGGCGACGCTGGCAATGGAAGTCACCGGCAAAACCCGTGCCGAGGCGCAGGCCGAGGACTGAGCGCCGAAAACTGTTGCCCGCTCGCGTCCGCCAAGGTTATCTCGGCGAAGGTCCCGAGGAGAGACAGAATGTCGCAGGATATGCAGACCGAACCATCGCCGCTGCCGGGCATCGCGCGGCTCACGCTGGCTGATCTTGGCGCAAGCTTGCGCGCCGGGCTGACCGACTTTCTGCGGGCACCGGCTTTTGGCGTGCTTTTCTCGGTCTTTTATGTGGTGGGCGGCGTGGTGCTTTTCCTTGTCGCCACCGCCTCTGGGCAGGAATGGTGGCTCATTCCCTTCGTCGTCGGGTTTCCGCTTCTGGCACCCTTTGCGGCGGTCGGGCTTTACGAGGTGAGCCGCCGTATCGAGTTGGGTGAGCCGCTGATCTGGCGGCAGGTTCTGGGTGTTGTGTTCGCGCAAAAAGACCGCCAGATCCCGTCGATGGCGATGGTGATCTTGCTGATCTTCATGTTCTGGGTGTTCGTTGCGCACACGATTTTCGCGCTGTTCATGGGTTTGCAGGCGCTGACCAACATCACCTCGGCACCCACGGCGCTTCTGCAAGGCAACGGGCCGATGATGCTGGCGTTCGGCACGGCGATCGGTGCCGGGTTTTCGCTGGCGGTCTTTTCCTTCACCGTCGCCGGTTTGCCGCTGCTTTTGGAGCGGGAAGTCGATTTCATCACGGCGATCATCTATAGCGTGCGCGCGGTGCTGGCCAATTTCGCGGTCCTTGGGCTTTGGGGCCTCTGCATCGCCGCGATGTTGATGCTTGCCATGGCACCGGTTTTTCTGGGGCTGTTTGTGGCTCTGCCCGTGCTGGGCCATGCAAGCTGGCACATCTACAGGCGCATTTCCCGGGCCTGAATGAAATCGGGCGGCACCCGATGGTGCCGCCCGTGCGTTTACTCATCCGGGTTTCAGGCGCTCAGTCTTCGGGTTTTGCCGCGGGTGCCGCGGGTGCCGGGGGTGCCAGCTTCGGCGGCGCACCATTGGAAAGCGGGTCTTCCTGACGTTGCACCGAGCCTTCGAAATGCGCGCCCGACTCGATGGCGATGGTCTTGTGCACGATGTCGCCTTCAACCCGCGCGCTGGAGGTCAGGCGCACCTTGAGCCCGCGCACCCGGCCCACGACGCGGCCATTGACGACGATATCATCGGCCACGATCTCGCCCTTGATGGTGGCGCTTTCGCCAACCGTCAGCAGATGCGCACGAATGTCGCCCTCGACAATACCCTCAACCTGCACATCACCGGTGGTGCGCAGATTGCCGACAATGGTAAGGTCGGACGAAAGCACCGAAGGCGGTGCCTTTGGCCGTGGCGCGGTCGGGGGGGTATCGCCCATAGGCCGCGGCATTGGCACCTCGGGCGTCTTCGGCTTGTCGCCGTCAGCGCCGGTTTTCGGGCCAGGTTCGTTGATTCTGCTTTTAGAAAACATTGCTCGCTGCCTTGATGAAGGTCATCGGATTGACCGGTTTGCCACTTACATGCACCTCGTAGTGCAGGTGCGGACCAGATGATCTACCAGTGCTGCCCATATCACCGATCCGGTCCCCGCGCGAGACCTTTTGCCCGACCGTGATGCGGATCTTGCTCAGATGGCCGTAGCGGGTAGAGGTGCCGAACTGGTGACGGATCTCGATCATGTTGCCATAGCCGGCCTGCCATCCCGCGAACACGACCACGCCATCGCCGCTGGTGTAGATAGGTGTGCCGGTTGGCCCGGCCATGTCGATGCCTTCGTGCATGGTTCCCCAGCGCCGCCCGAAAGGCGAGGTCAGGCGGTAGGCCGCACGCACCGGCGTATCAAGCGGCAGCGATGCCGCCGCAATCCGGTAGAGATTGAGCCGGTCGAGCGTGTCGAGAATGCCGTTGGCGCGGTCGAGATCGGCGCTATATTCGGTTGCGCCGCTTGCCGACATTGCAACTGGCAACAGCGGGCCGCCAGTGCCGGAATAGCCCAGCCGCACGGTTTCAAGGATTGCGTCGGCATCCATGCCGACCGCGCGAAACATCTTGTCGAGAGGCCCGACCGATACTGAAACCGCGTTTTCGAGCGTGGCGAATATCTCGTCGTTGCGCTGGTCGAGCAGGCGTTGTTCCAACTGCATCTCGGCCAGCTTCTGCAACGCCGCCTCGGCCTCGGCGGCGGCACGGTCCCGTTCAGCGGCGGCAGATGACAGTGCGGCGGCAACGATGTCGAGCGTGGCCGCGACATCTTCGGGGGCCACCTCGGCCTTTGCTGTGGTGCCGTTCTGGCCGTTCAACTCTGCGGTGCGCAATGCAACCTCGGCAGACGCGGCATCGCGTTCCTGCATGGTGCGCCTGAGCGTGGACTGGATCACGTCGATGCCGGTTTCCAGCTCGCGCCGCCGCTCTTCCGAAGTGAGCAGGGCCGATTGCATCAGCGAGACCTGTTGCAGTGCCAGTGAAAAACGCGATTGCGCCGCAGCGGCTTCATCGGCGCGGGCGTCACGTTCATGTGAAAGCTCATCAAGCCGCCCCTCGAAGGCCGCCTGCGCCCGCGCAACCTGTTCTTCCGAGCTGCCGGCGCTGATCACATCGCTGAGCAGGATAGAGCTGACGACCACGGACCAGCCGAAAATCAGTGCCGTGCCGGTCAGCATCACCGCCTGCGTCAACGGCCGCAGGCGCACAAAGCGGGTGGCGCTGTCGGATTTCAGGAACAAGCGCTGCTCGGGCAGCCAGCGCCCGACCACGGTGTTGAGATGTTGCGCGACGCGTCTGTGCACCAGAGGGGTTCCAACCTGCCATTGCGCGGAGCGTCACCTGGGCGCGCCTTTGCAAGGGGCTTAGCAAGAGGTCATGCAAACATGCAACCAATTTCGCCATTGACCCTCGGCCGGGGCCATCGCCCGGCGGGCGGTTGGCGGATTTTGGCCTAGTTTTCAGTGCTCTGAATTGCGGCGAGAACAGCTTCGGCATGGCCCGCGACCTTGACCCCGCGCCAGATCGCGGTAATCCGCCCGGCGCGGTCGATCAGGAAGGTCGTGCGCAGAATGCCGGTATAGGTTCTTCCGTAGAGCATTTTTTGCCCCCATGCGCCGTATCGCTCGCAAGTGTCGCTGCCCGCATCGCTGGCCAGGGTCAGGCGCAGCGATTGCCTTTGCTGGAACCGCGTGTGCGCCGCGATGCTATCCTTGGAGATACCGACAAGATGCGCCCCTCTTGCTGCAAATTCGGCGGCAAGGCGGCTGAAATCCTGCGCTTCGCGGGTGCAGGTGCTGGTGGCATCGCGCGGATAAAAAAAGATCACCACGGCCTGCCCACGGAGCGACGCCAGCGCGAGTGTTGCGGGCATCGCGGCGCTGTCGATGCAGGGCAGGGTGAAGTCGGGCGCGATGTCGCCTATCTGAAGCATGGCGGGTTCCTTTGGACTGGGCGACGCGTTTGTGTTTTAAGCCCCGGTCAGCAAAGATCAACACCGCCCGGCAAGTCCAGGCGGCAGGGCGGCAGATGGAAGAGACGCAGATAGAGCGGGAGTTCGGCAGCGCCGCAGTGGCGCTGAGGCCGCGCGTGCCCCGCCGCCGTGCAGGCCGGTTTGGCCTGTGGATGCTCGTGGCGCTTCCAATTCTGGCGCTGCTGGTGACGCTCGCGGCGCTTTACGTCACCCACCAGCCTTTGCCCGCGCCGCAATGGGTGGTCGCACGGCTGGAAGCGCGCGCGAATACGGCGCTGGCGGGCGTGTTGACGCTGCACCTGCGGGGTGGCGCGGAACTGGTGGTGACCGACGGGCTGGTGCCGCGCCTGCGCTTTCTCGGGGTCGAGGTCGCGGGAAACGGCGGGCAGGTTGTGGCGCAGTTGCCTGAGGCGCGCTTCACCCTTTCGCGCGAAGCGCTGGCCGACTGGCGCATCGTGGTGGAAACGGTGCGGCTTGACGGCGCGAGCCTCGCGTTGCGCCGCCTTGCCGACGGCTCGCTTGACGTGAGCCTGGGCAGCGACAGTGCAGCGCTGCGCGCGGCGACACCGGAAACCCTCGCCCAGGCGCTGGGCGCGTTCAAGCAGGTGTTTGCCGCCCCGGCGCTGGCCGGATTGCAGAGGATCGAGGCGCAGGGCCTGCAGATCCGGCTTGATGATGCGCGGCTCGACAAGGTCTGGCAGGTGCAGGCAGGGCGGCTGACGCTGACCCAGGATGCGACGCGGCTGGCGGTGACGCTTGGCTTCGACATCGGCGAGGCGGATCGGAGGCCTTCGTCGGTGGCGCTGTCGCTCAACACCCGCAAGGGCAGCAACGAGGCCTCGTTCGGGGCGGCGATCACCGCGGTACCTGCGCGCGATCTGGCGCTGCAATCGCCTGCGCTCGCCTGGCTCGGGGTTCTGGATGTGCCGATTTCCGGCTCTTTGCGCAGCGGCATAGATGCGGCGGGTGCTGTCGGGCATCTGGATGCGCGGCTTGAAATTGGTGCCGGTGCGCTAAGCCCGGTGGCCGGGATTGCCCCGGTGGCGATCCGTGGCGGCACCGTGCATCTCACCTACGACCCCGCAGCCGAGCGGGTGGATTTTTCGGAACTGTCGATCGACAGCCGCGCACTGCGCCTGCGCGCTTCGGGGTCGGCGCAGCTCCGGGGTTTCAGTGGCGGCCTGCCCGAAGAGGTGTTGGGTCAGGTGGCGATTGCCAATCTGCGGGTCGACCCCGAGGGTCTTTTTGAAACGCCGGTGCAGTTCGTCGCAGGTGCGCTTGACCTGCGGCTCCGGCTTGACCCGTTCACGCTCGACATCGGCCAATTGCAGTTGCAGGACGGCACCGAGCGTATTGGTGCTTCGGGCCGGGTCGCGGCGCGCGCCGAGGGCTGGCAGGTGGCGCTTGATTTCAGCGCCGCGCGGATTTCGCAAGACCGCCTGCTGGCGCTCTGGCCGGTGAACGTGGTCGCCAAGACCCGGTCCTGGCTGGTGGAAAACGTGGCGACGGGGGAATTGCGCGATGTGCGCGCCGCGCTGCGGCTTGAACCGGGGGCCGAGCCGCAACTGGCGCTGGGCTACGGGTTCGAAGGTGCCGAAGTGCGGGTTATCGACAGCCTGCCGCCGCTGCTGGATGCTTCGGGCTTTGCCTCCATCGAGGGCAACCGCCATTCGCTTACGGTCGAGCGCGGCCATGTTGTGGCCCCGACCGGCGGCCGTATCGACGTGGCCGACACGGTGCTGGTGGTGCCTGACATCCGGCTTCGTCCGGCCCCTGCCGAAATCCGGCTGCGCACCTTCAGCACCTTGCCTGCGGCGATGTCGTTGCTTGATCAGGAACCCTTCGGCTTCATGGCCAAGGCGGGCATGGGCACCGATTTTGCCCAAGGCATGGCGCGTGCCGAAACCGTGATGCAGATGTTCCTGAAAAGGGGCCTGACGCCGGACGAACTGCGGTTCCGCGTTTCGGCCGATCTGACCGATGTTCGCTCCGAGGTGCTGGTTCCCGGCCGTCTGCTCAGCGCGCCGCTCCTGACACTTACCGCCGATGCGTCGGGCATGGAGATTGCAGGGCGTGGCACGCTTTCCGGCGTCGGGTTTGATGCGCGTTGGCGGCAGGAGTTCGCGACGACGCAGCGGGGCGTTTCGGCGCTTGAAGCCGATGTGCAACTCACCCCCGCGTCGCTCGCGGCTTTTGGCGTTACGCTGCCACGCGGCACGATGAGCGGCGAAGGCTGGGGCAAGCTCGTGCTCGATATCCGGCGCGGGCAGCCGATCAGCTTTGGTCTGACCAGCGATCTGGCGGGCATCGGCCTTGCCATCGCCTCGGTCGGCTGGCGCAAGCCTGCATCGGGTACTGGCACGTTTGCGGTTTCGGGCAGCCTTGGCAGCCCCCCGGAAATCGACCGGTTGAGCCTTGAGGCGGCGGGGTTGAAAGCCAGCGGCACCCTGACCCTCGCCCGCGACGGAACGCTTGATCGGGCGCAATTTGGTGACGTGACTCTCGGCGGATGGTTCGACGGGGCGGTGACCCTGCGGGCGCAGCGTGCGGGCAATCCGATGGTGATCGAGGTGACAGGTGAGCGCGCCGACCTGCGCCGCGCCACTATCGGCGCGGGCGGTGGCGGCGGCGACGCGGGCGGTCCGATCAGCATTTCGCTCGACCGCCTGCAGATCAGCGACAGTATCGCGCTGACCCGGTTTCGCGGTGATTTTTCGCAGACAACGGGCTTTTCGGGGGGCTTTTCGGCGAATGTGAATGGCGGTGCCCGCGTCGAAGGCACGGTGATGCCGGGGCAGGGCGGGCGCAGCGCTTTCCGCATCACCTCGAACGAGGCAGGCGCGGTGTTGAACTCGGCAGAGATCTTTTCGCGCGCCCGCGGCGGCACGCTTGATCTGATCTTGCAACCGGGTAGCGGCGGTCCCGGTCATTTCGAGGGTACTGCGGAAATCAAGAATCTGCGGGTGGTCGATGCGCCGATCCTCGCGGCGCTCCTCAGCGCCGCCTCGGGCATCGGGCTATTGGAGCAGTTGAACGGCGAGGGGCTGCTGTTCACCGATGTGGACGGCACCTTCACGATATCACCCGAAACCATCACCCTGACAAAGGGGGCGGCGGTGGGTGCTTCGCTTGGTGTTTCTGGCGATGGGGTTTATGCGCCGGGCAGCGGTGCGCTTGATTTTCAGGGGGTGCTTACGCCGCTTTATCTGATCAACGGCATCGGCCAGATCATCAGCCGCCGCGGCGAGGGGTTCTTTGGCATCAGCTACAGGCTGCGCGGCACCTCGGCCGATCCGCAGATTACCGTCAACCCGCTGTCGCTGCTGACGCCGGGATTTCTGCGCGACATCTTCCGCAAGCCAAGCCCCGGGGCCGGGCAATGAAGCTCAGCGATTTCGACTTTGATCTGCCGGCGCGGCTGATCGCCACGCGACCGGCGCGCCCGCGCAGCGCCGCCCGGCTGTTGCTGGCCGAGCACGGGTGCATCACCGACCGTATAGTGACCGACCTGCCCGCCATTCTGCGCCCCGGCGATCGGTTGGTGCTGAACAACACCAAGGTGATTCCAGCCCGTCTGACCGGAACCCGCACCCGGATGAGCGGGCAGGGCGAGGTAAGCGCGCGGATTGAAGTGACGCTGCTTGAGCCGGTGCCGGGGGGCGAGTGGCTGGCGCTGGCCAAGCCGCTGCGCAAGCTCCGGCTTGGCGAAACCATAGTTTTTTCACCGGGATTCGCCGCCGCAGTGCGCGGTATCGGCGCGGGCCAGCTGCGGCTGGCCTTTTCGGTTTCCGGCACCGATTTCGATGCGGCGCTTGCCGAGGCGGGGGCAATGCCGCTGCCGCCCTATATCGCCGCACTGCGCCCCCCCGACGAGGCCGACAAGACCGATTACCAGACCATTTTTGCCCGCCGTTCCGGTGCCGTCGCGGCACCGACCGCCAGCCTGCATTTCGACGCGCCGCTGCTCGCAGCCCTCTCCGCGCGTGGCGTGAGCTTTTCCGAAGTCACCCTGCATGTCGGCGCGGGAACCTTTCTGCCGGTCAAGGTCGAGGATGTGACGACCCACCGGATGCACGCCGAATGGGGCGAGGTCAGCGCCGAGGCCGCCGCCGAGATCAATGCAACCCGCGCGGCGGGCGGGCGGATCATTCCGGTCGGCACCACCGCGCTGCGCCTGATCGAGAGCGCGGCGGTCGGTGGCCGGGTCGAGCCGTTTTCGGGCAACACCGATATCTTCATCTATCCCGGCTACGGTTTCCGGGTTACCGATGCGCTGATGACCAACTTTCATCTGCCGCGCTCGACGCTTCTGATGCTGGTTTCGGCGCTGATGGGGCAGGCGCAGATTCGGGAAATCTATGGCCATGCGGTCGCGCAGGAGTATCGCTTTTTCTCTTACGGCGATGCGTCGCTTTTGATCCCCGAGTGTCGCTAATCTTCCTGAGCGACGCTGACGATCGCTGTAGAACAAGCAACTCCGACACCCGAGGCCCGCCATGCTGACAGTTCTGCGCACCACCTGGCCGCTCTTGCTGGGCGTCATGCTGCTGATGGTCGGCAACGGCATGCAGGGCACGCTTCTGGGGGTGCGCGGAGCCATCGAGGGCATCGGCACCTATCAGATGTCGGTAGTGATGTCGGCCTATTTTGCGGGCTTTCTGCTGGGCAGTCGGCTGACGCCCGAGATGATCCGCCGGGTCGGCCATGTGCGGGTGTTCGCCGCGCTTGGCAGCCTGATTTCGGCGGTGCTGGTGCTTTATGCCACCGCACCCGACTGGATGATCTGGACCGCGCTTCGGGTGCTGATCGGATTTTCCTTTTCCGGGGTCTATATCACCGCCGAAAGCTGGCTGAACGCGGCATCGACAAACGACACGCGGGGGCAGGCGCTTTCGGCCTATATGATCGTGCAGATGATCGGCATCATCGCCGGGCAGGCGCTGATGACGGTTGGCGACCCTGCCGGGTATCTGTTGTTCGTGATCCCTTCGGTGCTGGTCTCGCTCTCCTTCACGCCGATTCTGCTTTCGGTGGCACCCGCCCCGGCCTTCGATTCAGCCCGGCCGATGCGCCTTGCGCAGCTCATGCGCGCCTCGCCGCTGGGCTGTGTCGGAATGTTCCTGATGGGCGGCGTGTTTTCGGCACTGTTCGGCATGGCCTCGGTCTGGGGCATGGGGGTGGGGCTGAGCGTGCGCCAGATATCCGCCTTCATTGCGGCGGTCTATGTGGGTGGTCTGGTGTTTCAGTATCCGATCGGCTGGGTCTCCGACCGCTACGACCGGCGCGTGCTGATCCTTGGGCTGGCGGTAACGGGGGCGCTGGCGATGGGCTTGGCCGCGGCGCTGCAACCGGGGTTCACGGTGCTTTTGCTGCTGGCTTGCATTGCGGGCGGTATTGCCAACCCACTTTATTCGCTTCTTGTCGCCTATACCAATGATTTTCTTGATAAAACAGAAATGGCAGGGGCATCGGCGGGGCTTTTGGCAATCAACGGCGTCGGGGCGATCATCGGCCCGATTCTGACCGGTTGGCTGATTGAAACCGTGGGCGGCGGCGGCTTTTTCCTCTACATCGCGGTGCAGATGGCGCTACTTGCTGTCTATGCCGCTTGGCGGATGACGCGGCGGCGGCGGGCCGAGCATATCGGCAGTTTTGCCATGCTTTCGCCTTCCGCGAGCACGCTTGCAGTTGAAGCCGCGATGGAGGCAGCGCAGCCGCCCGGCGATGGATCGCGCGACTGAGGCTTGCCAGCGCGCCGCCGTGCTGCCAGCCTGCGGTAAAGTGAAGGGGCCTCGATGACACCGGCAATTGTAAATGACTTCTGGCTGCGCAAAGTCGGCCCAAAGGGCTGGTATTCGGCCACGCCCGCGCTTGATGCCGAAATTCGCGCAGGCTTTGAACCCGCATGGCTCGCGGTGCAGGCAGGTGCCTTTGCCGACTGGGGTGCCACGCCCGAAGGCGCGTTGGCGTTGCTGATCTTGACCGACCAGTTTCCGCGCAACATGTTCCGCGACGATCCGCGCAGTTTCGCCGCCGATGCGCTGGCGGTGCGGATTGCCGATGCGGCGATAGCGGCGGGGCATGATCTGGCCACGCCGCCGCCCGCGCGGCAGTTCTTCTACCTGCCCTGCATGCATGCCGAGGACAGCGCGCTGCAAGAGCGCGGCATTGCGCTTTTTGCCGAGCGGATGCCCGGCGACAATCTGCGCCACGCCCGCGCCCATGCGGCGGTGATTGCCCGTTTCGGCCGCTTTCCATGGCGCAACGCGGCGCTGGGCCGGGTGTCGAGCCATGAGGAGGAAGCTTTTCTGGCCGAGGGCGGTTACGCTGCGGCGCTGAAAGCCATCCCTGCCATTGCTGCGCCTGACAATATGGTTTAATGGCAAACTAGTTTGCAGCTGGAGGGAAACATGGTCGCCAGAGCCTTTGACATGGTGGTGATTGGTGCCGGGCCGGGCGGCTATGTGGCAGCCATCCGCGGCGCGCAACTGGGGCTTTCGGTCGCCATTGTCGAGCGCGAGCACCTTGGCGGCATCTGCCTCAACTGGGGCTGCATTCCGACCAAGGCGCTGCTGCGCAGTGCCGAGGTGTTCCACCTGATGCACCGCGCCAAAGAGTTCGGCCTGAAGGCCGATGGCATCGGTTTCGACCTTGCCGCTGTGGTCGCGCGCTCGCGCGGCGTTGCCAAGCAGCTTTCCGGCGGCATTGGCCATTTGATGAAGAAGAACAAGATCACGGTTGTCATGGGCACCGCCACGCTGGCCGGGCAGGGGCGGGTTGCGGTGAAAACCGACAAGGGCAGCGAGGAGCTTGTCGGCAAGTCCATCGTGCTTGCCACCGGCGCGCGGGCGCGCGAGTTGCCGGGGCTTGAGGCGGATGGCGAGCTTGTCTGGACCTACAAGCATGCGTTGCAGGCCAAGCGGATGCCAAAGCGGCTGCTGGTCATCGGGTCAGGTGCCATCGGCATAGAGTTTGCAAGTTTCTTCAACACCTTGGGGGCAGATACCACGGTTGTTGAAGTGCTTGACCGGGTGCTGCCGGTCGAGGACGCCGAGATCAGCGCCTTCGCCAGAAAGGCCTTCTTGAAACAGGGCATGAAGATCCTTGAGAAAACCACGGTGAAAAAGCTCGACCGCAGCCCCGGCAAGGTTGTGGCGCATCTGGAAAGCGCCAAGGGCACCGAGACGCAGGAATTCGACACGGTGATTTCAGCGGTCGGCATTGTCGGCAATGTCGAAAACCTCGGGCTGGAGGCCTTGGGGGTGAAGATCGACCGCACCCATGTGGTGACCGACGAATTCTGCCGCACCAGCGTTTCAGGGCTTTTTGCCATTGGCGATATCGCCGGGGCACCTTGGCTTGCGCACAAGGCCAGCCACGAGGGGGTGATGGTTGCGGAACTGATCGCGGGGGGGCACCCGCACGCGGTCAAGCCGGGGTCGATCGCGGGCTGCACCTACTGCCAGCCGCAGGTGGCCTCGGTCGGCTTGACCGAAGCAAAAGCCCGCGAGCAGGGCCATGAGGTCAAGGTCGGTCGTTTCCCCTTTATCGGCAACGGCAAGGCAATTGCGCTTGGCGAGGCAGAGGGACTGGTCAAGACCGTATTCGACGCGAAGACCGGTGAGCTTCTGGGGGCCCACATGATTGGTGCCGAGGTGACAGAGCTTATCCAGGGCTATGTCATCGGCCGCGCGCTGGAAACCACCGAGGAAGACCTGATGAACACCGTATTCCCGCATCCGACGCTCAGCGAAATGATGCACGAATCGGTGCTCGACGCGTACGGCCGCGCGCTGCACATCTGAGGGAAGGCGATGGAGCGCACCCGCTGGGGCGTTGTTCTGGCGCTTTGGTTCGCCGGGCTCTGTGCAGCCGGGCAGTTTGCCAAGGTCGGGGTGATATTTGCCGAACTTGCGCCGCTTTGGCCCGAGGCCGGCGCACGGCTGGGGCTGGTGGTTTCGGTCGTCGGCCTGGTCGGCATTGTCTTTGGCACCACGGCGGGGATGCTTGTCGCCCGGCTTGGCGCGCGGCGAATGATGATCGGCGCGCTTCTTGCCGGGGCGGTTCTCTCGGCGGTGCAAGTGGCGATTCTGCCGCTTGGCTGGATGATTGCAAGCCGGGTTGCCGAAGGCTTCGCGCATCTGGCGATTGTGGTGGCAGGGCCGGTGCTGATTGGCGCGGTAACGCTGCCACGCGATCAGGCGGCGACGATGACGCTCTGGTCCACCTTCTTTGGCGTGGCCTTTACCCTGACCGCGGCTTTCGGCCTGCCCTTTGCCCAAAGCCACGGGCCGGGGGCGCTGTTTGCCACGCACGCCGGGCTGATGGCCTGCGCCGCGCTGCTGTTGGCGCTGGTGCTGCCGCAGGACGGCCCGCCGCAGGGCGCGCGGCTCAGCTTGCGCGGCATCCTGAGGGATCACGGCCGCATCTACGCCTCGCCGCGCATTGCGGCACCGGCGATGGGCTTCGTATTCTATACGCTGATGTTCGTGGCAATGCTGACCCTGGTGCCGGGACTTGTGGCACCCGAACACCGGGCGCTTACCGCAGCGTTGATGCCGCTTGTCTCGATCGGCGCATCGCTCTTGCTCGGCGTGGTAATGGTGCGCTGGATCGGCGCGGTGGCGGTGGTGCAGGCGGGGTTCGGGTTGACAATCTTTGCGGCGCTGGTCTGGTGGGCGGCCTCTGGGGTCGCCCTGGTGCTTGCCGCAATGGCGCTTTCGATGGCGCTCGGGCTGGTGCAGGGGGCGAGTTTTGCCGCGATCCCGGCGCTTAATGCCAGCCGCGAAGATCGTGCCATGGCAGCGGGGGCGATAGCTCAGCTGGGCAATCTGGGCACAACGCTTGGAACCCCCGTGCTTCTGGCGATGAGCGGGGCCTGGGGCCCCGCATCGCTTGCCTGGTTCACGCTGCCGCTGGCTCTGGCCGGAATCGGCGTGCACCAATGGCAGCGTGCAAGGCGCGGTTAGCGAACCACCTTGCCGCCCGCTGACTGCCATTCATAAAAGCCGCCGAGGTTGTAAACGGCGGTATGCCCCATTTGCAGCAGCATCTGCCCGGCACCTGAACTGCGCGCGCCCGAGGCGCAATAGATGCCGATCGGCTTGCCTTGCTTGAATTCTTTCAGGCACTCCGGGCTTGACGGGTCGCACTTCATCCGCAGCGCCGCGAACGGCACATGCACAGCACCTTGTGCGCGGCCAGAAGCCCGAAGCTCCATGCCCTCGCGTACATCGACCAACACGATTTCACCCGCTGCCACCTTTGCAATGGCATCACGCGCCGCCATGCGCTCGACCCGCGCGCCACTTGAACTGCCAGAACGCAGAAAACCGAACATCCGAGAATCTCCTTGATGAGTTTAGCCGCTTATATTCACAACATAGAATGTGATGCAATACCGTTCGGTTCAAGGGGGTCGATCTTGTATTTTGTTCCTCGTTCGTTCACATATTTCGGTTGGAGACTCCGGCACGATACCCTATCTAGGGGGGACCAGTGGGGGCAGGCATGGCCGAACAGAAGTTCATCGAGGTGCGAGGCGCGCGCGAGCACAACCTCAAGGGGGTCGATCTCGACATTCCGCGCGACCAGCTTGTGGTCATCACCGGGCTTTCGGGGTCCGGCAAATCGTCGCTCGCGTTTGATACGATCTATGCGGAAGGCCAGCGGCGCTATGTCGAAAGCCTCTCGGCCTATGCCCGCCAGTTCCTCGATCAGATGGGCAAGCCCGATGTGGACCATATTTCGGGGCTGAGTCCGGCGATCTCGATCGAGCAGAAGACCACCTCGAAAAACCCGCGTTCCACAGTCGGCACCGTTACTGAAATCTACGACTATCTGCGGCTTCTTTTTGCCCGCGCCGGCACGCCCTACAGCCCCGCCACCGGCCTGCCGATCGAGGCGCAGCAGGTGCAGGACATGGTTGACCGGGTGATGGCCATGCCAGAGGGCACCCGCGCCTTTCTGCTCGCGCCGATCATCCGCGACCGCAAGGGCGAATACCGCAAGGAACTGCTCGATCTGCGCAAGCAGGGGTTTCAGCGGGTCAAGGTCAACGGCGTCTATCACGAACTGGAAAGCCCGCCGGTGCTCGACAAAAAGCTGCGCCACGACATTGACGTGGTGGTGGACCGGATCGTGGTGCGCGCCGGGCTCGAAACCCGACTTGCGGACAGTTTTCGCACCGCGCTCGATCTGGCCGATGGTATCGCGGTGCTGGAAACCGCGGTTGCCGAGGGCGAAGTGCCCGAGCGCATCACCTTCAGCGAAAACTTTGCCTGCCCGGTTTCGGGCTTCACCATTGCCGAAATCGAGCCGCGGCTGTTTTCGTTCAACGCCCCCTTTGGCGCCTGCCCGGTTTGCGACGGGCTGGGGGTTGAGCTGTTCTTTGACGAGCGCCTTGTGGTGCCCGATGTGACGCTTTCTGTCATGCAAGGGGCGCTGGCACCCTGGGCGAAATCGAAAAGCCCGTATTTCACCCAGACCATCGACGCGCTGGCCCGCCATTACGGATTTGACAAACGCACCGCGTGGAAGGCGCTCCCCGAGTCGGTGCAGAGGCTTTTTCTCTACGGATCGGGCAGTGACGAGATCAAGTTCCGTTTTGACGAGGGTGGCAGGGTCTATGAGGTTACGCGCAACTTCGAGGGGATCATTCCCAACATGGAGCGGCGCTACCGCGAAACCGAAAGCGCCTGGTCGCGCGAGGAGATGGAGCGTTACCAGAACAACCGCGCCTGTAGTGCCTGCGGCGGCTACCGGCTGAAGCCTGAACCTTTGGCGGTGAAGATCGGCGGCCTGCACATCGGCCAGGTGGTGCAGATGTCCATTCACGAGGCGCTGGCCTGGGTCGAGGGCGTGCCGGAAAGCCTTACCGCGCAGAAAAACGAAATTGCCCGCGCGATCTTGAAGGAAATCCGCGAACGCCTTGGTTTTCTTGTCAATGTCGGGCTCGATTACCTGACGCTTGCGCGTGCCGCGGGCACCTTGTCGGGCGGCGAAAGCCAGCGTATCCGGCTTGCAAGCCAGATCGGTTCCGGCTTGACCGGCGTGCTTTATGTGCTTGATGAGCCTTCGATCGGCCTGCACCAGCGCGACAATGCGCGGCTTCTGACCACGCTCAAGAACCTGCGCGACCAGGGCAATTCGGTTCTGGTCGTCGAACATGACGAAGAGGCGATCCGCGAGGCCGATTATGTCTTCGACATGGGGCCGGGGGCTGGGGTGCGTGGTGGCCATGTGGTGGCCAAGGGCACGCCGTCCGAAATTGCCGCCGACCCGGCAAGCCTGACCGGGCAGTATCTGAGCGGCACCCGTGCGATCGTGGTGCCCGGTGCCCGGCGGTCGGGCACCGGCAGGGTGGTGCGCGTGGTCGGTGCCACCGGCAACAACCTCAAGAACGTCACCGCCGAGTTTCCTCTGGGCAAATTTGTCTGTGTCACCGGGGTTTCGGGCGGCGGCAAATCGACCTTGACCATCGAGACCCTGTTCAAGACCGCCTCGATGCGGCTCAACGGTGCGCGCCAGACCCCGGCACCTTGCGAAACCGTGCAGGGGCTGGAGCATCTCGACAAGGTCATTGACATTGACCAGCGCGCGATCGGGCGCACGCCGCGCTCCAACCCCGCGACCTATACCGGGGCGTTCGGTCCGATCCGCGACTGGTTTGCGGGTCTGCCCGAGGCGGCGGCGCGCGGCTACAAGCCGGGGCGGTTTTCGTTCAACGTCAAGGGTGGGCGCTGCGAGGCCTGCCAGGGTGATGGCGTCATCAAGATCGAGATGCACTTTCTGCCCGACATCTATGTGACCTGCGAAACCTGCAAGGGCCACCGCTACAACCGCGAAACGCTCGAAGTGAAATTCAAGGGCAAGAGCATTGCCGACGTGCTCGACATGACGGTGGAGGACGCGCAGGATTTCTTCAAGGCGGTGCCGATGATCCGTGAAAAGATGGATGCGCTGGTCGAGGTCGGGCTTGGCTACATCAAGGTTGGGCAGCAGGCGACCACGCTTTCAGGCGGCGAAGCGCAAAGGGTGAAGCTCTCGAAGGAGCTGAGCCGCCGCGCCACCGGCCGCACGCTTTACATTCTGGATGAGCCGACCACCGGCCTGCACTTCGAAGATGTGAAAAAACTGCTTGAAGTGCTGCATTCTCTGGTCGATCAGGGCAACACAGTTGTGGTTATCGAACATAACCTTGATGTGGTGAAAACTGCCGACTGGGTCATCGACATCGGCCCCGAGGGCGGCGACGGCGGTGGCAAGATCATTGCCACCGGCACGCCGGAAGAGGTGGCAAAAGTTGCGGCAAGCCATACCGGGCGCTATCTCGCGCCGATGCTGCGCCGTCGCGGTATGGCGGCAGAGTGAGCCGCTGCGAGGGCCATCGAGGCCCCCGCAGCGGCGATGCCTCCGGCGGGGATATTTCCGCCAAAGCAGGTTATTTTTTCATCGGGCAGGTCGAAAGGCCGAGCACCGAATAGATCGGGCAGGATTTCACCAGCCCGGTCACCAGCGGGATGATGCCGAGCCAGTAGGCCCAGCTATACGCGCTATCGGGATTGAGGAAATAGCCCAGAATCAGCGCCAGCCCGAGCACCACGCGCACCACCCGGTCGATGGTCCCAACATTTTCCTTCAGCATGTCTTTGCCCTCATGAACGGGGCGGAAGCGCCCCTTGCCCGACAAAAATAGCTTAGTCTGCGCCATATGTATGTGACCAGATCACAAAGCGGCTGCGGCAGCAAGTCGCACCAGCGCGGCGGCATCTTGCAATACCACCGCGCCGCGTTCCTGCCGCACCCAACCAGAGCGCGCGAAGGCGTCAAGCCGGCGCGAGACGACTTCGCGCGCCGAGCCGATCTGTGCCGCCAGCTCGGCCTGGGTTGCCTCGACCCGCCCGCCGGAGGCGCGCGCCAGCAGCGCCTGGGCAAGCCTGATCTCGACGCTCTGAAACGAGACCCGCTCAAGCAGCCCGACCATGTCACCCATCCGTTGCGCGAAGGCGGCAAAGACCAGCGCGCGGAATGTGGCGGAAGCCTCCATGAGAGACAGGAACAGCGGCCGCGGGATCAGCACGAAGTGGCCCTCTTGCGCGCAGATCGCCTCGGCGCTGTAGGCCCCGCCGCCCAGTAGCCCGAGCGTCGTCTGCACGCAGCTTTGCCCCGGTTCAACCGCGTAAAGCATGAGCTCGCGCCCGCTGGTGCCGGTCAGGAACACCTCAATGCGCCCGTCAAGCACCACCGAAAAGCCGCTGGCCGTATCGCCCGGGCGAAACAGCACCGTACCGCGTGGCATCCGCTGCGGCGAAAGCGCCGCGAGGCGGGTGCGGGTGGCGGGGTCAAGACCCGCCAGGGCGGCGGCGGCGGTCCAGTCGTTCATGGCTTTTGATAGGGCGGCAAGCGGTCTGGCGCAAGGTGCCGCCCGTGCCGCCTCAACCGCGCCCGCGCGCCTCGAACCGCGGCAGCATGGCGGAAAAATCCATGCCGCGACCGCCCTCTTGCTCGACGAAGCTGGTGTAGAGCGCGGCGGCGAGCTTGCCCATCGGGGTGTCGGCATCCGCCGCTTCGGCGGCCTGCTGGCTCAACCGCAGGTCTTTCAGCATCAGTTCCGCCGCGAAGCCCGGCTTGTAGCCGTTGTCGGCGGGCGATTTCGGGCCGATGCCGGGGGCCGGGCAATAGGCATTCATCGTCCAGCTGTAGCCGGACGAGGTGGATACCACGTCGAACATCTTCTGCCGCTCGAGGCCAAGCTTGTCGGCCAGTGCAAAAGCCTCGCAGGTGGCAATCATGGTGACGCCCAGGATCATGTTGTTGCAGATCTTTGCGGCCTGCCCTGCACCCGCGCCGCCGCAATGCACCGCCTTCTGCCCCATCACCTCGAACAGCGGCTTTACCGTTGCGAAGGCTTCTTCAGACCCGCCCGCCATGAAGGTGAGCGTGCCCGCCGTGGCCCCACCGACACCGCCTGAAACCGGCGCATCAAGCGCGCCAAGGCCCGCCGCCGTCGCCTGCGCCGCCACCGCGCGCGCGCTTTCGACATCAACGGTCGAGCAATCGCAGAGCACCGCGCCGGGGTGCATCGCGGGGATCACCTCGGCGGCGACAGCGCGCAGGATCGCGCCGTTGGGCAACATGGTGATCACCACATCGGCACCTGTGGCGGCCGCTGCCGCGCTGGTGGCGCAGGTGACACCCGCCGGGCAGGGGGCGACGAGATCAAAACCCGCCACCTGATGCCCGGCTTTCGCCAGGTTGGCGGCCATCGGCGCGCCCATGTTGCCAAGGCCAATGACAGCGACTTTCATGGTCATTCCTCCCAGATTGCGGCCGCGGGGCCGAGCGGTTCCAGCATAGCGTCAACTTCGGCCTGCGGCAGGGTGGCGATCAAGTGCCGCCAGCGCGGGTTTCGGTCCTTGTCGATCAATTGCGCGCGCACGCCTTCAAGAAACTCGCCCTTTTCGGGTGCACGCCAGGTGAAGCGGTATTCCTGCGCAAGCGCGGCGCGGATCGTGCCTGCGGCGCGGGCGCGGCGCACCAGCTCCAGCGTTGCCGCCATCGACAGCGGCGAATTGCGGGCCATGGTCTTCAGCGTTTCGTGGGCAAACGCGCTGCCCGAGGCGGCAAGCCTGCTGGTGATGCCGGCAAGGTTGGCGGCGGCAAATGCCGCGTCGATCTCTGGCAGGTGCGGCACCAGCGGCGCTTCGGGCGGGTTCTGGCCCGCGAGCGCGCCGATCTCGCCCGAGGCGACAAGCTGCGCTTTCATCTCTTCCCATCCTTCTTCGGGCAGGAATATATCGGCAAAGCCTGCCAGTATCGCATCTGCCGCCCGCATTCGGGCACCTGTTAGCCCAAGATATTCACCTAGCCGCCCCGGCGCACGGGATAGAAGCAATGAGCCGCCCACGTCGGGAATGAGGCCGATGCCGCTTTCAGGCATGGCCATCTGCGTCGTCTCACCGACGATGCGCAGGCGCGCATGCCCGCCGACGCCGACCCCGCCGCCCATCACGAAGCCCTGCATGAAGGCCACAACGGGCTTGGGGTATTCGGCAATCTTCGCGTTCATGCGGTATTCGTCGCGCCAGAAGGCGCGCGAGGTGGCAAACTCGCCCGCCTTGCAGGCGTGGTACATCGCGGCAATGTCGCCACCCGCGCAAAAGGCGCGCTCACCTTCGGCGTCGATCAGCACCAGCGCCACTGCGGAATCATGCCGCCAGGCATCCAGCGCCGCCTCGATTGCCAAGGCCATCGGGTGGCTCAGCGCATTGAGCGCCGCGGGCCGGGCAAAGGTGATGCGCCCGGCGCGGCCTTCGATGCGGGTGACGATGTCGCTCATCCGCGTTCGGCCAGAAGCGCGCGTGATACGATCAACCGCATGATTTCATTGGTACCTTCAAGGATTTGATGGACCCTGAGGTCGCGCACCAGCTTTTCGACGCCGTAATCGGCAAGGTAGCCATAGCCGCCGTGCAGTTGCAGGCAGGCATTGGCCACATCAAAGGCCGCGTCGGTCACATACATCTTGGCCATGGCACAGAACTTGCTGGCATCGGGCGATTTCTGGTCGAGCTTCCATGCCGCCTGCCGCAGAAAAATGCGCGACGATTGCAGCTTGACCTCCTGCTCCGCCAGCCGGAACTGCAAGGCCTGAAACTGGTCGAGCGTGCGCCCGAAAGCCTTGCGCTCGCCCATGTAGGCCAGCGTCAGATCGAGCGCCCGTTGTGCGCCGCCCAGTGCCGAGGCGGCAATGTTCAACCGCCCGCCATCAAGCCCGGCCATTGCGTAGCTGAAACCCTTGCCTTCGGTGCCGATCAGGTTGTCAAGTGGCACCATGCAATCGTCAAACTGCACTTGCGCGGTCGGCTGCGCGCGCCAGCCCATCTTGTCTTCAAGCGCGCCGAAACTCAGGCCTTCGCTGCCCGCTTCGACGATCACCGTAGAAATCCCCTTCGGCCCTTCGGCCCCGGTGCGAACCATCACCACATAAACGTCAGAATAGCCGCCGCCCGAAATGAACGCTTTGGTGCCATTCAGCCGGTAGCCCTCGTTGGTCTTTTCCGCCCGGGTGCGCAGCGCTGCGGCATCGGAGCCCGATCCCGGCTCGGTCAAACAGTAAGAGAAGATTTTCTCCATGCTGCAAAGTGCGGGCAGGTAGCGCGCCTTGACCTCGGGGCTGGCAAATCGGTCGATCATGCCGCCGCACATGTTGTGGATGGTCAGAAAACTGCCGACTGCCGGGCAGGCCATTGCGAGCGCCTCGAATACCAGCGTCGCATCCAACCGCGTCAGCCCCGAGCCTCCGTATTCTTCCGACACATAAATGCCGCCCAATCCAAGCTCGGCCACTTTCGCCCAAAGCGCCTTGGGGATTGAACCTTGGGCCTCCCAGGTACGGGCAAACGGGGCGATGTGTTCCTGCCCGAAGGCATAGGCCATGTCGAAAATCGCCTGCTGTTCCTCGCTCAGGGCAAAATCCATAGTCGTCTCCCAAAGCCGGGTGAATTGAACGCCTGTTTATTTTCCAAACCTTGCAGGAGTTTTGCAAGAGCGTGATCGTGTCCCACAGCGTGGTGTAGCTGGCCATGAAGATCGCCGCCATTTCGGGCGTCGGCCTGCTTGATCAGCGCGCCACGACGGGCAGGCTGATCATTGGATCATCGCTTAATGGCGCCATGGTTTCCAGCGTCA
>NZ_JAUXPI010000038.1 GCF_030684035.1 Phaeovulum sp. | reverse complement strand
TCAAATATCCCCGCCGGAGGCACCTTGGGTGGCCGTGCTAGCCTCCGGCGGGGGTATTTTGACAAAGCAGAAGCGGGGGGGCCGGATGAGCAAGAGCCTGGCGCGGGTCAAGGCAGCATTGGCGGCGGCAGGGTTGCAGGCCGAAGTGCGCGAAATGGGCATCGAGACGCGCACCGCCGAACAGGCGGCTGCGGCGGCGGGCTGCGCGCTCGATCAGATCGCGAAATCGATCATCTTCCGGGGCGAGCATAGCGGGCATGTGGTGTTGTTCCTGACCGCAGGCGGCAACCGGGTAAGCCCTGAAAAGGCGAGCGCGGTCGCCGGGCAGCCGCTGGGGCGCGCCGATGCCGATCTGGTGCGCGCCGAAACCGGCTTTGCCATTGGCGGTGTCGCGCCGATCGGACACCTTGGCCCGGTGCGGGCTTTCATTGACCCGCGGCTGGCCGAGTTCGCCACCATCTGGGCTGCCGCGGGCACGCCGCGGCACATATTCGCGATTTCTCCGGTTGATCTGATCCGCGCCAGCGGTGCGGTGCTCGCCGATTTCACCCTGTGAGCGCAACACTTCGCGTAATGTAAAAATAGTTTACATCAGGCCTTGACCTCGGCGGCGGCGATACCGATGTTGCGATCATGTGAAAGAGCTTCACATGTCCTTTCAACCCTCCGCACGGAGCATGCCGATGTCTGCCTATGTCCAACCCGAAACCTCTCACCCCGCATTCAGCGGCGCGGGCAACTGGTTCCGCCGCACCGAGGCCTGGTTCGACGCCCGCGGTCGCGGCGCCTGGATCGCGCTCATGGTGGTGTCGTTCATCTTCTTCTGGCCGCTTGGCCTTGCCCTGCTGGCCTATCTGATCTGGAGCAAGCGCATGTTCGCAAACCATGGATACTGCGGCCATCGCCGCCATCATCACGCCGCCTTCCGCATGAGCGGCATGACCGGGAACGCCGCCTTTGACGCCTACAAGGCCGATACCCTCGCCCGCCTCGAGCGCGAGCAGGGCGAATTCGAAGCCTTCCTGCGCCGTCTGCGCGAAAGCCGCGACAAGACCGAGTTCGACCAGTATCTTCAAGAGCGCGCGCGCTCCGCTGCCGCCGAAACCGCCGCGCCCGCCGAAGAAGAACCCAAGGGTTCGGGGGCCTACTGAACGGCCTGATACCGCCGATACAAAAGCCCCGGTCGCAAGACCGGGGCTTTTGCCTGCCTCAAGGCGCTTGGCGAGGTGCCGCGGGTTTGCTAGCCTCAGCTTGACAACGCGCCGCAAGACCATCGGACCCATGCACCACTCGCCGCCGCTCACACCGCAGTTCTATGTGACTGCACCCCAGCCCTGCCCCTATCTGGAGGGGCGGGTCGAGCGCAAATTGTTCACCGCATTGCACGGCGAAGATGCCGAGAAGCTGAACAACGCCCTATCTCGCCAAGGCTTTCGGCGGTCGCAGAATGTGCTCTATCGCCCCTCTTGCGCCGATTGTGCCGCCTGCCTTTCGGCGCGCATCCGGGTTGCCGATTTCACCCCTTCGCGCGGCCAGAAGCGGGTGCTCCGGCGCGGTGCCGACCTGACGCGCACCGCCACCAGCCCCTGGGCTACCGACGAGCAATTCCAGCTGTTTCGCCGCTACCTCGACAGCCGACACGCGGATGGCGGCATGGCTGACATGGATATTTTCGAGTTTTCCGCCATGGTCGAGGAAACCCCGGTGAAAACCCGCGTCATCGAATACCGCTCCCGCGATGTCACGGCCGGTGCGCTGCGACCGCTGACCGCGGTCAGCCTGACCGACGTGCTCGATGACGGGCTGAGCATGGTCTACAGTTTCTTCGACCCGGAGCGCGAAGGCGACTCGCTTGGCACCTATCTGATCCTCGACCACATCGAGATCGCGCGGCGTGCCCGCCTGCCCTATGTCTATCTCGGCTACTGGGTGCCGGGCAGCCGCAAGATGGGCTACAAGGCAAATTTCGGGGCGCTCGAAATCTACAAGGGCGGGGCCTGGCAGCACATTGGCGATGCCGCGACCCATAGCGGTGCCAAGCACCCGCTGAGCATCGACCCCATCGCCGAGCAGGTGGCCCGGATCGAACTGCCAAAGACTTCGAAAGCCTGACCCCGGCGCAACCGCCGAGGAATGCGGCAGGAAGCTGCCCAATACATAATCACCCCCGCGCCAATACACCTCTGCACACCAGTTTTCAAATTCGGTGCTGGACAGGCGAAACTGGTTATATAAAGTGACCACCGGAACCGGGTTGACGGGTGCTGGCGGCGCGCCGCCAAAATGCACCGGAAACGGTTTTCCGAAAAACCAACGGGAGGAATACCAATGGACCGTCGTTCTTTCATCCGCAAAGGTGCGCTTGGGGGCACCGCAGCGGCCGCTGCCAGCCTTGCTGCCCCGGCACTTGCGCAGGGCATGCCCAAAATCAACTGGCGCATGACCTCGTCTTTCCCAAAATCGCTCGACACCATTTTCGGTGCCGCCGAAACGATGACGAAATATGTGAGCGCCATGACGGATGGCAATTTCAACATTCAGGTGTTTGCCGCCGGTGAAATCGTCCCCGGCCTGCAAGCCGCCGACGCCGTTTCCGCCGGCACCGTCGAAGCCTGCCACACCGCATCATATTACTACTGGGGCAAGGATCCGACCTGGGCGCTGGCCACCGCCGTGCCTTTCGGCCTCAACGCCCGCCAGATCAACGCCTGGTTCTACTACGGCGGCGGCAACGAGTTGATGAACGAGTTCTACAACGCGCAGAACATCCACGCCCTGCCCTGCGGCAACACCGGCGCGCAGATGGGCGGCTGGTATCGCAAGGAAATCAACACCGTTGACGATCTCAAGGGGTTGAAAATGCGGATCGGCGGATTTGCGGGCAAGATCGTGGAAAAGCTCGGCGTGGTACCGCAGCAGATCGCCGGAGGCGACATCTACCCGTCGCTGGAAAAAGGCACGATCGACGCCGCCGAATGGGTCGGCCCCTATGACGACGAGAAGCTCGGCTTCAACAAGGTCGCGCCCTACTACTACTATCCGGGCTGGTGGGAAGGCGGCCCGGCACTGCATTCGATGTTCAACAAGGCCGCCTGGGATGGGCTGCCCGAGGCTTACCGCGCGGTTCTGACGGCCGCCAACCAGGCCGCGAACACCGACATGATGGCCAGCTACGACTGGAAGAACCCCGGCGCGCTGCGCACGCTGATGGCGGCCGGTGTGCAGTTGCGGCCGTTCTCGGCCGAAGTGCTCAGCGCCTGCTACGACGCCTCGATGGAGGTCTACGCCGAAATCACCAGCACCAACGCCGCCTTCAAGAAGATCTACGACAGCCAGCTTGCGTTCAAGCGCGATGCCTATGTCTGGGCGCAATTGGCGGAATACAACTACGACACCTTCATGATGATCCAGAGCCGCAGCGGCAAGCTCTGATCCTCGGCACAGGCAAAGCCACGGCCCCGCAGAGCAATCTGCGGGGCCGTTTCGTTTGCGGCAATCGGAACCGGTGCCGCTCGCGACGCTGTCAACGGCGCACGCTGGCTCAGTTGCCCGGCGCGGGCGCACCCATCGGTGGCAGGCCGAAACCGCCAAAGCCGCCAAGACCACCGCCCAGCCCCGGCATGTCGGGCAGGGTCATGTTGACCGTCGCGGGGTCGATTTTCGGGCCCTTGTAGTGCATCACCAACCCGGGGAAACTGATTACGATGCCGATCATCAGCACCTGGATGAACACAAAGGGCACCGCGCCCCAGTAGATTTGCGAGGTTTTCACCGGGGCCATGGTCAGACCGGTGATCTTGTCGATATAGGGCACCCGCGCCGCCACCGAGCGCAGATAAAAGAGCGCGAAGCCGAACGGCGGGTGCATGAACGAAGTCTGCATGTTGACGCCGAGGATGATGCCGAACCAGATCAGGTCGATCCCCATGCGCTCGGCGGCCGGTGCCAGAAGCGGCACGATGATGAAGGCAAGCTCGAAGAAATCAAGGAAGAATGCCAGCAAGAACACCATGATCGAGATCACGATCAAGAAGCCGGTCTGCCCGCCGGGCAGCGAGATCAGCAGATGCTCGACCCAGAGGTGACCGTTGACCCCGTAGAAGGTCAGCGAAAATACCCGTGCGCCGAGCAGGATGAACATCACGAAGGCTGAAAGCCTTGTGGTCGCAGCCAGCGCCGAGCGCACCACTTCAAAGCTGAGCCGACCCTTCGCGCCTGCCAGCACCAAGGCACCGACCGCGCCCATCGCGCCGCCTTCGGTCGGCGTTGCAATGCCAAGGAAGATCGTGCCGAGCACCAGAAAGATAAGCGCCAGCGGCGGGATCAGCACAATGATCACCTGCTGCGCAAGGCGCGACATCAGGTTGATTTTCAGACCTTTATCGAAGATTGCCAGCAGGTAGATGACAACCACCGCCAACGCCGCCGCAAGAATGCCGGCGTTCTTGCCGTGCTGACCATCAAGCCAGTCGCGGCCAAAATAAAAGGTCGCTCCGGAGATCGCCAGCATGACCAGCAACGATGCGACACCAGAGCCAAGCGTGCGCGCCTCTTTCGGCAGCGCCGGCATCGACTTCGGGCGGATGATCGACATCAGCATGACATAGCCAAGATAAAGCCCGGTCAGCACCAGACCCGGAACCATCGCGCCGCGATACATGTCGCCCACCGAACGGCCCAGCTGGTCGGCCAGAACGATCAGCACGAGCGACGGCGGGATGATCTGCGCCAATGTGCCGGAGGCGGCGATGACCCCCGAGGCAAGGCTGCGGTCGTAACCGTAACGCAGCATGATCGGCAGGCTGATCAGGCCCATGGCAATGACCGAGGCCGCAACGACGCCGGTGGTCGCTGCCAGCAGCGCGCCGACGATGATCACCGCATAGGCCAGACCGCCGCGCACCGGGCCGAACAACTGGCCGATGGTATCGAGCAGGTCTTCCGCCATGCCGGAGCGTTCAAGCACGATGCCCATGAAGGTAAAGAACGGAATCGCGAGCAATGTTTCGTTCGACAACACCCCCCAGAAGCGTTCCGGCATGGCATTCAGCAATGGCCAGCTCAGGTTGATCGAGTTGTTGGAGAATGGTGCCAGTTCGACCCCGATGACAAAGAACAAGAGCCCGTTCGCTGCCAGCGAAAACGCCACCGGATAACCTGCCAACAGGAAGAAGATCAGCGAGAAGAACATGATGGGTGCCATGTTCTGGGCGATCAGTTCCATCATTTCAAAAGCTCCTTGGCAAGAGCCTTGGCTTCCAGCTCGGCCGCCTCATGCGAGGATACGAACGGTGTCGGGTCCGGGATGACGCCGCGCATCACCGCGATTTTCTTCACGATCTCGGAAATACCCTGAAGCCCCAGCAGGGCAAAGCCGATCAGCAGCAGGAACTTGGCAGGCCAGATAATGAGCCCGCCTGCGTTGGTCGAAACCTCGCCGTTCAGCATCGATTTCAGCACATAGGGTGTAAGCATCCAGAGCATCGCCAGCACGAAGGGCATCAGGAAAAAGACATGCCCAAATAGGTCGATCCAATGCTGACGGCGGCGGCTGAGCGCGCCATAGATGATATCGATGCGGATATGCTCGTTCTGCTTCAGCGTATAGGCTGCGGCCAACAGGAATGCCGCGCCAAAGAGATACCATTGCAACTCGAGCCAGGCATTCGAGGAGACATTCAGGGTCTTTCGGATGATCGCATTGGTCGCGCTGACCAAAACAGCCACCAGAATGAGCCATGCCACTGCCTTGCCGATGAATTCGTTCATCCGGTCGATGCCGCGCGAAACGGCAAGCAATCCACCCATGGTTCCCCCCCCTCAGGTTCCTTCGCCCCGGGTCGCCCCGGTGCGCCTGTATTGCCGAGCATTGTCGGCGCGTCAATAAAATCTGCCAACTGGTATGAAAAAGTGACCAGTCGGGCAGATCCAGCGGTTCTTTTGGCAGACTTTTGCCGCTTCGGCCCGAAACCGGGCGCTGACCGCTGCCTGCTCCGGGCGGAGTTTGCCGGAAAGATCCCGCCAAGGAAAGCGCCATTGCCGCGACCTCGATCCGCAGCTTTGCCGCAATGCAGTGGAGGCTGACAGCAAGAGCAAGGCACCGCCACAGCGCGATTGCATTTGTTTCGCGGTGCCGGGATCTATGCGCAACTTTTGCAAAGAAAATATTGCGCCTGCGACATAATATTCGGCCTTTTGATGGTTGACGCCCACAAACGCCCCGCATAATGTCCGCCGCGAACGCACGGAAAGGCAGGCTCATGGCCGCAGAAGTCGTCTCAGGCAGGGTCAGGCGCATGGGCCGCTAGCGGCAAACCATCACGGTTCCCATGCGCCCCCGCCCTAAACGGGGGTTTTTTCGTGCCGCAAGGCGGATGGAGTCAGATATGTCACAGTCGATGACCGGCGCAGCAATGGTGGTTAAGGCGCTGAAGGACCATGGCGTCGAGGTGGTGTTTGGCTACCCCGGCGGCGCGGTGCTGCCGATCTACGACGAGATCTTTCAGCAAAACGAGATCATCCACGTTCTGGTTCGCCATGAACAAGGGGCGGTGCACGCCGCAGAAGGCTATGCCCGTTCGACCGGCAAACCCGGCGTGGTGATTGTGACCTCTGGCCCCGGTGCGACCAATGCGGTGACCGGACTGACCGACGCGCTGCTCGACTCGATTCCGCTGGTGGTGTTGTCGGGTCAGGTGCCGACCTTCATGATCGGCACCGACGGCTTTCAGGAGGCCGACACCGTGGGCATCACCCGGCCCTGCACCAAGCACAACTGGCTGGTGAAAGACACCGACCAGCTTGCCGAGACCATCCACCGCGGTTTTCATGTTGCCACCTCGGGCCGCCCCGGTCCGGTGCTGATCGACATTCCGAAGGATGTGCAGTTCGCCACCGGCACCTATGTGGGGCCAAAGACGGTGCGGGTCGAAAGCTATCAGCCCAAGGTCAAGGGCGACATTGCCGCGATCACCCGCCTGGCCGAACTTATCGAAACCGCAGAACGCCCGGTGTTCTACACCGGCGGCGGGGTCATCAACTCGGGCCCCGGTGCCAGCCAGTTGTTGCGTGAACTGGTCGATGCGACCGGCTTTCCGATCACTTCAACGCTGATGGGGCTGGGTGCCTACCCCGCGTCGGGCAAGAACTGGCTGGGCATGCTCGGCATGCACGGGCTTTACGAGGCCAATCTTGCGATGCATGGCTGCGACCTCATGATCAACCTCGGCGCGCGCTTTGACGACCGCATCACCGGGCGGCTGGCCGATTTCAGCCCCCGCTCGACCAAGGTGCATGTCGATATCGACGCCAGCTCGATCAACAAGGTCATTCGCGTCGATCTGCCGATACTGGGCGATGTCGGCCATGTGCTCGAAGACCTGCTGAAGGTCTGGAAATCACGCGGGCGCAGGCTGAACAAGCCGGGGCTGGCGAAATGGTGGGGGCAGATCGAGGGCTGGAAGGCGAAGAAGTGCCTTGACTACAAGAACTCCAGCAGCGTGATCAAACCGCAATACGCGCTGGAGCGGCTTGAGGCGCTGACGAAATCGCGCGATCGCTACATTTGCACCGAGGTCGGCCAGCACCAGATGTGGGCGGCGCAGTACATGGGTTTCGAAGCGCCGAACCGCTGGATGACCTCGGGCGGTCTCGGCACCATGGGCTACGGCCTGCCCGCCTCGATCGGCGTGCAGATGGCCCACCCGGAAGCGCTGGTGATCAACGTGGCGGGGGATGCGAGTTTCCTGATGAACATGCAGGAAATGGGCACCGCGGTGCAGTTTCGCCTGCCGGTCAAGCAGTTCATTCTGAACAACGAACGGCTGGGCATGGTGCGCCAGTGGCAGCAGCTTTTGCACGGCGAGCGCTACAGCCAGAGCTGGTCCGAGGCGCTGCCCGATTTCGTCAAGCTGGCCGAGGCATTCGGTGCCAAGGGCATCCGCTGCTCGGACCCGGCCAAACTTGATGCGGCGATTGCCGAGATGCTGGCCTATGATGGGCCGGTGATTTTCGACTGCATGGTGGAAAAGCACGAGAACTGCTTCCCGATGATACCCTCGGGCAAGGCGCATAACGAGATGCTGATGGGAGATGCCGCAACCGAGGGTGCCATTCAGGCGGGCGGCGCGGTGCTGGTGTAGCGGCCGGGGGCGCTGCCCCCGGACCCCCGGGGTATTTGGACAAAGAAGAAAGAGCAAGATCATGGCAGCACTGAACATCAAGAAGGGTTCCACCAGCCATTCGGCCTATGAGCTGCGCGACCCAAATTCGCAAGTGGCCGAAAGCCATACCCTGGCGGTGCTGGTTGACAACGAGGCAGGCGTGCTGGCGCGGGTGATCGGGCTTTTTTCGGGCCGCGGCTATAACATCGACAGCCTGACCGTGGCCGAGGTGGACCATCTCGGCCACCGCAGCCGCATTACCGTGGTGACGCGCGGCACGCCGGCGGTGATCGAGCAGATCAAGGCGCAACTCGGCCGCATCGTGCCGGTGCACGAGGTCCATGATCTGACCGTCGAGGGCCGCGCCGTCGAACGCGAACTGGCATTGTTCAAGGTGGTGGCCACCGGCGAGAAGCGCATCGAATCGCTGCGGCTCGCCGAGATTTTCCGCGCCAATGTGGTGGACAGCACGCTGGAAAGCTTTGTCTTCGAAATCACCGGCACGCCGGAAAAGATCGATGCATTCGCCGATCTGATGCGCCCGCTCGGGCTGGCCGATGTGGCGCGCACCGGCGTTGCAGCGCTGTCGCGCGGGGTTTGATCAGCCGACCCGGCGCAGATGTGGCGCGGCGCGAAGGGGCGTCGCAGGTATCGAAGCGGCATTGACGAGGTCTTTGGGAATTTGCGGCAGCACCGCCTCGGCAAGCACCCGCACTGCACGCGCGAAACGGCTTCCCGATTTTTTGCGCAAGCTGAACTGCACAAGATCGCCGACCTCGGGCCAGGACTTGGAACACTGGCAGTTTTCCCGGCCCCTGAGATAGGCAAGCTGCGCGTGATCGTCGCACCAGATCACCGCCCCGGCGGTGACGGCATCGCTCCAGACGACCACGCCCAGCATCTGCGCCCTCTTCGTTCTCGGCGACCTCATAAGACTGTTAGCGCCAAAAGAGCAAGCGCTGGACTGTGGCGGAGATGCATCAACTTGTTGCGCCAAATCGACAAATTGGCACCAAATCGGATATCGACTGCGCCAGCTTCGTGTCACACTGACGTGGATTGTGGTCAGCCGCATTCTCCGGCCAAGGGTAGGTCATGCCAACAGAACATATCAGACGAAGGGTGCCGGCAGAAGCAGTGGCCAGCCAGCCCAGCAACCTCGAATTGCGTGCGGTATTCGGGCAGAACCTGCGTTTGCTCAGCGCGCGCGAAGGCTCGGTCAGCGCCGCCTGCCGCGCGCTGGGCATCAATCGCACCCAGTTCAACCGGTATCTCACCGGCACCGCGTTTCCTCGCCCCGATCTGCTTTACCGCATTTGCCGCCACTACGGTGTTGATGCGCGCATCCTTCTTGAACCGCTGAACGATACGGCACCGCCAAAGATGAGCGCGGAACTGGCGCGGGTCTTGCACGAGGTCATCGATGCGCCGCTTGATTTCCGGCTTGACCAGACCCTGCTGCCGAGCGGCATCTACCGGCTCTGGCGCCGCTCGTTCTTGTTGCCCGACAGGGTGATCATGTCGCTGGCGCGGGTCTGGCGCGACGGGCTGGTGACGCGGATGAAATCTTACGAACCGCATCTGATCAGCCCGAGTCAAACCGAGATCACGCGGCCTGCCATGCACCCTTGCCATGGCATCTTTCTGCGCGCCGAAGACGGCATCACCCTTGTCACGCTGTTTCCGGCAACAAGGATGCTTAGATTTTCCTACTTTCGCCAAGGGCTTGCTGGGTTCGGCGCACTTTACCCCGGCTATTCGGTGCTGGGCCGCGACCATGCAGACGGCATGGTGCGCAGCGGCGGCGCGGTGCTTGAATATTTGCCGCCGCCGGTCACCGGGCTGATGGCGCTGGCGCGTTCGGCGGGCTATCGCGATGCGGCCACGGTGCCCGCCATGTTCCGCAACCACTTGCTGAACGATCATCCGCTCTGAGGTGCTGGAAAACGGGGGCAGGTTTCCCTGCCCCCGGAGTTTCGCCGTTCAGGCTCGTGCTTGACCGCTCGGGTTTATCTGCCTGCGGCCTGAACGTCGTCAGGGGGCGAGCGCACCCGCCCCGGAACCTCACTTTTTACCAGCCTTCGCGGCGGGTGCCTTGGCCGCCGGTTTTGCGGCAGCTGCTGCCGCCGGGTCGGGGGGTGCGCCCGATGCGCCCGCCCCCGGTGCCAATCTCTCCTTCAGCTGCACCCGCTCGTGCCGCCGCAGGTGTTGCATTTCATGCAGGTGCCGTTGCGCACCAGCGTGTAGTTGCCGCATTCGCTGCAGGCCTCGCCTTCGTAGCCTTGCAGCTTTGCCTTGGCGCGCGCGTCCATGCTGACCACGCCGGAAACGATGGCGGTTGCCGAGGCGCTGTATTGCGCGGTTTCGGGCACCAGCGCGTTGAGCGCGCTCAGCGCGTCGCCGCCGTGAAATGCGGTGTTGCCCGAGATGCCGCCCTGAAACACCACCAGTTCCTGCGGCAGCCGCTTGCGCAGATAGCCGGTCGAGGAAATCTGCCGCAGCACATCAAGCGATTTCGACGCGGCCGATTCCGACGGTTCGGAGATGTTGCGCTTGCCCTCGTCCTTGCCGCCACCGATGTCGTCAAAGCTGGCACCCTGCGGTTTGACATGTGCAAGGTCGGTTCTGTCGAGGTAGGAAACCGCCAGTTCACGGAACACATAATCGAGAATCGAGGTTGCGTTCTTGATGCTGTCGTTGCCCTGCACCATGCCTGCGGGTTCGAATTTGGTGAAGGTGAAGGCATCGACGAATTCTTCCAGCGGCACGCCATATTGCAGCCCAACCGAAATGGCGATGGCGAAATTGTTCATCATCGCCCGGAAGCCCGCACCTTCCTTGTGCATGTCGATGAAGATCTCGCCAAGCTGGCCGTCGTGGTATTCGCCGGTGCGCAGATAGACCTTGTGACCGCCGACCACCGCCTTTTGCGTATAGCCCTTGCGCCGTTCGGGCAGCTTTTCGCGGTGGCTGCGCACGATCTCCTTGACGATCACCTTTTCGATGATCTTTTCGGCCAGCACGATCGCCTTTTGCTGCTGGCTGCCCGAAGCGAGGATTTCCTCGGCCTCCTCGTCATCCTCCACCAGCGAAGACGCCAGCGGCTGGCTGAGTTTCGAGCCGTCGCGGTAAAGCGCGTTGGCCTTGATCCCGAGGCTGTGGCTGAGTTCATAGGCCGCAAGCGTATCGGCAATGCTGGCCGAATTCTGCATGTTGATGGTTTTCGAGATTGCCCCCGAAATAAAGCTCTGCGCCGCCGCCATCATGTAGATGTGGCTGTTGACCGAAAGGTAGCGCTTGCCGGTCTTGCCGCAGGCGTTGGCGCAGTCAAACACCGAATAGTGCTCGGGCTTGAGGTGCGGCGCGCCTTCAAGCGTCATCGTGCCGCAAACGTGGTCGTTGGCAGCATCGACCTGCGCCTTGGAAAAGCCGAGATGGCGCAGCATGTCGAAGGTGGGATCGCAGAGCCGTTCCGCCGGAATGCCAAGCGTCCGGGTGCAAAAGTCCTCGCCAAGCGTCCACTGGTTGAACACAAAGCGGATGTCGAAGGCCGAGGGCAGCGCCGCCTCGAGCTTTTCGATTTCGCGCGCGCCAAACCCGTGGCCAAGCAGCGCGGTATGGTTGACGCCGGGGGCCTGACCCAGGCTTGCGTGGCCTACCGCGTGGGCGATGATTTCCTCGATATCGGCAGAGCCGTAGCCAAGGCTTTCAAGTGCAGCCGGGACCGAACGGTTGATGATCTTGAAGTAGCCGCCGCCCGCAAGTTTCTTGAACTTGACCAGCGCAAAGTCCGGCTCGATTCCGGTGGTGTCGCAATCCATCACCAGACCGATTGTGCCGGTGGGCGCAATGACCGAGACCTGCGCGTTGCGAAAGCCATGCGCCTCGCCCAGCCTGACCGCCTCATCCCATGAAGATTTCGCAAGTGCGACAAGGGTTTCATCGGGGCAATTCACCTGATCAAGCGGCACCGGAAGAACCGCCAGCCCGTGGTAGCCGCGCGCCTTGCCATAGGCCGCCTTGCGGTGGTTGCGGATCACCCGCAGCATGTGGTGGGCGTTGCGCGCATGGCCGGGGAAGGCCCCAAGCTCACCCGCCATCTCGGCCGAGGTGGCATAGGCAACGCCGGTCATGATCGCGCTCAGCGCGCCGCAAAGCGCGCGGCCCTCATCGCTGTCATATCCCATCCCCATGCTCATCAGCAGGCCGCCAATATTGGCATAACCGAGGCCGAGCGTGCGAAAATCGTAGGAACGCTGCGCGATCTCGCGGCTCGGGAACTGCGCCATGGTCACCGAGATTTCCAGCGTCACGGTCCAGAGCCGGGTCGCGTGGATATAGGCTTCCGCATCGAACTCGCCGTTCTTGTGGAAGGTCAGCAGGTTCATCGAGGCAAGGTTGCAGGCGGTATCGTCAAGGAACATGTATTCCGAACACGGATTGGAGCCGCGAATGGCACCGTCTTCGGGGCAGGTATGCCAGGCATTCACCGTGTCATGAAACTGGATGCCGGGGTCGGCGCAGGCCCAGGCGGCGTGGCCGACCTGCTCCCAAAGATCGCGCGCCTTGAGGGTCCTGGCGACCTTGCCATCGGTGCGGCGCAGCAGCGACCAATCGGCATCCTCCTTGACCGCCTTCAGAAAGGCGTCGGTCACGCGAACCGAATTGTTCGAGTTCTGCCCGGAAACCGAGATATAGGCCTCCGAATCCCAATCGGTGTCATAGGTCGGAAACTCGATGCTGGTGTGACCCTGGCGCGCGTATTGCAGCACCCGGTTGATGTAGGTTTCCGGGATCATCACCTTTTTCGCCGAACGGATCGCGGTTTTCAGGCCCGCATTCTTCACCGGGTCGGTGGCATCTTCCATGCTGCCATCCCAGGCACGGATCGCCGCAAAGATCTCGTTCAGCTTCTGCTCGTGCATTTTCGAGCCGGCGACCAGGCTTGCCACCTTTTGCTCTTCGATCACCTTCCAGTTGATGAACTGTTCGATGTCGGGGTGATCCATGTCGCAGATCACCATTTTTGCGGCGCGCCGCGTGGTGCCGCCGGATTTGATCGCCCCCGCTGCGCGGTCGCCGATTTTCAGGAACCCCATCAGCCCGGATGATTTGCCGCCGCCCGAAAGCCGCTCACCCTCGCCGCGCAAGCTGGAAAAGTTGGTGCCGGTGCCCGAGCCGTATTTGAACAGGCGGGCCTCGCGCACCCAGAGGTCCATGATGCCGCCGTCGCCGACAAGATCATCCTTGACCGATTGGATGAAGCAGGCATGCGGCTGCGGGTGCTCATAGGCGCTTTCGGATTTGGTCAGCTGGCCGGTCTTGAAATCGACATAGTAATGGCCCTGGCTCGGGCCGTCGATACCGTAGGCCCAGTGCAGCCCGGTATTGAACCACTGCGGCGAATTCGGCGCGGCCATCTGGCGGGCCAGCATGTAGCGCATTTCATCCATGTAGGCGCGGGCGTCATCCTCGGTGGTGAAATAGCCGCCCTTCCAGCCCCAATAGGTCCAGGCACCCGCCATCCGGTCGAACACCTGCCGGGCCGAGGTTTCGCCGACGAATCTCGCCGCTTCCGGCAGCACGTCAAGCGCCGCGGTATCGGGTGCAGAGCGCCACAGAAATTCGGGCACTCCCGGTTCCGCAACGCGCGTCAGGCAGGCGGGCACCCCGGCCTTGCGGAAATACTTTTGCGCCAGCACGTCCGAGGCGACCTGGCTCCAGCCGGCCGGCACTTCGACATGCTCATTGCGAAACACCACCGTGCCATCGGGATTGCGAATCTCCGAAATGGTGGTGGCAAAGTCGATCTCGCCATAGGCACCGCTCGCTACCGAAGTGAATTTCCGTTCGATTTTCATGGTCTGCCCCGTTCCCGTTTTTTGCCCGCGTTTCGCCAAAGCTGCGCCGCGCCCCGCAAACACTACGGAACCAAGGGCCTTTCCAGCGACAGGCCTCGCTTTCGGCTAAGCTTTGCGCCGACCTCGCCACCACTACATCTGGTGGCATTTCGATCGACTTCCACAAATTGACGGGTTTGCCGGGCAGGGTCAACAAAGTTTTCCGCACCGCATGGTTGATTTTTTGGTTGACGCGCTCATCGCGCAGTGCAGCCAAATTAACCTTTCGATTCATCCCCAAGCCGGACCGCGCAGAGAATGCGGCGCGCGCTGCGACAATTTCCTTTGATACCGCAGAATTGAAACAGTTTTCTAACAGATCGCATGAGCTTCATCGGCGAAGCGCGAATTTGCCTCGCCTCCGAACGGGCGTGGCTGCGGCACAACAGCGCGCGAAAGAACCGAGGTGAACTTGGGGGGATTTGGTCGGGGTGACAGGATTTGAACCTGCGGCCTACTGCTCCCAAAGCAGCCGCGCTACCAGGCTGCGCCACACCCCGACACCGCCACTCCTAACGAAATCGCGCCGCAAGGGAAAGGGTCACTGACAGGGAAATACCGCCGTGCCTTGCGCCAGCCGAGGATGCGCAAGCTCGGCACCGGGCACAATGCCGATGCGCCGCGCCAGGCCGCCGTTGATTTCCAGCACCATCAGCACCCCGTCGCCGCCCGGAATCGGGGTTTCGTCAAGCGGGACGGCATTTGCATGCACCTTGGTCACGGTGCCGGTCGGATCGATGAAAATCATGTCGAGCGGGATCAGCGTGTTGCGCATCCAGAATGACGCGGTCTGCGGGCGTTCGTAGATGAACAGCATGCCGGCGCTGGCAGGCAGGCTGGCGCGGTGCATCAGACCCTGCTGGCGCTCTTGCGGATCATCGGCGAGTTCAATGGTAAACTGCGCCTGACCGCCGGGAAAGCGAAACAGCGCCAGATCGTCACGGCACTCAACCGCCGCAACCGGCGACGCGGAAAAAGCCGCGAGCGCCGCACACACCAACCCGAATCGGATCACCCCTGCACCTCCCGCAATGCGGATTCCCACGCCAGCACCTGCGCCGCCATGCGCCCGCGCTTGCCCTCGATCACCCGAAGCGCCACCGCTTCACCCGGCCCAAGGTCGGCAAAGCCAGACTGGCGCAGAACCTCGATATGAATGAACACATCCTCGCTGCGGCCAAACACGTTGGCGAAACCGAAACCCTTCACCTTGTCGAACCACTTAACCCGCGCCGATTCAAGCGGCAGCGCGGCGATTTCGGCGGCCGAGGTATCATCAAGGTCGTCGATATGCGCCAGCCGGTCGGTTTCGGGCGGCGCGATCTCGACCACCTCGACCGCCTGAACACCGCGCGGCGTTGTCTGCGCCATCACCACGATCGGCGCGCCGTCGGCAACCGATCCCTGGCCAAAATTGCGCAACACATTGGCATGCAAGAGAATGTCGGGGCCGCCCTCGGAATCGAGCACGAAGCCGAATCCCTTGGCCGGATCGAACCACTTGACGTGGCCTGATACCCTGCGCAGCTCGGTCGGTTCCTGGATCATCATTCAGCTCTCGGTCACCCAATCAGGTCCCGCGCAATGTCACATAGTGCGGCGGGGATTCAAGCGGAAAAAGCTGGATAAACCAAGCTGGAGAAATTCACGAAGCGTGAAAATCAAGGGCTGAGGCGGGTCACCGACCAGTCACCCGCGACGCTCTGCCGCTGCCAGCGGAACCGGTCATGCAACCGAAACGGGCCATCCGCCCAGAATTCCACTTCGAGCGGACGCAGCCGGAAGCCACCCCAATACGGTGGCCGTGCCGGTGCCACCCCATGCTGAGCAGTCATTCGTGCCACTTCGGCCATCAGCGCCGCGCGCGACGCCAAAGGCTGACTTTGCCGCGACGCCCAGGCACCGAGGCGGCTCTTGAGACTGCGCGAGGCGAAATAGGCATCGGCTTGCGGTCCCTCTTCGCGGCTGACGATTCCGCGCACCCGGATCTGGCGGCGCAGGCTTTTCCAGTGCAGCACAAAGGCCGCCTTGCCCGCCGCGGCTATCTCCCGCGCCTTGACGCTTTCGTAGTTGGTATAAAAAACAAAGGCGTCGGCCTCGATCTCCTTCAGCAACACCATCCGCACATTGGGCAACCCGGCGGCATCCACTGTCGCCAGTGCAATCGCATCGGGGTCGTTCGGCTCGGATCTTTCGGCCTCAGCCAGCCAGGCGCGCGCTATCGCAAAGGGGTCGTCGCCCGCAAATATCCCGCTCCGGTCGCCCATGCTTTCCCCGATGCTGCCGCCTTGATGCCCTGCATGCTTTGGCCTAATGCTTGCAAACCTGAGTTGCAACGGCGGGGAGTTCGGATGTCAAAGAAACTGATGGCAGGCAAGCGGGGGCTGATCATGGGCCTGGCCAATGACAAGTCGATTGCCTGGGGCATCGCCAAGGCCTGCGCCGATGCGGGAGCGGAACTTGCGTTCTCGTACCAGGGCGAACAGCTGAAAAAGCGGGTCGAACCGCTGGCAGCTAGCATCGGGGCAACCGAGATGGTGGAATGCGACGTGGCCGATGAGGGCTCGCTCGATGCGCTGTTCGCGCGGCTCAAGCAGGTCTGGGGCAGCGTCGATTTCGTCGTCCATGCAATCGGCTTTTCCGACAAGGCCGAACTGCGCGGGCGCTATGTCGATACCAGCGCCGCCAATTTCCGGATGACGATGGATATTTCGGTCTATTCCTTCACCGCTGTCTGCCAGCGCGCGGCGGCGATGATGGGGCCGGGCGGCAGCCTGCTGACGCTCACCTATTACGGCTCCGAGCGGGTGATGCCGCATTACAATGTCATGGGTCTGGCGAAAGCCGCGCTGGAGGCGAGCGTGCGCTACATCGCCGAAGACCTTGGCAAGGATGGTATCCGCTGCAACGCCATTTCCGCCGGGCCGATCAAGACCCTTGCCGCCTCGGGCATCGGCGATTTCCGCTACATCATGAAATGGAACGAGTTGAACAGCCCGCTGCGGCGCAATGTGACGCAGGAAGAGGTGGGCAAGGCTGCGCTTTATCTTCTGTCCGATCTCGGTTCGGGCACCACCGGCGAAGTGCTGCATGTCGATGCGGGCTATCATGTGGTCGGCATGAAGGCGGTCGATTCGCCCGATATCGACGTGGTCACCGGGCGCAAGGAGGCCTGAGATGACCGAGCGTCTGCCGCATGAAAAGGGCTTTCACGTCAGCTGGGACCAGTTGCACCGCGATGCGCGCGCGCTCGCCTGGCGGCTCGATGGCAAGGGTCCGGGCGAGGGCGGGGTGTGGCGCGCCGTGGTTGGCATCACCCGAGGCGGGCTGGTGCCCGCGATGATCGTCAGCCGCGAGCTTGATATTCGCGTGGTCGATACGATTTCGGTGAAAAGCTACAGCCATCAGGCGCAGGCACCCGAAGCAAAGGTGACCAAAAGCCCGCAGGGCGATCTGATGCGCGACGGTGAGGGGATCTTGATCGTCGATGACCTCGTCGATACCGGCAAGACGCTGGAACTGGTGCGCCGCCTCTACCCGCGCGCGCATTTCGCCACCGTCTATGCCAAGCCCAAGGGCAAGCCGCTGGTCGATACCTATGTTACCGAAGTCAGCCAGGATACCTGGATCTTCTTTCCCTGGGACATGGCGCTGCAATATGTGCAGCCCTACCGAGGCACCGACTGAGCCTACGGCAAGCGCCGGGGGCTATCTGCCCCCGGACCCCCGAGGGTGTTTTTGCGAAGAAGAACAGGAAGGTGCGCGATGGTCTTGAAGCCGCTGAACCCGGCGCTTGCGGCGACCTTCGCGCCGCCGGTGATGGAGGCGCGGCGCTGGCTTGATGGGGAGGAGTTTGCGCCCGACCGGCCGCTGATCAACGTCAGCCAGGCCGCCCCTGTCGCGCCGCCGCCGCTGGCGTTGCGGCAAGCCATTGCCGAGGCCGCGCTTCACCTGCCTGCCGCGCATCTTTATGGGCCGGTGCTCGGCATGGCGGAATTGCGTGCAGAACTGGCAGCGCAATGGAGCGCGGCCTATGGCGGCGCGATAGCCCCGGCGCAGGTGGCGATCACCCAGGGCTGCAACCAGGCGTTCTGCGCCGCGCTGGCGACGCTGGCCGGCGCGGGAGATGAGGTTATTCTTCCAACCCCTTGGTATTTCAACCACAAGATGTGGCTTGACATGCAGCGGGTGAAGGCGGTGCCGCTGGCCACCGGGGCCGGGCTGATCCCCGAAGCCGAAGCCGCCGCGGCGCTGATCACCCCCGCCACGCGGGCCATCGTGCTGGTCTCGCCCAACAACCCCGGCGGGGTCGAATACCCGGCGGCAGTGCTGCGCGCTTTCCGCGAACTGGCGCGGCAACGCGGCATCGCGCTGATCGTGGACGAGACCTACCGCGATTTCGACAGCCGTGACGGTGCCCCGCACGACCTTTTCACCGATCCCGACTGGGACGAGGGCTTCATTCACCTCTATTCCTTTTCCAAGGCCTATCGGCTGACCGGGCACCGGGTGGGCGCGATTGTGGCCAGCGCCGAGCGGCTGGCCGAGGTCGAGAAGTTTCTCGACACCGTTGCGATTTGCCCCAGCCAGCTTGGCCAGATCGCGGCACTTTGGGGCATGCGCAACCTCGCGGGGTGGGTGGCGGGCGAGCGCGCCGAAATTCTCGCGCGGCGCGCGGCGATGCAGGCGGGTCTGACGGCCCTGCCCGGCTGGCGCACGCTGGGTGTGGGTGCCTATTTTGCCTATGTCGAACATCCCTCGCCGCTGCCCTCACCCGCCTTCGCCCGGGCGCTGGTGCGCGAGGCGGGCGTACTCGTGTTGCCCGGCACGATGTTCATGCCCGAAGGCGAGGGCGAACGGGAGTTGCGCATCGCCTTCGCCAATATCGACGTGGCCGGAATCGGACGGCTGATGGCACGGCTTTCCGCGCTGACCATCTGAGCCTTGCCCGTACGCAGGCAAACGCCTAAACACCGCCAGACGGCTTTCCGCGAAAGGTGCGAGCGATGACGACCCCGCTGCGTTCAAAAGGCAAAAACACCGTCGTCTGGATTCTGATGGCGCTTCTGGTGCTGGGTCTGGGCGGCTTCGGGTTTACCAACTTTTCCGGCTCGATCCGCTCGATCGGCAAGGTCGGTGACACCGAGGTATCGGTGAACGACTACGCGCGCGCGCTGAGCAACGAGATCAACGCTTTTTCCGCACAGGTGGGGCAACAGATCACGCTCGACATGGCGATGGCCTTCGGCATCGAAAGCGCGGTGCAATCGCAATTGTTCATCAATGCCGCCCTTGACGAGCAGGCGGCGCGGATCGGCATTTCGGCCGGCGATGACGAAGTCCGGCGGCAAATTCTCGGCGCGGCTTCGTTTCGCGGGCTCGATGGCAAGTTCGACCGGCAGAATTACACGCTGACGCTGCGCCAGCAGGGGCTGAACGAAACCGAATTCGAGGCCGCCTTGCGCGCGGATTCGGCGCGCGCCGTGCTGCTTGCCGCGGTGATCGGCGGCGTCAAGGCACCCGACACCCTGGCCCAGACGCTGGCCGCATGGCAGACCGAAACCCGCAGCCTGAGCCATGCCGAACTGACCGCCGACGATCTGACCGAGGCCCTGCCGGTGCCGACCGAGGCAGAGCTGCGCGCCTACCACGCCGCACACCCCGAGGCTTTCACCAGCGCCGAGACGCGCGACATCGCCTATATCTGGCTGACCCCGGCAATGCTGCGCGACGAGGCAATGCCGGATGAGGCAAGCCTGCGCGCGCTTTATCAGGCGCGGATCGACGAATACGTTTTTGCCGAACGGAGACTGGTGGAAATGCTGGTCTATCCGAGCGAGGCCGATGCGCTGGCCGCCCGGACCCGGTTTGACGCCGGACAGACGAGCTTTGCGGCGCTGGTTGCCGAGCGCGGGCTGGCGCGCGCCGATGTCGATCTGGGTGATGTGGCCATAGAAGACCTCGGCGCTGCGGGCGACGCGGTCTTTGCCGCGACGGTCCCGGCACTTCTTGGCCCGCTGCCATCGGATTTTGGCCCGGCGCTTTATGCGGTAAACGCGGTGCTAGGCGCTGAAGAAATCCCGTTTGAAGAGGCGAAGGTTCTGCTCGCCGCCGAAGCCTCGATGGAGGCCGCCCGGAGGCTGATTGCAACGCGCGCCGAAATCTATGCCGACCTGCTTGCGGGCGGAGCCACGCTTGAGGACATGGTCAGGGAAACCCCGATGCAGGCGGGCACGATCCGCTTTTCCGCCGATATCCGCGAGGGCATCGCGGATTACGAAGGTTTCCGCAACGCCGCCGCCTCGGCCAAGCCCGAAGATTTTCCCGAGCTTGCAATCCTTGAGGATGGCAGCATCTTCGCGTTTCAGCTTACGGCCATTAACCCGCCCGAACTGATTTCGTTTGACGAGGTCGCCGATGCGGTGCGCGCCGCATGGGAGTTGGCGGAAATCCATGCGGGCCTGCTGGCCCGCGCCGAAAACGCTGTGCGCGCAGTCGGCACCGGGGTGCCGCTCAGTGCGCAGGGGCTGGTCACCACCTCCATCGGGGCGCTGCCGCGTGGCGGCTTTCTGGAAGATGTTCCCGCCGACATTACCGCCGCCGCCTTTGCAATGAAGGCGGGCGAGGCGCGGGTTATCGATGCCGAGGGTCGGGTGCTGGTGCTGGTGCTCGACGCGGTGCACAAGCCCGCCGCCGACGATCCGGCAACCCAAACCGCGCGCGTGGCGCTTGCCACCCAGATCACCCAATCGCTGGCGCGCGATCTGGTTGACCTTTACGGGCGCGCGGCGCTTGTCGAGGCCGGGTTGCGCATTGATGCCGCCGCGATTGCCGCGGTGCAGGCGCAAATGCGCTAGGCGGGGGAAACTGTGGTCGCGCTCAATCCATCCTTCGAGGCCTTCGAGGCGGGCTGGAATGCCGGGAAAAACCAACTGGTCTATGCCCGCCTTGCCGCCGATCTCGATACACCGGTATCGCTGATGCTCAAGCTTGCCGACGCCGCGACGAACAGCTTCATGCTGGAAAGCGTCACCGGCGGCGAGGTGCGCGGGCGCTATTCGATGGTGGGCATGAAGCCGGACCTGATCTGGGAATGTCGCGGCCGGGCAGCGCGGATCAACCGGCAGGCGCGTTTTGACGAGCGGTTTGAAGACCTGCCGGGGCATCCGTTCGAAAGCCTGCGCGCCTTGATCGCGGAAAGCCGCATCGAAATGCCCGAAACGCTGCCCGCCGGTGCCGCCGGGCTTTTCGGCTATCTCGGCTACGACATGATCCGGCTGGTCGAACATCTGCCCGATGTGAACCCCGACCCGCTCGGCGTACCCGATGCGGTGCTGATGCGGCCTTCGGTGGTTGCCGTGCTGGACGGGGTGAAGGGCGAGGTGATCCTTTGTGCGCCCGCCTGGGCGAGCACCGGGCTTTTGGCGCGCGCCGCCTATGCGCAGGCCGCCGAGCGGGTGATGGACGCGCTGCGCGACCTTGACCGCGCCCCCGCCGCCGCCGCGCGCGATCTGGGCGAGGCCGAAGCGGTTGGCGAGGCTCGATCGAACTTTTCCAAGGCCGCCTATATGGAGGCCGTCGAAAAGGCCAAGGATTACATTCGCGCGGGCGACATTTTCCAGGTCGTGCCGTCGCAGCGCTGGGTGCAGGAATTCCGCCTGCCGCCTTTCGCGCTCTATCGCAGCCTGCGGCGCACCAACCCTTCGCCCTTCATGTTCTTCCTCAACTTCGGTGGTTTCCAGATCATCGGGGCAAGCCCCGAGATCCTCGTGCGCCTGCGCGCGGGCGAGGTCACCATTCGCCCGATCGCGGGCACCCGGCCACGCGGTGCAACGCCCGAGGAAGACCGCGCCTTCGAGGCCGAGCTTCTCGCCGACCCGAAGGAGCGGGCCGAACACCTGATGCTGCTCGACCTCGGGCGCAATGATGTGGGCCGGGTGGCGCGCGTCGGCACCGTGCACCCGACCGAGAAATTCATCATCGAGCGCTACAGCCACGTCATGCATATCGTCTCGAATGTGGTGGGCGAACTTGCGGCGGGCGAAGATGCGCTGTCGGCGTTGCTTGCGGGACTGCCTGCGGGCACCGTGTCAGGGGCACCCAAAGTGCGGGCGATGCAGATCATCGACGAGCTGGAGCCTGAAAAGCGCGGCGTCTATGGCGGCGGCGTCGGCTATTTTGCCGCCAATGGCGAAATGGACATGTGCATTGCACTGCGCACCGCCGTGCTGAAAGGCGGCCAGCTTTACACCCAGGCCGGGGGCGGCGTTGTCTATGACAGCGACCCCGAGGCGGAATGGCAGGAATCGGTCAACAAAAGCCGCGCGCTCCGCAAGGCCGCCGAAGATGCCGGGCTGTTCGTGCGGCGCGGCAACGGTTGAACCGAGGCAGGGCTAAAGCGGCCCGCCTGCCAGAGCCAGTGCCGAAAGCGGGGCGAGTTCCGGCCCGCCCTCACGGCCCGCGTGCCATTCGGCCAACCCGGCAAGCGTTTCGGGCCAGGCGCGCAACATCACCGCAACCCCCTTACCGCGCGCCGCCTCAAAGGCCGCGCGGTCAAGATAGCGGCGAATGGCGGGGGCCTTGTCGGTCTCGGTATCGAGCACGCGCCAGATAGCGGCCTGCGGCACCCCCGCGGCCGCCGCCAGTTGCTCGGCGGCGTTGAGCCCTTTTCCCGATTGCGTGGCCAGCCCCAGCCCATCGCGCGCCAGCACCGCAACGAGTTGCTGGGCGAGGCTGCGGTTGCCCTGAACAACCGGTTCGGGTGGCTCGACCACCGCCACCGCCTCGGGCAGCACCCGCCGCCAATCCGCCAGTGCCACCTCCAGATCGGTTGGCGTGGCCCCCGTGGGCAGTGGCTGGGCAAGGATTGCCACTTCGAAGCCCGCAGCGCGGTAAGCGGCAGCGGCATCGCGCGCACCGGCGCGCATCGGGTCAAGCGCAATGGTCAGCGGCAGCCCCAGCGCCTGCAGCGCGGCAATATCCGCCCCGGCACCGGGATCGAGAAACACCAGCGCCAGCATCGGGCCGCCAGTGGCGGTATAGTCGGTGCCATAGGCCACGATCGGCCGCAGCGCTTCGGCGGGAGGTGTCGGGTTGACCGGGGCCGGGGCGCTGCCGATTGATGGCAACCGGTTCACCGCGACGCCCGGCGCATTGGCAAAGCCGGGCGCGGCGGCTGTGGCGAAGCCCGGTTGCGGCAGCGCCGCAGCTGCCGGGCTGGAGGGTACCGTGTCGGGCACCAGAATGATGTCCGGAAGTGCTGCGGCCTGCGGCGGCGATGCAGCAGCAGGTTTGTCAGCCGCGGCGGCGGCGTCAGGCGCGGCATCCGCCACCGGCGCGGCAAGTGGCGAAGCGGCGGCCGCAGGTGCCGCCAGCACATCGGGGCTGGCCGGCAGATCAGACAGGGCGGCGGCTGAAAGCACCGGCGCAAAGGCTTCTCCGGGCGGTGGCACCGGCAAGGGCTGCTCCGCCTGCGGCAGCGCCGGGGATGCAAGATCGGCCACCGGCGCACCGGGTGCCACGGGGCCGCTTGGTGCCGCGGGGCGCGCGGCAGGATCGGTGCCTGCCACAGCGGGCGCGGCCTCGACGGTGGCAAGCGGGGCTGCGGGAAGGTTCGGCTGCGCCGGGGCCGCATCGGCACCGGGTCGCAATGCCAGAGCATCGCCCGGCGCGCGTGCAAACTCGGACCCGGCGGGAACCTCGATGATCGCGGGCGGGGCTGCCCGCCCCGGAACCGTGGCGGGTGCCGCCGGGGCTGGCTCCGCCATCGGCGCGGCTGTGGCAAGGTCGATTGCCGGGGCCGCAGCTTCTGACCCGCTGGTGACCGCCTCGGCAGGTGCATCGGGCGACGGCGCAATCGCCGCAGGTGCCGCTTCCGAAGCCCCGGAAGGCGCGCTTGCAGTCGCATCGGCCACTGGTGCAATCGCCAGCGGCGCGGGTGCCGTTGCCTCGGGCACCGCCACCACGGGCGCGGGCAGCACCGGCTCGGGCCGCGCCACCACCGGCGCGGGCGCTTCGGGGCGCTGCGGCAAGGGCAACATCAGCGATGTCACGGCAAGCGCCATCGCGGAAAACACCGCCCCCATCACCAGTCCGGAAAGAACGCCGCGCCCCATATCTGCCCTCGCCAACCTCTTGCCCGCCGCACGGGGCCTTGACCATGCCGCGCGGCTCTGCCCATCTATAGCCCGACGCAAAACCCGGTTCACCCTGAATCCGGCCCGCCTTGGGGATTTCCGCCGCCATGCTGCTTCTGATCGATAACTACGACAGCTTTACCTACAACCTTGTGCACTATTTCGGTGAATTGGGTGCAGATGTCGTGGTGCGCCGCAATGACGCGCTGGATGTGCAGCAGGCAATGGCAATGGGTGCCGAGGCGATCGTGCTTTCTCCCGGCCCCTGCGACCCGGCGCAGGCTGGCATCTGCCTGCCGCTGACCCTTGCCGCCGCCGAAACCGGAACCCCGCTGTTGGGCGTCTGCCTTGGCCATCAGGCGATCGGCGAAGCCTTTGGCGGCCATGTGGTGCGGGCGGGCGAGATCGTGCATGGCAAGATGGGCACCATTCACCACGCCGGTGCCGGAGTATTCAAAGGCCTGCCTTCGCCCTTCCTCGCCACCCGCTACCACAGCCTGATTGTCGAACGTGCCACCCTGCCCGCCTGCCTTGAGGTCACGGCATGGCTTGAAGATGGCACCATCATGGGCCTGCGCCACCGCGAGCGGCTGATCGAGGGGGTGCAGTTCCATCCCGAAAGCATCGCCTCCGAACACGGTCACGCGCTGATCCGCAACTTCCTCGCCAGCGCCGGAATTTCCGCAAAGGCAGCCGCATGAGCGATATTCGCCCGCTGATCGGCATCGCCGCCGAGCGCCCGCTGACCCGGCCCGAAGCCGAGGCCGCCTTCACCGCGCTTTTTGAAGGTGCGGCGACGCCAAGCCAGATGGGCGGGTTTCTGATGGCGCTGAGGGTGCGCGGCGAGACGGTCGAGGAAATCGCCGCCGCCGCCCGGGTCATGCGCGCCAAGTGCAACGCCGTGCGCGCGCCGCTGGGGGCGATGGACATTGTCGGCACCGGCGGTGATGGCAAGGGCACGCTCAACATCTCCACCGCCACCGCCTTCGTGGTGGCGGGCGCGGGGGTGGTGGTTGCCAAGCACGGCAACCGCAACCTCTCGTCAAAATCGGGTGCGGCGGATGCGCTGACCGCGCTCGGGATCAACGTCATGCAAGGTGCCGAGATCGCCGAAAAAGCGCTGGCCGAAGCAGGCATTGCCTTCATGATGGCGCCGATGCACCACCCCGCAATCCGCCACGTCATGCCGACGCGCAGCGAGCTTGGCACCCGCACCATCTTCAACCTGCTCGGCCCTCTCACCAACCCCGCCGGGGTGAAGCGGCAGTTGACCGGAGCATTTTCGCGCACCTGGATCCGCCCGATGGCCGAGGTTCTCGGCGCGCTCGGGTCTGATCGCGCCTGGCTGGTACATGGCGGCGACGGCACCGACGAGCTTTCCATTGCCGGGGTTTCCTATGTGGCGGCCCTCGAAGGCGGCGCGGTGCGCGAGTTCGAACTGCACCCCGAGGAAGCCGGGCTGCCGGTGCATGCCTTCGAGACGATCATCGGCGGCGAGCCCGCCGAAAACGCCGCTGCTTTTCGCGCCTTGCTTGCGGGGGTCAAAGGCGCTTACCGCGATGCCGTGCTGCTCAACGCCGCCGCCGCGCTGATCGTGGCGGAAAAGGCCGCGGACCTGCGCGAAGGCGTGGCCCGCGCGATCGAGAGCATCGATTCCGGCGCGGCGGCAGCCAAACTTGCAGCGCTGAAGGCAGTGGCGGGCTGAGCATGGATATTCTCGACCGGATCAAGGCCTACAAGCTGGTCGAGATTGCTGCGGCGAAACAGGCGCGCCCGCTTGCCGCCATCGAGGCGGCCGCGCGGGCGGCCCCGCCTGTGCGGGGCTTTGCCGCGGCGCTGACCGCCAGGGCCACGACCGGCTACGCACTGATCGCCGAGATCAAGAAGGCCAGCCCCTCGAAAGGCGTGATCCGCAGCGATTTCGACCCGCCCGCGCTTGCCCGCGCCTATCAGGCCGGTGGTGCCGCCTGCCTTTCGGTGCTGACCGATGGCCCGAGCTTTCAAGGTGCGCCCGAATTCCTTGCCGCCGCCCGCGCTGCCTGCACGCTGCCGGTACTGCGCAAGGATTTTCTCTACGACCCCTATCAGGTGGCCGAGGCCCGTGCCTGGGGCGCGGATGCCGTGCTGATCATCATGGCGGCGGTCAGCGACACGCAGGCCGCCGAACTGGAGGCGGCTGCCCTGGCCTGGGGTATGGATGTGCTGATCGAGGTGCATGACCGCGCCGAGCTTGATCGCGCGCTTCGGCTCGGCTCGCGGCTGATCGGAATAAATAACCGCAATCTCAAGACCTTCGCCGTTTCTCTTGATGTGACGCGCGAACTTGCGCCGCTGCTTCCTGCCGGGCGCGATCTGGTTTGCGAAAGCGGTCTTTTCAGCGCCGCCGACCTAGCCGACATGGCCGCATCGGGTGCCCGACGGTTTCTGATCGGCGAAAGCCTGATGCGCCAGGCTGATGTCGCCGCCGCCACACGCGCAATTCTGGGGGAGCCATGAGCCTGACCCATTTTGACCCGAAGGGCGACGCGCATATGGTTGATGTTTCATCCAAATCTCCAACCCACAGGGTTGCGGTGGCCGAGGGCACCGTGCTGATGCTGGCGGAGACGCTGCTGCTGGTGCAGGCGGGAAGCGCGAAAAAGGGCGACGTGCTGGGCGTGGCACGGCTTGCCGGTATCATGGCGGCCAAGCGCACCGCCGACCTCATTCCGCTCTGCCACCCGCTGCCGCTCACCCATGTGGCGCTGGAGCTTGAACCGGATCCGGCGTTGCCGGGGGTGCGGATCACCGCAACCGTGGAAACCGACGGCAAGACCGGGGTCGAGATGGAGGCGCTGACTGCGGTTGGCGTGGCGGCGCTCACCGTCTATGACATGCTCAAGGCGGTGGACCGCGCCATGCGCATTGACGGCATCCGCGTTATTCTGAAAGATGGCGGTAAATCAGGGCGTTACGAGGCGAGATGATGATTTCGGTTGACGAGGCACTGCGCCGGGTTCTGGCTTTGGCGGGGCCGGTCGGCAGCGAGGTCGTGCCGCTGCGCGCGGCGCTTGGCAGGGTGCTTGCCGCCCCCGCGCTGGCGCGGCTGACGCAGCCGCCTTTCGATGCCGCGGCGATGGATGGCTATGCGCTCGCGGCTGCCGACCATGTTGCGGGTGCCATGCTTCGCGTGGTGGGCGAGGCAGGTGCGGGGCATGGCTTTGCCGCCAGCTTGCAGCCGGGCGAAGCGGTGCGCATTTTCACCGGCGCGCCGGTGCCTGCGGGGGCGGAGGTGGTGGTGATGCAGGAGGATGTAGCGCGCGCGGGCGACCGCATCACCCTGCCCGCCAGGATCGACAGCCGCCGCCATATCCGCCTGCGCGGACAGGACTTTGCCGAGGGGCAAGCGCTTTCCGCGCCGCTGCTGCTGCAACCGCGACACCTCGGCCTGCTTGCCGCAATGAACCTGCCAGAGGTCACCGTTGCGCGCAGGCCGGTGGTCGCGGTAATCGCCACCGGCGACGAGTTGGTGATGCCGGGCGAAGACCCCGGCCCCGGCCAGATCATCTGCTCCAACTCATTCACGCTTGCCGCGATGGCCGAGGCGGCCGGGGCCGAGGCCCGCATGCTGCCGATCGCGCGCGACGACGAGGCGGCGCTGCGGCAGGCCTTCGCGCTCGCCGCGGGGGCAGACCTGATCGTCAGCTCGGGCGGCGCTTCGGTGGGCGACCACGATCTGGTCGGCAGGGTTGCCGCCGACCTTGGCATGGAGCGCGCCTTCTGGAAGGTGGCAATGCGCCCCGGCAAGCCGCTGATGGCGGGGCGCATGGGCAAGGCGGTGATGCTCGGCCTGCCCGGCAACCCGGTATCGGCCTTCGTGGCGGCACGGCTGTTTCTGCTGCCGCTGCTGGCGGCGATGCAGGGCTTGCCGGGCGCGCACGCGCCGCTGCGCGCCCGCCTTGGCAACGACGTTGCGGCCAACGGAGAGCGCACACATTACATGCGCGCGCGTCTTGAGTCGGGGCCCGATCTGCCAATGATTGCGCCGTTTTCGGAGCAGGATTCGGCGCTGCAGCGGCTGCTGACCGCCGCTGGTGCCTTGCTGATCCGGCCTCCGGGCGATGGCCCGCGCGCAGCGGGGGAGGTTGTCGAATACCTGCCGCTCTGAGCCGAGGCGTTGACACGAAACGGGAACACGGCTAGAACATAGTTTGAACAGGCTCGTGGAGGGGTGTCCATGCTGACGCGCAAGCAACTGGAATTGCTGGATTTCATTCAAAAACGCACGCAGCGCGACGGGGTTCCGCCTTCGTTCGACGAAATGAAGGATGCGCTCGATCTGCGCTCGAAGTCGGGCATTCACCGGCTCATCACGGCGCTGGAGGAGCGTGGCTTCATCCGCCGCCTTGCCCACCGCGCCAGGGCCATCGAAATCATCAAGCTGCCAGAGGCAATGGAGCGTGTCGGCTTCAACCCGCGGCTGATTGCCGGGGACCGGGCCGACCCGCCGCGCGGTGCCATGCCGGTGGCGGCGGGGGTGACGGAGCTGCCGGTGATGGGGCGGATCGCTGCCGGGGTGCCGATCGAGGCGATTTCCGAGATTTCGCACCACATCACGGTGCCCGAAACCATGTTGTCGGGGCGCGGCCAGCACTATGCGCTGGAGGTCAAGGGTGATTCGATGATTGAAGCGGGGATCAACGATGGCGACATCGTGGTGATCCGCGAACAGACCACCGCAGAAAACGGCGATATCGTGGTTGCCCTTGTCGAAGGCTTTGAAGCGACGCTGAAGCGGTTTCGCCGCAAGAACGGCATGATCGCGCTCGAGGCCGCCAACCCCGCCTATGAGACCCGGATTCTGCGTGATGATCAGGTAAAGGTGCAGGGCCGCCTCGTTGGTCTGATCCGCAGCTACTGAGGCCCGGGGGCCGGGACGCAGCTTCGCGCCTAGCGGCCGCGCGTGGCCCAAAGGCGCGGGCCGATCGCCCCGGCAACCGTCTCCACCCGCAGTGTCGCGCCTTCTGGCGTGATCGAAACCGCGCCGCTTTGGCGCAGGCTTTTCAGATCGAACAGCAGGCAATCGGGCGGTGCCGGGCGCTCTGCCTCGGCTGCCAATACCACCACCGCGCCACCTGTGCAGGCGTCGGCCACCCGCCCGGCCGCGCCCTTGCCGCTCAGGTGCACCACGCGCCGCCCGGCCAGCACCGCCTCGCGCGACCCGGCGGGGCCGCTCCATCCGGCGCGGGCCTGGGCATCCTGCGGGCTGGCGATGTCTCCGTCTTCCGCAAGCCAGGTTTCGGCGGCAAATCCGGCACCCGATTTGGAAAGCGCGCGGCCGTTCGCCGTCAGCAGCCCGACAAGCTCTCCCTCGGGGGCGATCAGCAGCACCGGGCGCTCAACCTGCGCCCAGAAGAGCGTCGCGGCAAGCGCGGCACCCAGCCCCGCCACCCGCGCGGCACCCCGCGCCAGCACCACCAGCGCCGCCGCCAACGCCAGCAAGGGCAGCACCACCCCCGGCGGCACCGGCACGGCGAGCAGCGCGCCATCAAGCCCCGCCACCCAGTCGGAAACAAAGATCATCCAGCGCGTGCCTTGCTCCATCACCCAAAGCGGCGGACCGGCAAGGCCGAAGGGTGCCAGCAGCGCCGCGATGACCCCGGCAGGCATCACCGCCGTGCCCATCACCGGCACCGCCAGCAGGTTCGCCAGAAGCCCGTATTCCGGCATCCGGTTGAAATGCGCGGCAGCAATCGGTGCCGAGGCCAGACCCGCCGCAAGCGACGAGATCACCAGCATCGCCACCGGCTTCAGCAGCCCCGGCACAAGGTGCTGCACCGCGGCCCAGGGGCGATAGACCAGAATCAGCGCCACCGTCGCCCCGAAGGACATCTGAAAGCCCGGCTCGACAAGGCTCTCAGGCTCCATCAGCAACAGCAGCAGTGCCGCCAGCGCCACGGTGCGCAGGCTGATGGCGCGGCGGTCAAGCAGCACCGCCACCAGCATCGTCGCGGCCATCACATAGGCGCGCTCGGTTGCCACGTTCGGCCCCGCCAGCCAGAGGTAGATGCTGGCAGCAACCAGCGCCACGCCCGCAGCGATCTTTTTCACCGGCAGATGCAGGGCAAGGCTGCCCGCCGCCGCGAGGCCGTAGCGCAGCGCCGCAAACACGAAGCCCACGAGCATGCCCATGTGCAGGCCGGAAATGGAAATGATGTGGTAAAGGTTCGAGGCGCGCATCGAGGCGTTGGTGGCCTCGGCAATGCCGGATCGGTCGCCGGTCATCAGCGCCGCCGCCACCGCCCCCGCCTGCCCCGGGATCCGCGCCTGAATCGCCGCCGAAATCCGCATCCGCGCGCGGTGCCCGGCAAGCAGCCAGTCGCCTGGTGCCGGCGGCTCTACCAGCAGCACCGGGGCGCGCACATAGCCCACCGCGCCGAGCCGTGAAAACCAGGAGTTGCGGCGGAAGTCATAGCTTTGCGGCGATGCCGGGCCGGCGGGCGGCATCAGGTTCGCGGTCATCATCACCCGCTGCCCCGGCTCGGGCAGAAGCTGCGATTGATCGCCATGCAGCGCCACGCGCGCGGTTGCGGGAATGCGCGCGGGCGCGGTGTTCGCGAGCACCATCTGGTCCAGCGTCAGCCGGATGTAATCGCCGCTGGACCGATCGATCGAGATGATCCGCCCCTCGACCGGCCCGTAATAGCGATAGCCGAGCACCGGTGCCGCCAGATCATGCGCCCGCGCCCCGGCAAGCAAAAAGCCCGCCGCCGCAACGGTCAGCGCCGCCGCAAAAATACGCCCCGCATCGGGGCCGCGCAGCCATGCGACCGCCCCGAGCACCGCCGCCACGGCAACAAGGGTATAGTCCGCCCTGCCCGGCTCCCGGTCGAGGCCGAACCAAAGCCCGATGCCGGTGCCAAGCCAGACCGGCAGCCACAGGAACATATCCGTCCCTGCGGCGGCGAGCGCCAGCAGCGGATGGCGCAAGCCGCCCCAATGCGCCAGAAGGCCGCCGCCGAGCCTGCCTTGCGGTGGCGAATGCAGATCGGCAGCGCCTGCCACTTCTTGTTTCTCCGCGCATCCTTGCCTAAGGATCAGCGCGAAAGCCTATCCGGCTCATGGTTACCGAAAGGTTAATGTGCGATGTCTTCCACCCCCCATGCCCCGGTGGTCACCCGTTTTGCACCGTCGCCAACCGGCTATCTGCACATCGGTGGCGCGCGCACGGCGCTGTTCAACTGGCTCTACGCGCGCGGGCGTGGAGGCAAGTTTCTGCTGCGCATCGAAGATACCGACCGCGAGCGTTCCACCCCCGAAGCGACGGCTGCCATTCTGCGCGGCCTCGCCTGGCTCGGGCTCGACTGGGATGGCGAGGCGGTCAGCCAGTTTGCCGGTCGTGCGCGGCACGCCGAGGTTGCGCGCCAGATGCTGGCAAGCGGCACCGCCTACAAGTGCTTTGCCACGCAGGACGAAATCGAGGCCTTCCGCGCGGCGGCACGCGCAGCGGGTACCTCAACCCTGTTCCAAAGCCCCTGGCGCGATGCCGACCCCGCCAGCCACCCCGATGCGCCCTATGTGATCCGCCTGCGCGCCCCGCGCGAAGGTGCCACGGTGATCGAGGACGCCGTGCAGGGCACGGTCACCTTCCGCAATGACCAGCTGGATGACATGGTTTGTTTACGCTCGGATGCTACGCCCACCTACATGCTGGCAGTCGTCGTAGATGACCACGACATGGGCGTAACCCATATCATCCGGGGCGACGACCATCTGACCAACGCGGCGCGTCAGGTGCAGGTCTATCAGGCGATGGGCTGGCCGGTGCCGGTCTTCGCGCATATTCCGCTGATCCACGGCCCCGACGGCAAGAAGCTCAGCAAGCGTCACGGCGCGGTCGGGCTTGAGGAATATCAGGCGATGGGTTTTTGCGCCGCGGGGATGCGCAACTACCTCACGCGCCTTGGCTGGAGCCACGGCGACGACGAGCTTTTCGACGATGCGCAGGCCAGGGAATGGTTCGATCTTTCGGGAATCGGGCGCGCCCCGGCGCGGCTCGATTTCAAGAAACTCGAGAACGTATCGGGCTATCACATCGCCAAGGCTGCGGACGCAGAATTGTTGCCCGAAATTGAGGCATATCTGGAGGCCGCGGGCCGCCCCGCGCTTAGAGAGGCGCAACGCGAGGGGCTGATGCGCGCCCTGCCCTGCACCAAGGAGCGCGCCAAGACCATTCCGGAACTTCTTGACAAGGCTCATTTTGTTCTGGCCGCGCGGCCACTGGTTCCGGACCAGAAAGCGGCGGCGGGGCTTGATTTGGTATCCCGTGGTATACTGGCTGAATTGACGCCGCAGCTGCAAAATGCTAGCTGGGTGCGAGATGAGCTGGAGGCAATTGTTGCCGCCGTGGCAGAGGCGCACGGGCTTGGCCTGGGCAAGATCGCCGGGCCGTTGCGGGCTGCATTGGCGGGGCGCACGGTAACGCCCAGCGTGTTCGACATGATGCTGGTCCTGGGCCGCGAGGAGACACTCGCACGACTAGGCGATCAGGCGGCCTGACAGGCCGGAGCAAACAACGGAACGCTCTCGGCACGGCCGGGAACAGGGAAAGGGAATGACATGGCTGAGACGAACAGAACTGCCACGCTGAACATCGACGGCAAGAGCTACGATCTGCCGATCTTCTCGCCCACTGTCGGCCCCGATGTGATCGATATCCGCAAGCTTTACTCTGACGCAGATGTGTTCACCTATGATCCCGGCTTCACCTCGACCGCCGCCTGCGAAAGCGCCATCACCTTTATCGACGGTGACAAGGGCCAGCTTCTGTATCGCGGCTACCCGATCGAGCAACTGGCGGAAAAATCGCATTTCCTTGAAGTCTGCTACCTGCTCTTGAACGGCTCGCTGCCGACTGCGGCACAGATGGACAACTTCGAGGGCCGGGTGACCCGCCACACCATGGTGCACGAGCAGATGCACTATTTCTTCCGCGGTTTCCGTCGCGACAGCCACCCGATGGCAACGATGGTGGGCGTCGTCGGCGCGATGTCGGCCTTCTATCACGACAGCCTCGACATCAATGACCCCTGGCAGCGCGAGGTGGCGGCGATCCGGATGATCGCCAAGCTGCCGACGATTGCGGCGATGGCCTACAAATATTCGATCGGCCAGCCCTTCGTCTATCCGCAGAACGATCTCGACTATGCCTCGAACTTCCTGCGCATGTGCTTTGCGGTCCCCGCCGAGGATTACAAGGTCAGCCCGGTGCTCGCCAAGGCGATGGACCGGATCATGATGCTGCACGCCGACCACGAACAGAACGCCTCGACCTCGACGGTGCGGCTTGCCGGTTCGTCCGGGGCAAACCCTTTCGCCTGCGTCGCCGCCGGCATTGCCTGCCTCTGGGGTCCGGCGCATGGCGGTGCCAACCAGGCCTGTCTCGAGATGCTGCGCGAAATCGGCACGGTCGAGCGCATTCCCGAATATATCGCCCGCGCAAAAGACAAGAACGACCCGTTCCGCCTGATGGGCTTCGGACATCGCGTCTACAAGAACTTCGACCCGCGCGCCAAGGTGATGAAGGAATCCGCCGACGAAGTTCTCGACCTCCTCGGTATCCACGACAACGAAACCCTGCGCGTGGCGAAGGAGCTGGAGCGGATCGCGCTGGAAGACGACTATTTCGTTTCGAAGAAACTCTACCCGAACGTCGATTTCTACTCGGGCATCATCCTTGAAGCGATGGGCTTCCCGACCGCCATGTTCACCCCGATCTTCGCGCTTTCGCGCACCGTCGGCTGGATCAGCCAGTGGAAAGAGATGATCGGCGATCCGGCGCTGAAGATCGGCCGTCCGCGCCAGCTTTATATCGGCGAGGCCGCGCGCGATTACACGCCCGTCGAAAGCCGCTGAAGGCGCAAACGAAAAAGGCCGGGGGGGGAACCCCCGGCCTTTTGCCATGAAGCAGCGCGAAAGCCCCGAATATCGGGCGCGCGAGACTCAGCTGCGGGCGCGGCCCAGCAAGGCCCAGCCGCCGGAAACAGCCAAGGCCGCAAGGACAGATTTCGCCATGTCGCCCGCAATGAAGGGCAGCATGCCCTTTTCGATCGCGCCGCCAAGACTGAGCGGCGTCACCGCATCAAGCCAGAGCACACCCGGAACATATATCATCAGCGACGCCGCGACCGAGGCCAGAAGTGCCGGCACAAAGCGGCGCGCACCAAGATCGGCGGCAAGACCGGCAAGCGCGACCATCGGCAGAAAACCGATGATGAAGCCGGTGGTCGGCCCCCCGAGCACCGAACCCGGCGCAAGCACCGGCAGCCCCACCGCGGCCTCGGCGATATAGGCAAGAACGGCCGCAAAGCCCAAGCGCCAGCCCATGGTCAGACCGACCAGCAACACGGCCAGCGTGGAAAGTGTCATCGGCACGGGATACATCGGCACCGAAACGCGCGCCGCCAGCGCAATCACGGCGGCCCCGCCAAGCACCATCAAGGCGCGGGCGGCAAGGGTTTGGCTCGGTAGAAGTGCCTTGGAAAGTGTCATCGGGGGCCTCTTGCAAAGGGTCAGTTGCGCAGAGTTATGCCGCAGTTGCCCGCGATGTCAACGCTCCCCCTTGCACGGCGGCGCGCCGAATGCGAAACGAACCCGCATGAGCGCCAAGCCCGACACCCCGACCGACACCCCGAGAACCGCCCTCGTCACCGGCGCCTCGCGCGGCCTTGGTGCCGCGCTGGCCGAGGCGCTGGCGGCGCAGGGCTGGCATGTGATTGCGGTAGCGCGCACCGTCGGCGGGCTGGAAGAACTTGACGACCGCATTCAGGCGGCCGGGGGCAATACCACACTCGCCCCGATGGATGTGACCGACGCCGATGCGATGGCGCATCTCGCCGCCTCGATCACGGCGCGCTGGGGCGGGCTTCAGCTTTGGGCACATACCGCCATCCACGCGGAATCGCTGACCCCCGCAGGCCATATCGCCGCCAAGGATCTGGCAAAATCAGTGGCCTGCAACCTCGCCGCCACGGCCCATCTGATCGGCCTCGTTGAACCGCTCCTGCGCGCAGGCCACGGAACCGCAGTCTTTTTCGATGATCCGCGCGGCGGGCAGAAATTCTTTGGTGCTTATGGTGCCACCAAATCCGCGCAAATCGCGCTCGCCCGAAGCTGGCAGGCGGAATCCGCAAAGATCGGGCCGCGCGTGCTGATCGAGGCACCGCTGCCAATGCCCACCGCCACCCGCGCCCGCTTTTTTCCCGGCGAGGACCGCAGCGCGCTCACGCCAACCCGCACCGAGGCCGCGCGCATTCTGGCGCGTCTCTGATCGCTGCTTCAGGGCAAATATCCCCCGCGGAGCGCGCGGCCCGTGCCGCAGGTGCCTCCGGCGGGGATATTTACACCAAAGCAGAGACCTTCCTTGCTTTACGCACCTCGCTTCGCGGTCTAATCAGGGGCAACTGGGCCGAGGGGTTTCATGCGCATTCTGGTTACCAATGACGATGGCATCAACGCTCCGGGTTTGCTGGTGCTGGAACAGATTGCAGCGGAAATCGCAGGCCCCGGCGGCGAGGTCTGGACCGTGGCACCCGCATTTGAACAATCGGGCGTCGGCCATTGCATCAGCTACACCCACCCGATGATGATCGCCCGCATGGCAACGCGGCGCTATGCGGCCGAGGGCAGCCCGGCGGATTGCGTGCTGGCGGGCATCTACGACGTGTTGCAGGGCGCGCGGCCCGATCTTGTGCTTTCCGGTGTCAACCGGGGCAACAACGCCGCCGAGAACGCGCTTTATTCGGGCACTGTCGGCGGCGCGATGGAAGCGGCCCTGCAAGGCATTCCGGCGATTGCGCTCAGCCAGTTTCTCGGCCCCGAGACCGACGATCTCGCCGACCCTTTCGAGGCCGCGCGGGCGCATGGGGCCGGGGTGGTGCGCGCGCTTCTCGACAGGGGGCGTTGGGATGGCGGCGACTACAGGCTGTTTTACAACGTCAACTTTCCGCCGGTTCCTGCGGCCAGGGTGCGCGGCATGAAGGCTGCGGCGCAGGGCTGGCGCACCGACACGTTCTTTGGCGTCAAACCGCATATCTCGCCTTCGGGGCGCAAGTTCTTGTGGATCACCGGCGGGCCGCAGCATCTGCCCACCGCGCCGGGCACCGATGTCGCGGTCAATCTCGAAGGCTTCATCTCGATCACCCCGATGCGCGCCGACCTTACCGCGCATGATGTGCTGGCCGATCTTGAGGCACGGCTGGCATGAGCGATCCGGGCGGCGGCGAGGGCAGTATCGCCGAACGCAAGATGCGGTTTCTTTTCGCGCTGCGCTCGCGCGGGGTCACCGATGCGCGGGTGCTGAACGCGATGGAACAGGTGGACCGGGGGCTGTTCGTGCGCGGTCTTTTCGCTGACCGGGCCTATGAAGACATGCCGCTGCCGATTGCCTGTGGCCAGACCATCAGCCAGCCAACGGTGGTAGGGCTGATGACACAGGCGCTGGAGGTGGGGCCACGCGATACCGTGCTCGAGGTCGGCACCGGTTCGGGCTATCAGGCGGCGATCCTGTCGATGCTGGCGCGGCGCGTCTATACGGTTGACCGTCACCGGCGGCTGGTGCGCGAGGCGGAAGTGCTGTTTGCCGCGCTCAATTTGCGCAATATCGTGGCGATCACCGCAGATGGCAGCCACGGCCTTCCCGAACAGGCCCCGTTCGACCGCATTCTGGTTACTGCCGCTGCTGAAGACCCGCCAGGCCCGCTCTTGGCGCAGCTCAAGATCGGCGGTATCATGGTGCTTCCCGTGGGGCAGTCGGATGCGGTGCAAAGCCTGATCCGGGTGCGGCGCGGCGAAACAGGCTATGAATATGACGAGTTGCGCCCGGTGCGCTTCGTGCCTTTGATCGAGGGCGTGAGCTACGATTAGGCGTTTTTTCCAAAGGGTCCGGTCACAGGGCCCGGTTGATGTGAGGATCGAGCCGATGCCGATATTTCCGCGCCGCCCTGCCCGTGCCCTTCTCGCCGGTGCCGCCCTGTTGGCGCTTGCAAGCTGCGATGCCAATGGCAACTTCGATTTCGACCTGCGCAATTTCGGCAATTCCGGGCTCGATACCTCGGCGGCGGTGCGCCAGGCGGTCAATCCGCGGCCGGAACCGGATGCGCGCGGCGTGATCTCGTACCCGACCTATCAGGTGGTGGTGGCCAAGCGCGGCGACAGCGTCGCCGCCATTGCCAACCGCGTCGGCCTGGGGGCGAGCGAGCTTGCAGCGTTCAACGCGCTCAGGCCCGATACCGTGCTGAATGGCGGCGAGGTGCTGGCCCTGCCGGGGCGGGTTGCCGAGGCCGCAGGCGGCGGTGCCACCGGGCGGATCGACATTACCGAACTGGCGAGCGGTGCCATTGACCGTGCCACCGCTGCGGGCACCGCGACCGCGCACCCCGCAACCACCGTTCCCGGCACCAGCGAACCGATCCGCCACAAGGTCGAGCGCGGCGAGACCGCCTATTCGATCGCGCGCTACTACAGTGTCGATGTGCGCTCGCTGGCTGACTGGAACGGTCTGCCCGCCGATCTGAGTGTGCGCGAAGGCCAGTATCTGATGATCCCGACACCGGCACCGGTCGCGCGCAGCGCGGCGGCCACAGCCGCAACCACGGCTCCGGGCCAAGGCTCGCCAACGCCGCTGCCGCCCTCGGCGGCGCAGCCGCTGCCCGCCAACAACCCGCCCGCAGCATCGGCCCCGCTGGCCACGCCGCCCGCCACCAACCTCGGTTCCACGCGCACCGCAACCACCGCAGCGCGAATGGCGATGCCGGTTACCGGTGCAATCATCCGGCCCTACGAGAAAAAGAAGAATGATGGCGTCGATATTGCCGCCGCCCCCGGTTCCCCGGTGCGTGCCGCCGAGGCGGGCATCGTGGCCGCGATCACCCGCGATACCGACGGCGTGCCGATTCTGGTCATTCGCCACGACAACAACCTGCTCACCGTCTATGCCAACATCGATGCACTGACGGTTGCCAAGGGCGACCGGGTGACCCGCGGTCAGGTGATCGCCAAGGTGCGCGCGGGCGAGCCGGGCTTCGTGCATTTCGAGGTGCGGGACGGCTTCGAGAGCACCGACCCGATGCCCTATCTGCAATAGCGGCTGTTGGCGGAACCTCACGCCGCGCGGCTTGGCGGATGGTGAACCTGCCGCCCGCTCAGGCGGCTTTTGAAGCCTGCAACACCGGCAGGAATGGCTCGACCCGCATCTGCGAACCTTCAAAGGTGCAGAAAGACCCCTGCGGCAGCGGCTCCCAGCCGCCTTCGCCGGTTTCGAGCGGCTCCGACACCACGGCGCGCCCCACCCGGGCATCGGACCAGCGGTGATAGAGCGTTGGGGCCAGCGCATCGGTGGCGTAGCGAATTGCAAAAAGCTGCTCGCCATTGCTGAAGGCGCAGGTCAGCCGCACGAATGGTGCCGCGCCGCGGCCGCGGGCCAGCGCCTCCATGCGCGCGGTCGCCCGCTCCATCGCGCCCTTGGGGTCATCATCCAGCCCTTCGCCAAGCGCCACCAGAAACAGCGCTTCGCTGTCAGTGGCCCCCTTGCGGTTGGGGTAGTAGGTATCGGGGATCATCATTTCGGCATCACGACGGTAGCTGTCATAGCCGCCGAACTGGCCGTTATGCATGAAGCTCCAGCGCCCTACCGCGAACGGGTGGCAATTGTTGCGGCTGGTCGCGGTGCCGGTGGATGCGCGCACATGCGCCATGAACAGCCCCGACTGCACATGCGAGGCCAGCGATTTCAGGTTCGGGTCAGACCATGCGGGCAGCACATCCCGGTAAAGCCCCGGCTCGGCGCGGCTGTCATACCAGGCCAAGCCGAAGCCATCGGCATTGATCGCGGAATGGCACTCGGTCGCGCAATGGCTCTGCTCGATCAACGAGTGACCCGGCTGGGTGACAATTTCCTCAAGATAGATCGGTTGCCCGATATAGGCCGCCCAACGGCACATTTCCTGCCCCTGCCCCTACCCGGGCTGTCGCGCCCGGTTGCGCCATAATACATTCAGAATGCCGCAGGTTCAAAGCCCGAATCGGTGCCGATCAGGGTGCCACTTCCTCGACAATCATCAAATCGCGCTCGGATGCCCCTTTCGCATGCGCCAGGGCTGCCTGATAGGCAGGCGAAAGATAGCAGGCATGCGCCGCCTCAAGGCTGGGAAAGCGCGCCACCACATTGCGCGCGCGGTCGCGCCCCTCAAGCTGCACATAGCGCCCGCCACGGGCGAGGAATACGCCGCCAAAGGCCGCGATTGCCGGGCCCGCCGCCGCCGCATAGCGCCCATAGGCCGCTGCATCGGTGACATGCACATGCGCGATCCAGAGCGCGGTAGGTATGGTGCCAGTCATTTCAACCCTCCGATCATGGCTTCCGCCGCCGCCACCGCCTGCGGCGCGCGCGCCGGGTCGTTGCCGCCCGCCTGCGCCATGTCGGGCCGCCCGCCGCCGCCCTTGCCGCCCAACGCCTCGGCCGCCGCGCGCACCAGATCGACCGCCGAAAGCCGCGCGGTCAGATCCTCGGTCACGCCCGCCGCAGCCGCCGCCTTGCCGCCGGTATCGGCAACAATCAGCACCGCGCCTGACCCCACGCGCACCTTGAGGGCATCGACAAGCCCCGGCAGATCGCGCCCGGAAACCCCGGAAACGACCTGGGCAATGAAGCGGATTCCGTTGATTTCCTTGATGTCTGTTTCGAGCTTCCCGGCACCTCCGCCGAGCGCCATTTCGCGCTTGATCTGCGCCAGTTCGTTGGCCAGCGCCCGGCGCTCCTCGGCCAGGGCGCGCACCCGCTCGGCAACCTCGGTGACCGGGGCTTTCATCGTTGCCGCAATCTCGGCCAGTCGCGCCGCCTGCAATTTCAGATGTTCAAGCGCCGCTTGCCCGGTCAGTGCCTCGATACGGCGCACGCCCGCACTTGAGGCACTATCGCCCAGCGCAACGAAGGCTCCAATATCGCCGGTGCGTGCAACATGGGTGCCGCCGCAAAGCTCCAGACTGTAGGTAGCACCATCCGCCCCCTTGCCTGAACCGTTCAGGCGGCCCATCGAAACCACCCGCACCTCGTCGCCGTATTTCTCGCCGAAAAGCGCCTGCGCGCCCAGGGCGCGGGCGTCATCGGGGGTCATGATCCGGGTTTCGACCGGCGCGTTCTGGCGCACGAATTCGTTCACCTCGGCCTCGACCCCTGCCAGTTCGGCAGCCGACAACCCCTTGGAATGGCTGAAATCAAACCGCAACCTGTCGGGCGCGTTCAGGCTGCCCTTCTGTGCCACATGATCGCCCAGGGCGCGCCGCAGCGCCTCGTGCAACAGATGCGTCGCCGAATGGTTGGCGCGGATCGCGCTGCGGCGGGCGTGGTTGACCTCAAGCTTCGCGGGCTGGCCGCGGCGGAACTCGCCCTCGGTCACTTGCGCGAAATGGATGAACACTCCGGCGGCTTTCTTGGTGTCGGTCACTTCGGCCAGCCCGGTTTCGGTGCGGATGATGCCGAAATCACCCACCTGCCCGCCGGATTCCGCGTAATAGGGGGTCTGGTTGACCACGATCTGCACCGCACCCGCAGCGCTTTCAACCTCGGCACCATCGACGACCAGCGCCAGAAGCTGCGCCTCCGCCGCCTCGGTGTCATAGCCCAGAAACTCGGTCGCCCCGTGCTTTTCGGCGAGCTCATACCAGATCGTCGCGTCTTTCGCCTCGCCCGAGCCCGCCCAGGAAGCGCGGGCCTTGGCCTTTTGCGCCTCCATCGCGGCATTGAACCCCGCCACCTCTACCGCACGGCCCTGTTCGCGCAGCGCATCTTGCGTGAGGTCAAGCGGGAAGCCGTAGGTATCGTAAAGCTTGAAGGCGGCAGCGCCGGGAAGCTCCGCCCCCTCGGGCAGCCGTGCCAATTCATCATCAAGCAGCTTCAGGCCACGGTCGAGCGTGGTGCGAAAACGGGTTTCCTCCAGCTTCAGCGTCTCTTCGATCAGCGCCTGCGCCCGGTTCAGTTCCGGGTAAGCCGCGCCCATCTGGCGCACCAGCGTCGGCACCAGCTTGTGCATCACCGGATCCTGCGCGCCCAGCATATGCGCGTGCCGCATGGCGCGGCGCATGATCCGCCGCAGCACATAGCCGCGCCCCTCGTTGCCGGGCGTCACGCCATCGGCAATGAGAAATGCGGTCGAACGCAGGTGGTCGGCAATGACACGGTGGTGCACCTTGCCGGGGCCATCGGGGTCGGCACTGGTCGCATGCGCGCTCGCCTCGATCAGGCTGCGCATGAGATCGGTATCGTAGTTGTCGTGCTTGCCCTGCAACAAGGCACCGATCCGCTCCAACCCCATGCCGGTGTCGATCGACTGCATTTCAAGCTTGCGCAGGCTGCCATCGGGCATCTGCTCGTTCTGCATGAAAACGTTGTTCCAGATCTCGATGAAACGGTCGCCCCCTTCTTCCGGCGAACCGGGCGGCCCGCCCCAGATGCTTGGCCCGTGGTCATAGAAGATCTCGGTGCAGGGGCCGCAGGGGCCGGTCGGCCCCATCCGCCAGAAGTTGTCGTCATTGGCGATGCGGATGATGCGCGCCTCGGGCAGCCCGGCGACCTTCTTCCAGATCGCTGCCGCCTCTTCGTCGGTGTGGTAAACGGTGACGGTCAGCTTTTCGGGGTTCAGGCCGAAATCGCGGGTCAGCAATTCCCAGGCAAAGGCAATCGCCTCGGCCTTGAAATAGTCGCCAAAGCTGAAGTTGCCGAGCATCTCGAAAAACGTGTGGTGGCGCGCCGTGTAGCCGACGTTGTCGAGGTCATTGTGCTTGCCGCCAGCCCGCACGCATTTCTGTGCCGTGGTGGCGCGCTTGTAATCGCGCGTCTCGACCCCGGTGAAGCAATTCTTGAACTGCACCATGCCCGAATTGGTGAACATGAGCGTGGGGTCATTGCGCGGCACAAGTGGCGAGCTTTCGACCACGCGGTGGCCGTTGCGCTCGAAAAAGTTGAGGAATGTAGAGCGGATATCGTTCAGGCTGGGCATGTCGGGGGCCTATCTCGGGCAGATCGCTCTCCGTTTAGCGCCCGGCCCTTGCCCTGTCCAGAAAGCAAAGCGGCCGGACCCGGGGCCCGGCCGCAGCGCAGCGCAGAAGCCGCGCTATTCCTCGGTCACCGCGTCGTCGATGTCGGCTGCCGAAAAGTCCAGCCCATGGCCGGCGCGGATCTTGTCTTCAATGGCATTCGCCACCGCGGGATTGTCGCGCAGGAACTGCTTGGCATTCTCGCGCCCCTGGCCGATGCGCTCATCCCCGTAGGAATACCAGGCCCCCGATTTCTCCACGACCCCGGCCTTCACGCCCAGATCGACCAGCTCGCCCACCTTCGAGATGCCTTCGCCATACATGATGTCGAATTCGACCTGCTTGAAGGGCGGTGCGACCTTGTTCTTCACCACCTTGACGCGCGTGGTGTTGCCGACCACCTCGTCACGATCCTTGATTGAACCGGTGCGGCGGATATCGAGCCGGACGCTCGCGTAAAACTTCAGCGCCTGCCCGCCCGAAGTGGTTTCGGGGCTGCCGAACATCACGCCGATCTTCATCCGGATCTGGTTGATGAAAATGACCATGCAATTGCTGCGGCCGATGCTGGCGGTGAGCTTGCGCATCGCCTGGCTCATCAGCCGGGCCTGTGCACCGACCTGATGGTCGCCCATGTCGCCCTCGATCTCGGCCTTGGGGGTCAGCGCCGCCACCGAATCAATCACCACCAGGCTGACCGCGCCGGATCGCACCAGCGTATCGACAATTTCAAGCGCCTGCTCGCCGGTATCGGGCTGCGAAATCAGAAGATCGTCGAGGTTCACCCCAAGCTTGCGCGCATATTGCGGGTCGAGCGCGTGCTCGGCATCGACAAAGGCGCAGACGCCGCCCTTTTTCTGCTCTTCGGCCACCACATGCAGCGTCAGCGTGGTCTTGCCCGAGCTTTCCGGCCCGTAAATCTCGATCACCCTGCCTTTCGGCAGGCCACCGATGCCAAGCGCGATATCGAGGCCCAGCGATCCGGTCGAGGTCGCTTCGACATCCATCACCGGGTTGTCGGAACCGAGCCGCATGATCGACCCCTTGCCGAACTGCCGCTCGATCTGGGCCAGCGCCGAATCGAGCGCCTTTTGCTTGTCCGCAGCTCTCTTGTCATTCATCTCGAATACATTCGCCGTTGCCATTGCCTGATCCTTATTCCACAGGGTGCGCCGCGCGGCAATCGGTTGCCTGTTGCGCTTGTTCTTGCCTTGTTCTGTCTGGTATGGGACCAAAACCGGAACAATTCAACTCAAATCTTGCCCGCCCAGTTTCGGGAAACTTGGTTAAGATACGGTTTACGCAGCCCGTCTTCCCGGATAGGTAGGGGCGAATTGTTTCGACGGATCCCATGCTCATATTCTGGCAGCAACGGCTGGTGCTTCTGGCCACCCCAAAGACCGGGTCAACCGCGCTTTCGGTCGCGCTGGAGCCGCTCGCGGCGATTGCCGTGCAACGGCCGCCGGCGCTCAAGCACACCACCGCGCAACGGTTTCGCCGGTTTCTCGCGCCCTATCTCGAGACCGCATCGGGCGAGCGGTTCGATGTCGTTGCCCTGATGCGCGAGCCTTTGGACTGGCTTGGCAGTTGGTACCGTTTCCGCCAGCGCGACGATATTGCGGGCAGCGCGAATTCGACCGAGGGGCTGAGCTTCGATGCGTTCGCCGGGGCCTACATGTCGCGGCCGCAACCCGCCTATGCGCAGCTTGGCGCGCAGGCGCGGTTCCTCAGCCTTGCCGATGGCTCGCTTGGGGTCGACAAGCTGTTTTGCTACGAAGACATCGGGCGTTTCGTGAGTTTTCTGGAAGAGCGGCTTGATTTCGAAATTGTCCTGCCGCGGGTCAATGTTTCTCCCAAAGGGGTGACCACGCTCTCGGCCCCTTTGCGCACGCGTTTGCAGATGCATCTTGCGGAGGATCTGGCGCTTTATCAACGGGTCAAGGCGGGCGAGACAGCCTGAGCCCGCGCCGCGCCGCTTCGGGCAGAGGCGGCGGCTTCTGGCAGCCCTCCGCGGCACCGCAGCCGCAGCGCGATCATGGACCCCGCTGCAAAGTCCTTTGGCCATGCCGGGCTTGCATCTGCAGCGCGCCTACGTCGCCCGCGCCGCACAACATCCCGCACCGCATGCCTTTTCGTAAGCAGCTCCAACCCCACATGCTGCGCGGGCCTGCCACGCCATCCCGGCATGAGGTCAAGGCAGCTGCCCCGCGCCCGAAAACGGATGCTCAGCCCCGCAACTGCTTGGCGACGGTTTCGGTCAGCTCGCTCAGCGAAAACGGTTTGGGCAGGAACACCGAACCCGGAACCGGCGGGCGGCCATCATTGAAGACATCCTCGGCATAACCGGACACGAACACCACCGGGGTCGCAGGTCGCGCTTTCAGCGCCTCCCGCACCCAGGATGGGCCGTCGATCCCGGGCATGATGACATCGGTTAGGAAAACATCAATATGCAGCGAGGCATCTTGCAGCAGACGCAGCGCCTCTTCGCCGGTTTCAGCCTCAAACACCGTGTAGCCGCGAAGTTTCATCGCCCGGCTCGCGAAGGCGCGCACAGGTGCCTCGTCTTCGACCAGAAGCACCGCGGCCTGCCCGGCGCTCGCGGCTCGCGCTGGCGCGACCTCGCGCGCGGCCTCGGGTTCCGGATCGCCGACATGGTCGTGCGCCGGGAAGTAGAGCGTGAACGAGGTGCCCGACCCGACTACCGAATCGCAGAACACATAGCCGCCGGTCTGCTTGACGATGCCATAGACAGTCGAGAGGCCAAGCCCGGTGCCCTCGCCCGTGCGTTTGGTGGTGTAGAAAGGCTCAAAGATCTTCGGCATCTTGTCTGGGGCAATGCCGATGCCCTCGTCGATCACCCGCACCACCACATAATCGGCGGGTGCGAGCGTTGCGCGGTCGCGCCGCAACTCGGCTGTCAGATGCAGATTCTCGGTTTCAATGCGAATTTCGCCGCCCCCCGGCATGGCGTCGCGCGCATTGACGACGAGGTTCATGATCACCTGTTCAAGCTGGCGCTTGTCGGCCCGGATCGTCCGCAGGTCCGGCGCGTGGGTAAGCACCAGCCGCACCTTCTCGCCGACCAGACGATTGAGCAGATGGGTCAGGTCGGAAAGCGTGTCGCGCAGGTCGATGACATGCGGCTTCAGTGTCTGCTTGCGCGAAAACGCCAGAAGCTGGCCCACCAGGCTGGCGGCGCGGTTGGCATTCTGGCTGATCTGGTTGAGGTCGGAAAAATCCGGGTCGCCATTGTCGTGGCGCAGCATCAAAAGATCGCAGTGGCCAGAAATGGCGGTCAGCAGGTTGTTGAAATCATGCGCAACGCCGCCCGCAAGCTGGCCGATAGCCTGCATCTTCTGGCTTTGCACAAACTGCGCCTCGAGGGTCTTGAACTGGGTCGCGTCAGAAAGCACGGCGACCAGGGTGGCGCGGCCCTCCTCCACCACCCGCGCCAGCGAAACCTGCAAAAAGACCTCGCGCTCGGATTGTCGCGCGCGCAGCACTTCGGGGCGGCGGTCGGCGCGCCCTGCCAGCGCATCGGCCAGCCAGTCATTGACCGGCCGCCCGAGCCCCTCGAACAATTCGGCGAACCGCGCCTCGGGCTCGATCTCGCCCAGCAGATCGCGCGCCGCGCGGTTGGCCGCGAGCACCTGCCCCTTGGGCGCAAGCCGCATCAGCGCGACTGGCAGCGCGTCGAATGTGGTCGGATCGGCGGCGGTGTTGCGCCCTGAGGCCATCGGCAGCAGAAAAATCTCGCGCCGCCCGCCCGGCCCAGCGACCTCTGAGACAACGGCGCGCACCACGCCTGCGGGGGTTGCGATCTCGTGCTCCTCACCGGAACGCAACGGCAATTGCGAAAACACCCGGTCAAGCGAGCGCGCCCGTTCGCCAACCAGCCGCCGCATCGCCTCGTTCATAAACAGGATGGTGTCGTTCTTGGATGCGGTCAGCATCGGCAGGCTGAGCGTTTCGCCACCTCGGCCGCCCATGGCGCGCTCTGCCGTTTCCTCGAGCCGCCAGAGAAACCCGCTGGTGCCGACCCTGTGCACCAGCAGACGCGCATGACCACGCCGGGTCACCAGATCTTCGCGCGCAGCTCCAAGTGCCACAGCCTTGCATTGCAGGCGAAACAGCACCGAAGCGGGGCTGGCGAAAACTTCGGACAACGCCCGCGCAAGGGTCTGCCCGCCGCGCGCGCCAAAACGCTCCACCGCGGCGTGATTCTGAAACCCGATGCTGCCGTCGGTGTCGGTGGTAAAGCAGGGTGCCACATCATGCGCTATGAACTCGGCAAGCTGGCGCTGCAACGCGGCCTCGACCCGCGCGTGGCGCAAGGCAAGAAGCCGCAGCAACAGCGCCGTTGCGGCAAGCGTACCTGCGACCGACAGACCGGCCAACATCAGCCATCGCTCGGCCATGAGCAGCGCGGTGACCGCCACCACCGCCGCCGCCGCCAGCAGCCAGACGCCGCCCGGGGCCAGCGCCAGCGCGCTGCGGGTGAGCGGGGATGGTGTGGTTACCGGATGCGTCACCAAGGCTCCTGCGGCAGATTCGCTTGCAGCCATTGCGCCGGGGAAACCTTAAAGGCTGATTAATCGGAACCGGGTTGCAACCTTTGCGTGTGCCCATCATGCCGGTTTCGCATGAGTACCGCCAGAAAGAAGCCGTCGCCGCCGCCAATCGGGCGCATCCGTCGCACCTTTGCCACTTGCCAGCCTGCATGCGCAGCCAGAAATCGCGCCACCTGGTCTTCGTTCTCGGCACCGAGCAGCGAGCAGGTCATATAGGCAAGCACCCCGTTCGGCGCGACCAGCACCGCGGCCCGCGCGAGAATGTCGGATTGAAGAGCCACAAGTTCGGCCAGCCGGTCCGGGGTCAGCCGCCATTTCGCCTCGGGCGTGCGCCGCCAGGTGCCCGAGCCGGAACAGGGCGCATCGACCAGCACCAGGTCCTGCCCGCCCGGAGCTTCCCCCGGCGGCGCGGTTGCAACCTGCACCCCGGCGCGTTCGGCGCGGGCTGCCAGATCGCGCATCCGCACCGGGTCGATGTCATGCGCGGTGAACTCCGCGTGACGAAGAGCTGCCATCGCCAGCAGCTTGCCGCCACCGCCAGCACAGTAGTCGAGCACACGCACCGCAGTATCCAGCGGCAACGCCTCGACAGCGCATTGCGACGACAAATCCTGCACCTCGACCAGACCCTGAGAATACGCCAATGACTGCGCTATTTTCCGTGCATTTCCAGTAACTTCCAGCGCGAAGCTCGACTCCTCTCTGCACCGTGTGTCGATGCCCTCCGCGGCCAGCGCCGCCTGTGCTTCGGTGCGCGAGGCGCGGCGGGCGTTGACGCGCAGAAATACTGGCGCGCGGTGGCGTTGCGCCTCCATCACCGCCGCGAAATCGGCACCGAGGGCGGCTTGCAGCAACGGCGCGAGCCAATCGGGGCAATCCAGTGCCGTGAGGCCCACGGGTGCCGCGCGCGGCATCCGTTCTGCCTTGGTCAAGACTGCGGGCGCGAACCTCACGCCTGTAAAAATCGTTTCTGTATCAATATCTTGCGCGACGCAGTGCCCGATCATGAGGCCGCGCCCGGTCGTTGAGCCGCCAAGCGCGGCATAGGAACGCCGTCGCCGCAGCACGTCATAAACCAGATCGCGGATGGCGGCGCGGTCGCCGGAACCGGCGTAGCGGCTGCTTCGTGCCCAGCCTGTCAGCGCCGCTTCGGCGGCCTCGCCAGCCAGATGGCGGTCGAGAATGTCGATTGCGGCGGCAATGCGGGCGGCGGGGGTCACCTTCGGCTGCCTTCATGCAACGCCTGATGATTACCTGGCAACCACATGTAATTCATCACATAACGCGATAGTTAGGGCTTTCGCGGGTGATCTGGACATCGTGCACATGGCTTTCCTGAAGCCCGGCCCCGGTGATGCGCACAAACTCGCAGTTGGCGCGCATTTCGGCAATCGTGCGGTTGCCGGTGTAGCCCATCGCGGCGCGCAAACCGCCGACCAACTGGTGCACCACCGCCGCCGCCGAACCCTTGTAGGGCACCTGCCCCTCGATGCCTTCGGGCACCAACTTGTCGGACGCCGCATCCTTCTGGAAATACCTGTCGGCCGACCCGCGCGCCATCGCACCCAGGCTGCCCATGCCGCGATAGCTCTTGAAGCTGCGGCCCTGGTACAGGATGACTTCGCCGGGGCTTTCATCGGTGCCCGCAATCGCGCTGCCGACCATGGCGCAGCTTGCCCCCGCCGCGATCGCCTTGGCGAAGTCGCCCGAGTATTTGATGCCGCCATCGGCAATAACCGGAATGTCGCCCGCCGCCTGCGCGGCATCCATGATCGCGGTCAGTTGCGGCACGCCAACCCCGGCAACAATCCGCGTGGTGCAGATGCTGCCCGGACCGATGCCCACTTTCACCGCATCCGCGCCCGCCGCAATCAGCGCCCGCGTGGCAGCGGCGGTGGCAACATTGCCCGCCACCACCTGCACCGAATTCGACAGTGCCTTGACCCGCTCGACCGCGCGCGCCACCCCTTCGGAATGGCCATGCGCGGTGTCGATCACGATCAGGTCGCACCCCGCCTCGATCAAGGCGGCAGAGCGCGCGAAACCCGCATCGCCCACCGTGGTCGCGGCGGCCACCCGCAGGCGGCCCATTTCGTCCTTGCAGGCGTGCGGGTTCAGCACCGCCTTTTCGGTATCCTTCAAGGTGAGCAGCCCGGTCAGCTTGCCCTTGCCATCGGTCACCAAGAGCTTCTCGATCCGCCGCGCCTTCATCAGCCCCTTGGCTTCGTCAAGGTCGGCAGGCTCGGTCAGCATGGCGAGATTGTCCGAGGTCATCATCACCCGCACCGGCGTGCGGTCATCGGTGGCAAAGCGCATGTCGCGGTTGGTGACGATCCCGACCACATGCCCGCGCGCATCCACCACCGGAAAGCCGGTAACGTTGTAGCGGTCCTGCAAGGCCTTGGCGTCGGCAAGGGTCTGGTCGGGGGTCAGCGTGATCGGGTTGTAGACAACGCCCGATTCAAAGCGCTTCACGCGCCGCACTTCATTGGCCTGCGCTTCGATGTCAAGATTGCGGTGTATGACCCCCATTCCCCCGGCCTGCGCCATCGCGATCGCCATTTTCGCCTCGGTCACCGTGTCCATTGCGGAACTCAGAAGCGGGATGTTCAGCCGGATGAGTTTGGTGACAAAAGTCGCCACATCCGCCTCGGACGGAAGCACCGACGACGCGGCGGGAACCAGAAGCACGTCATCAAATGTGAGGGCCTCGCGAATCTGCATGGAATGCCTCCTTGGCAGCTTTCGTTTGGCGGTTCCCTGTTTCACCAATGGCGGGCTTTGGCAAGCCCTCAGGCCACCGCAGCGTTGGTTTTTATGGCAAGCCGCCCCGCCGCCCAGTCGCGCAGGATGGCGAAGGCCACCGGCGCAGTGATCATCGTGGCAAGCACCAGCATCAGCCCCCCGGCCATCTGCCAGCGCCCCCCAAGCATCAGCCAGAGCCCGGCACTGGAGGCGGCGGGAAAGGTCAGCGCCGCCCAAAACGGGCTGAAACCGGCGGTCAGCAGCCAGCGGGCACCAACAATCAGGCCCAGCGCGCAGGCGGCGGAAAGCGCGGCCAGCGCGGTTGCGATGCCCGGCATCTGCAATTCCCAGGCAAGCGCCCCGACGTAGGCCATCGGCGCAAGATGAATTGCCAGCAGCGGGCGCAGCGGTGCGGGCACGCGCTCGCGGCGCGCCTGCTCGGCACTTGCCGCCCAGATCAGCAGCGACAGCACCAACGCCGGCCAGAACAGCGCCGTTGCCAGACCGCTCATGCCCAGGTGCTGCGCCGCAAGCCCGGCCACGCCAAGCCCCGACCAGGGCAGATGCCAGGCGGGGTTCACCCGCCGCTGCACCGCCGGCACCCCGATCAGCACCCTGACAAGAAGCGCGAGCAGAACCAGATGCAGCCCGAACGCCGCCCAGAACAACAGCCGCGCCGGTTCCGGTGCATAGGGTGCAATGACCGAAACCAGTTGCTCAAGGCAAAGTACCGCCGCAGCCACGCCCGCATAGCCCGGCAAAATGCGCAAGTCTTCAACCACCACCGCAGGCCGCCGCGCCAGTTTCACCACAAAGGTCAACACCGCAAATGCCGCAAGCAGCGACAAGCCGCCCAACAGGGCCTCGGCGAGTTCGCCCGGCAGACCAAACCCCGCCGCGCCCCAGCGCCATGCCAAACCGAGCCCGAGCAACCCGAGAATCGGCGGAAAGATCGCCGGGGGGGTGCGCCGCCACAGCCCTTTCGGGGTCGGTTTTGGGAATTTGAATGCCATTATCGTCTCGCTTGCCAGCCTCCCGCAGCCTTGCCACCAATTCCGCCGCCGCAAAAGCCCGCGCGCGACACATATGCGTCAGTTTGCGCGGGCTGGACAAGGCTTTCGGCGCGGGTGATGAAGCAGCACCCGATCCGCAGGTTGATCATGCCACAAGCGCCCCGCACCTTCGCCGCCGCCCTGTGGATGCTTGGCGCGATTTCCGCGTTCATCGCAATGGCAATATCGGGGCGCGCGGTTGCAAGCGCGCACGACACTTTCGAGATCATGACCTACCGTTCGGCAATCGGTCTGGTGCTGGTGCTGGCGGCGGCGGTGGCGACGGGGCAGACCGCAGCACTGCGCCCGCGCCGCCTTGGGCTGCACGCCTTGCGCAACGTCTTTCACTTCGCCGGGCAGAACCTGTGGTTCTACGCGCTGACGCTGATCCCGCTGGCGCAGCTTTTCGCGGTCGAGTTTTCCTATCCGATCATGGTGGCGCTGGTGGCACCATTCCTGCTTGGGGAACGTTTCACCCCGGTGCGGATCGCCTCGGCTGCCCTGGGTTTTTCCGGGGTGCTGATTGCGGCGCAGCCCTGGGCCGCGGGCGGGCTTTCGGTTGGCATCCTGATAGCGCTTGGTGCTGCGGTTGGCTTTGCCGGATCGACGCTGATAACCAAGATGATGACGCGGCTGGCCCCGATGATCGAAATCCTGTTCTGGCTGACCATATTCCAGCTGGCCTTCGGCCTGATCCTCGCGGGTTATGATGGCACCATCGCCGCGCCCACCGCCACCTCTGCCCCTTGGCTTTTGCTGATCGGCGTTTCCGGCATTGGCGGGCATTTCTGCCTGACCCGTGCGCTCAGCATCGCCCCTGCCTCGGTGGTGGCCCCGATCGACTTTCTGCGGCTGCCGATCATCGGCGTGATCGGCATGCTGTTTTATGCGGAACCGCTGCAAGGGGCCGTGTTCGCGGGCGGCGCGGTGATTTTCCTTGCGACCTGGATCAACATCCGGTCCGAGCGACCGGTTCGGTTGGCCAAAGTGTAATCGGCACAAGTTCCGGGTGGCGCGGCGGCGTTGGCTCGCTTAGCTGTCAGCCATGAGCACCCGCCCCAGCCAGACCCGCATTTCCCGCCTCGCCTGGCTCTTGCTGGGCGCGCTCGCGTTGATCTGGGGCACCTCGTTCCTGTCCAACCGCGCCGCGCTGGCCGAGGCGGGGGTGCTGACCGTGGTCGGGTTGCGGGTGCTTGGCGGAGCGATCCTGCTGTGGCTCTGGGTGCTCGCGCGGCACCTGCCCCTGCCCCGCGACCCCCGCTACATCCTGCGGTTCCTGATCATGGGGGCGCTGAACAACGCGATTCCGTTCTCGCTGATCGTCTGGGGGCAAAAGCACATCGATTCGGGCCTCGCCGCCATCTTGAATGCGTCAACGGCGGTGTTTGCCGTGGTCATCGCCGCGCTGGTCTTTGCCGATGAAAAGCTGACGTTCAACAAGGCGGCAGGCGTGGCGATCGGCTTTCTGGGGGTGGTTCTGGCGATCGGCCCCGAGGCGCTGACGGGCTTCAGCCTTGCCTCGGCGGGGCACCTGGCGGTGATCGGTGCCTCGATCGCCTATGGTTTCGCCGGAGCCTATGCGCGCCGCGCGATCCGCGGCCTCAGCCCCGAGGTGGCGGCGGCGGGCATGCTGACCGGGGGCGCGGTCTGGATCGTGCCGATGATGCTCTACGTTGACGGCGTGCCGGGGTTCGACTGGTCGGCTTCGGTGCTCGCCAGCATCGGCTGGCTCGCCTTCGGCTGCTCGGCGCTTGCCTATCTGGTCTATTACCGCATCCTTGCGATGGCCGGCGCGGGCAACCTGTCGCTGGTAACGCTGCTCATTCCGCCGGTGGCGATCATCGCAGGCTGGGCCGTCTATGCCGAGCAGCTCGCGTGGAACGCTTGGGCGGGGTTTGCGGTGCTGGCGGCGGGGCTGGTGCTGCTGAACCGCGCCCCGCGCCAAAGCATTGCCGCAGGTGCGAAATCCGGTGACGGCGGGGCCGATGCGCGCTAAACCCCTTGGCCAGAAGCACGGGGTTCGCCGATGATCTACCAGACCGCCACCGACTGGCGCGACGCGCCGCACAAAAAGGTGCTGTTGTTCGGCATGTCAGGGCTTGGCAAGACCCATGTCGCCAGCATGCTGCGCGGCACCGGCCAGTGGTTCCACTACTCGGTCGATTACCGCATCGGCACCCGCTACATGGGCGAACACATCGCCGACAATTTCAAGCGCGAGGCAATGCGGGTGCCGCTTCTGCGCGAGCTTTTGCTGACCGACTCTGTCTATATCGCCTCGAACATCACCTTCGACAACCTCGCGCCGCTGTCCACCTACCTCGGCAAACCGGGCGGTGCCGCGAAGGGCGGGCTGCCGTTTGCGGAATACCTGCGCCGCCAGGACCAGCACCGCGTCGCCGAAAATGCGGCGCTGCTGGATGCCCCCGCCTTCATTGCGCGCGCGCATGACCTTTATGGCTACGCGAATTTCGTCTGCGACAGCGGCGGGTCGATCTGCGAGGTGGTGAACCCGGAGGACCCCGCCGACCCGGTGCTTTCCACGCTTGCCGCAAACCTGCTGATGGTCTGGATCGAAGGCAGCGACGAGCACAGCGAAGAACTGGCGCGCCGTTTCGACCGTGCGCCGAAACCGATGTATTACCAGCCTGCCTTCCTTGAGGCGGCATGGGCCGATTATGGCTCCGAAACCGGTCAGCCGCCCGAAAAAGTTGACCCCGACGCCTTCGTGCGCTGGACCTATCGGCGCGCGCTGGCCCACCGCCAGCCGCGCTACGCGGCGATGGCGCGGCACTGGGGCATCAAGGTCGCGGCAGCCGATGTGGCGCGCCTGCGCTCGCCACATGGTTTTGTCGAGCTCGTCGCCCACGCCCTTGAGGCGCAAGCCTAGACAACTTATCTTCCAGCGATCAGGAGAACTTGATGCCGATCACGCTGCCCGAAAACCTGCCCGCCTTCGACATCCTCTCGCGCGAAGGCGTGATGGTGATGACCCCGGGGCGCGCCGCGACGCAGGATATTCGGCCGTTGCACATCGGCCTCTTGAACCTGATGCCGAAGAAGATTCAGACCGAAAACCAGTTTGCCCGGCTGATCGGCGCAACGCCCTTGCAGATCAACCTCTCGCTGATCCGGATGACCGACCACGAAGCGCGCAATACCGCCGCCGACCATATGGAGGCGTTTTACCGCCCCTTTGCCGAGGTTGCCGACAGCGGCGAAAAGCTTGATGGGTTGATCATCACCGGCGCGCCCATCGAACATCTGCCGTTCGAGGAGGTCAGCTATTGGGACGAACTGAGCGAGGTGTTCGACTGGACCCAAAGCCATGTGCATTCCACCTTTGGTGTCTGCTGGGGCGGCATGGCGATGGCCTACCACTTCCACGGGCTGAAAAAGCACATGCTCGACGCCAAGGCCTTCGGCTGTTTCCGGCACCGCAACCTTGTTCCCGCCTCGCCTTACCTGCGTGGTTTTTCGGATGAATTCGTGATTCCCGTCAGCCGCTGGACCGAGGTGCGCCAGCCCGAGGTCAACGCCACGCCCGGCCTGCGCACGCTTCTGGCCTCTGACGACGCCGGGCCCTGCCTGCTGGAAGATGCGGGCCACCGCGCGCTCTACATCTTCAACCATTTCGAATATGACAGCGGCACGCTGAAAGAAGAATACGACCGCGACGTGACGGCGGGCAAGCCGATCAACGTGCCGCAAAACTACTATCCCGGCGACGACCCGAGCCAGCCGCCGTCAAACCGCTGGCGCAGCCACGCGCATCTGCTTTACGGCAACTGGGTGAACGAAATCTATCAGTCCACCCCCTATGATCTGGAGAACATTGGCCAGTAACCTCGCCTTTATCGCACTTGCCCTGTTGGCGTTCGCGGCGCTGACGTTCTGGCGCGCGGGCCATGTCGAGCGGCGCATCGAGCGCGTGCACCCGCCGCGCGGGCGGATTGTGCAGGTGCGCGACGGTGAGGTGCATGTGGTTCAGCGCGGCACCGGGCCGGACCTGGTGTTGCTGCACGGCGCGCTGACAAATCTCAAGGATTTCCCCGAATCATTGCTCGTGCCGTTGTCGCAATCTTACCGGGTGACGCTGATGGACCTGCCCGGGCATGGCTATTCGACCCGGCAGAAGCGGGTTTCCACGCCCAAGGCGCAGGCAACGGCGCTTGCTGATGCGGCGGCAATACTTGCGCTGCGCGCGCCCATCGTGCTTGGCCACAGCTACGGTTCCACGGTTGCCCTTGCCTGGGCACTTTCCGGCGCGGCGCTGCCGGTGCGGCCCTCGGCGCTGGTGCTGATTGCGCCGCCGATGTTGCCCGAACCGATCGCAGCACCCTGGCTGCGAAAACTTTTCAGGCTGCGGCTGGCGCGACGCATGATCGCGACCTTTGCCACCGCCTGGACACCGAACGCTTTCCTGCACCTTGGGCTTGACCATGCCTTCGCGCCGCAGCACCGACCAAAGGGCTATATCCGGCATGCGGGCACAAGGCTTTTGCTGCGGCGGGCGAATTTTCGCGCCAACGCCGAGCAGGTCGCGGTGCTGAGTGCGGCGCTTCGGCTGCTTGCGCCAAGCTACCCGTCACTGGCGCTGCCGGTCGAGATCCTGCACGGCACCGCCGATGGCGTCGTGCCACAGGCAGAGCTCCTGGCCGCGCTCGTAGCCCAGATCCCCGGCGCGCGGCTGACGCTGCTGCCCGGGGTCGGCCACATGCCACACTACGGCGACCCGGAACCTATCCTCGCGGCAGTCTCGCGCGTCGCCGCTCTGGCCTTGCCCGTCTGATACCGCCATACTGGCACCAGTCGAGCAACGAGGCACCGATGACCAGCGAAATTCCCTTTGTCGGCGACATAACCCGGTTTCTGACCGACGACGCCCCCAGGTCTGTCCGCGCCGCCATTGCGCAAGCCGGTCGCAAGGATATTCTCGATGAAAGCTACCCCTACCGGCACGAAATGAAGTCTGCGGAATACGCGCCCGTCATGGCCGCGCTGCAGGTGGAACTGGTCAAGATGGCCTGGGATCTGCGCACCACCGGACGCCGCCTTGCGGTGGTGTTCGAGGGCCGCGATGCGGCGGGCAAGGGCGGCACCATCGAGCGGATGCGCGAAAACCTGAACCCGCGGCAGGCCTATATCGTGGCGCTCTCGAAGCCCTCGGAACGCGAGGCAAGCCAGTGGTATTTTCAACGTTACGTCGATTGGCTGCCCGCAGCGGGCGAGGTCGCGCTTTTTGACCGCAGCTGGTACAACCGTGGCGTGGTGGAACATGTGTTCGGGTTTTGCACCCCCGATCAGCGCGAGCGCTTTTTCGGCCAGGTCCCGGCCTTTGAACAGTTGCTGATCGACGAAGGCATCGTGCTGGTGAAGCTCTGGCTCAACGTCGGGCGTGCCGAACAAGTGCGCCGGTTTCTCGACCGCGAGGGCGACCCGCTGAAGCAGTGGAAGCTGAGCTGGATCGACGTCGAGGGGCTGAAGAAATGGGATGCCTATTCCGCCGCCATCCGCGAAACCCTTGCCCGCACCGATACCGCGCATGCGCCTTGGACCGTGATCCGATCCGACGACAAGGACCGCGCCCGGATCGCGGCGGTCCAGGCCGTTCTGAACGCGATAGACTACAAGGGTCGTGACCTCGCCGCGATCGGCAGGGTTGACGCAGCAATCGCCGGGGGTGTCGGGCTTTGGCATGATTAAGCAGGGCTACCACCACGGCAACCTGAAACAGGCGCTTGTCGAGGCAGCGCTGCGGCTGATCGAGGAGCGCGGACCGACAGGTTTCACGCTTTCCGAGGCTGCCAAGCAGGCCGGGGTGACCCCGGCTGCGGTCTATCGGCATTTTGAAGGCCGGGAAGACCTGATCGCGGAATGCGCGCGTCAGGGCTATGCGATTTTCGCCGATCTGATGGAACACGCCTATGCGGGCGGCACGCCTTCGGCGCTTGCCGCCTTCGGGGCCACCGGGCGGGCGTATCTGGCCTTTGCGCGCCGTCATCCCGGCCATTACATGGCGATGTTCGAGGCCGGAATCTCGCCCAACCGCACCCCCGAGCTTGCCGTTGCCTCGGCGCGTGCCGAGGCGGTGCTGAGCCGCGCCGCCGAGCTTTTGTCGCGCCATATTCCGGCGGGCCGCAGGCCACCTGCGGCGATGTTTTCAGCGCATGTCTGGGCGTTGAGCCATGGCGTGGTCGAGCTTTACGCGCGCACCGCGCCCGGCACCCGCTCGCCCTATTCCGCCGAAGACCTGCTTGAGTCGGGGATTGGCATCTATCTGCGCGGGCTCGGGCTGCTGCCGCCCGACGCCTGACGCCACCCTTTTCGCCGGGGCGTGCTGTGCCTCTGCCCCTTGCAGGCGGGTGGTTTTCGTGATGGCTTGGCGCGAAATTCCAATAGGGGCGGCGAATGAAACTTGCGGCGCGCAATGCGCATATGATGGGCGATGCGGGGAACGGCTGGGCGATCCTGTTTCGAGCGCGCGAGATGATCGCGGCGGGCGAAGCGGTGACGATGCTGACCATCGGCGAACCGGACGTGAAAACCGACTCGGCAATTCTTGACGCGATGGATGCCTCGGCGCGCGGCGGCAACACCGGCTATACCGATATTGCGGGCCAGCACGCGCTTCGCGCCGAAATCGCCGACCGGGTGAGCGCGCGCACCGGGCTTCAGACCCGGCCTGAGAATGTGGTGGTGACGCCCGGCGGGCAGGCGGCGCTTTTTGCCGCGCATATGGCGCTTCTCGATGCCGGTGACAGCGGGCTTTATGTGGCCCCCTATTACCCCACCTACCCCGGCACGATCCGCTCGGGCGGGGCCGAGGCGGTGGCGGTGCCGGCGAGGCCGGAATGCGGGTTTCAGCCCGAGGCGGCGGCGCTCGATGCGGCAGCGCGCGCCAGCGGGGCGAAAACCCTGCTGATCAACAGTCCGAACAACCCGACCGGCGTGATCTACACGCGCGAAACGCTCGAGGGCGTCGCCGAGATCTGCCAGCGGCGCGACCTCTGGCTGATTTCTGACGAGGTTTATGAAACCCAGATCTGGGAAGGTGCCCATGTCAGCCCGCGCACCCTGCCCGGCATGGCCGAGCGGACGCTGGTGATCGGCTCGCTCTCGAAAAGCCATGCGATGACCGGCGCGCGGATCGGATGGATCGTCGGCCCCGAGACGGCGGTCGAGGCGGTGCACCAGTTGGCAATCAACACCACCTACGGGGTGCCGGGCTTCGTGCAGGATGCGGCGCTTTATGCGCTGCGCCGAGGTGCCGCGATGGAGGCGCGCAACGCCGCGCCCTACCGGCGGCGGCGCGACATTGCGGCGCGGGTGCTTTCCGGCAGCCAGGCGGTGCGGCTCATTCACCCGGCGGGGGCGATGTATGTGATGGCCGATATCCGCGCCACCGGGCTTACCGGCGATGCCTTCGCGGCACGACTTCTGGCCGAAGAAAAGATCGGGGTGATGCCGGGCGAAAGCTTTGGCGCGGCGGCAGCGGGGCATCTGCGCATTGCCCTGACCCAGGAGGATGGGCTGCTCGAGGCGGCGCTGGCGCGGCTCAGGGCATTCGCCGAGGCGCGCATGCCCTGAGGCAAGGCCGGGGGTTTTCCACCCCCGGACCCCCGGAGGGTATTTCTGCGAAGGAGAAGCCTCAGGCGACCGCGTTCGCGAGCGCCCAGAGGCCGAAGCCGCCCATCATCAGGCTGGAGACCCGCGCCACCCAGAGCGCGAAGGCGGTCGGCAGGCGGTGGTGCAGCGCCGCCACGGTGCCTGCAAGGATGAACCACCAGAGCATCGAGCCCGCGAAAACCCCCGCGACCACCTGCACGGCGCTGGCCAGGCTGGCGGTTTCGGCCAGGCCCAGGCCGGCAAAAATGGCGGCGAAGGAAAGGATGGTGGCGGGGTTGGCGATAGTCAGCGCGAAGGTGAGGGCGGCGGTGGCAAGCGCCGGTCGCTGAGCCGCGGCGGCGGCTTGCGGGGCGGGCGCGCCGCGCGGCCAGCCCTTCCAGGCGAGCCAGAGCAGAAAGCCTCCACCAACGAGGCCGAGAGGAGTGGAAATGCGGGCCAGAGTCGCGGCGAAGGTGGCAAAGCCCGCCGCTGCGAAGCTGGCATAAAGCGCATCGGCCAGCGCCGTTCCGAGGCCCCCGGCTAGGCCCGCGAAGAAGCCCTGCGCCAGTGTCCGCTGGATGCAGAGCGCGCCGATCGGGCCGAGCGGGGCGGCGATGGCGAGCCCCATTGCCATGGATGTGACAAACAGCATCAGCACTGCCGCCGGTAGCGGAAAGGCGGTTCGACCACCGCCGACAGCGCCAGGATGGTTTCCGAGCGCGCCAGCCAGGCTTCGGACTTGAGCCAGCCGAGAAAAGCCTCGACCGCCGCGAGGTCGGCCACCTGGACCTGCACAAGGTAGGCCCAGGGGCCGGTGACGTGGTGGCAGGCGGTGACTTCGGGGCAAAGCGCGATTGCGGCGCGAAAGGCGGCCTCGGAGGCGGCGGGGTTGAGCGCGAGCCAGACAAAGGCGGTGGTCGGCAGGCCAAGTGCTGCGGGGCCTGCGTCGGCGCGCAACGCGCGGATAGCGCCGCTGGTGGTCAGGCGGCGAACCCGCTCGTTCACCGCCGAGGCGGAAAGGCCCACGGCAGCGCCGAGCGTGGTCAGCGGCTGGCGGGCATCTGCGCCCATCAATTCGATGATTTTGCGGTCTTGATCATCCATTGCATGTGATTATCCTGTTACTTGATATATACTCAGCATGATATCCTGCACTCGCCCCGCTTTCAAGCCCGCCCGCTTCGGCTTGCCATCGCCGCTGTCGCGTGCCCTACTCGCGGCACTGCAAATTGCCCGGAACTGCCATGAACCACGAAGATCTGCGCCTCTGGTCCAAGCGCGCCGCCGATTGGGCCGCCGATTACCACGCCGGGCTGCGCGCCCGCCCGGTGCGGCCAGACATAGCGCCGGGCAGTATCGCCGCCGCATTGCCACCTGCGGCACCGGAGGAAGCCGAGCCGATGCAGGCAATCTGGGACGATTTCGAGCGGCTGGTGCCGGGCGGCATGACGCATTGGCAGCACCCGCGCTTTTTTGCCTATTTCCCTGCCAATGCCGCCCCCGCCTCGATGCTGGCCGAGCAACTGGCCAATGCCATCGCGGCGCAGGCGATGCTGTGGCAGACCTCGCCCGCCGCAACCGAGATCGAAATGGTCATGGTGCGCTGGCTGGCCGGGGCGCTGGGTCTGCCGCAGGCGCGCGGGGTCATCCACGACAGCGCCACCACCGCGACACTTTCCGCCGTGCTGACGATGCGCGAGAAGGCCTTGGGCTGGGAGGGGCTGACGCGCGGGCTTTCCGGCGCGCCGCGATTGCGGCTCTATGCCTCCGATCAGACCCATTCCTCGGTTGACAAGGCGGTGCGGCTGGCGGGGATCGGGCAGGAAAATCTGGTAAAGGTGGCAACCGACACCGAGGGGGCGATGGACATGGTGGCACTCGCCGGGGCAATCGCCGCCGACCGTGCAGCGGGCTATCTGCCGATTGGCGTTGTGGTCTGCGCGGGGGGCACTTCGGTTGGCGCTTTCGACCGGGTCGGCGCGGTGGTGGCGCTGGCGCGGCGCGAGGGGTTGATGAGCCATGTCGATGCCGCATGGGCGGGGTCGGCGATGATCTGCCCGGAGTTTCGCAGGCTTTGGGTGGGTGCCGAGGCCGCGGATTCGGTGGTGATGAACCCGCATAAATGGCTTGGCGCGCAATTCGATTGCGCGGTGCAGTTTCTCGCCGATCCGGGCCCTCAGATCCGCACCCTGGGGCTGCGCCCGGCCTACCTGGAAACCCCCGGTGTCGAGGAGATCACCAATTTCAACGAATGGACCGTGCCGCTGGGCCGCAGGTTCCGGGCGCTGAAACTCTGGTTCCTGTTTCGCGCCTATGGCCTGGAAGGCTTGCGCGCGCGCATCCGCAACCATGTGAGCTGGGCGGCCGAGGCGGCGGCGGCGCTCGCTGCGGTTCCGGGGGTGGAGATCGTCACTGCGCCATCACTGTCGCTTTTCAGTTTTGCGCTTGCCGCAGGCGACGCGGCGACCGAGGCGTTGCTGGCCCGGATCAATGCCGATGGGCGCATCTACCTTACCCAGAGCCGGCATGCGGGGCGCTATGTGATCCGGGTGCAGGTCGGACAATTTGACTGCACCGCAGAAGATGTCAGAATGATCGCCACGGTCGTAACGGAGCTTAGCCGATGAAACGCCTGCTCATTACCCTCGTGCTCGTGCTTGCCCCCCTTGCTGCCGGTGCCGAGCCCTACCCCATCTATGCCAGCACGGCGGTCAACGATTATGCCAATCTGCTGGAACCTGACATGGAGGCCAAGGTGGTGGCCGAAATCGAGGCGCTGCGGGCTGACACCGGGGTGGAGCTGACCGTGCTGACGATCGAGACCCGCTGGGCCTATGACCCCTCGCCATCGATCGAGGCCTTTGCCACCGGGCTGTTCAACACCTGGGGCATTGGCGATGCCGCGCGTGACGATGGAATCCTTATCCTCGTGGTGCGCGATGACCGGGAAATGCGGATCGAGCTTGGCTCGGGCTACAACCCCGAATATGATCTGCCCGCGCAAGACATCATCAACAACGTGATGCTGCCCGAGTTCCGCGCCGAACGTTATGACCTCGGAATTCTTACCGGCACCCGCGCGGTTGCCGACCACATCGCGCGCCGCTTTGCCGGGCTGCCGATGCGCGACGGCGCGGTGCCGATCGGCGCGCCCTCTGGCGGTGGCGGCGGTCTGGTCTTTGGCATCGTCTTTTCCGAAGTGCTGTTTGGAGCGGGTGTGCTGGCGCTGATCTTCCGCCGCCGCATCGGGCAGATGATCGACCGCTACCGCAGTTGCCCCGAATGCGGCCAGCGCGGGCTGCACACCGAACGCCATGTGCTTGTGCAGCCGACTTCCCACTCCCGCGGCCAGGGCGAAACCATCAGCCGCTGCACCCATTGCAGCTGGAGCCGGACAAAGAGCTACACGATTCCCGACACCTCATCGTCATCATCCTCATCGGGCGGTAGTTTCGGTGGCGGCTCGTCGTCTGGCGGCGGTGCCTCGGGGCGCTGGTAACGCACTTGACGGCGCGGCGTGGCGCGCTAGTTTCTGAACGACCGTTCAGTTTCCCGGGGAGTGGGTCATGCGGCTTGGCGATGTGAAAGCGGTTGTCACCGGCGGGGCCTCCGGGCTTGGCGCTGCCACAGCGCGGCATTTGCGCGGCGCGGGTGCCAAAGTGACCATAGCCGACCGAGACCGCGCCCGCGGCACCGCGCTTGCCGCCGAAATCGGTGCCGGTTTTGCCGAGGTTGACGTGACCAGCGAGGCCAGCGCACTTGCCGCGATTTCGGCTGCCAAGGCGGGGATGGGCGGGCTCAACGTGCTGATCAATTGTGCCGGTATCGCCAGCGGCGAGCGGGTCCTGGGCCGCAACGGGCCGCACCGGCTTGAAAGCTTTGCGCGAACCATCGAGATCAACCTGATCGGCAGCTTCAACATGCTCCGTCTCGCTGCCGCCGAAATGGCCGGCAACGAGGGGCCGGAGCGCGGGGTGATCATCAACACCGCCTCGATTGCCGCCTTTGACGGGCAGAAGGGCCAGGCCGCCTATGCCGCCTCGAAGGCCGGGATCGCCGGCATGACGCTGCCGCTGGCGCGCGATCTGGCCAGCCAGGGGCTGCGGGTTTGCGCCATTGCGCCCGGCATATTCTCGACCCCGATGATGGCCGGCCTGCCCGCCGATGTGCAGGAAAGCCTTGCCGCCGAAGTTACCTTTCCGCGCCGCCTGGGCGAGCCTGCCGAATACGCGGCGCTGGCTGCCTTCATCCTCGAATGCAGCTATCTGAACGGCGAGGTGATCCGCCTCGACGGTGCCTTGCGGATGCGCTGACCCCCTTGGCGCGCGGGGCGCGCGATACCCGCGCCCACGGCCCCAAATAGAGGTTGCAACCCCGCCGCCGCCACGATAAATCCCGCCCTCATGAACGACCCCTACCGCGGAGAGGTGGCAGAGTGGTCGAATGCGGCGGTCTCGAAAACCGTTGTGGGTGTGAGCCCACCCAGGGTTCGAATCCCTGTCTCTCCGCCACTCCATATTGTAATTGCAGCGCTTTTCCCGTCATTAGGGAAAACCCGCCATGGCACCCGCCACAGAATGCGACAGGTACCGCGCGCGCTGCCATGTGCGCAAATTGTCGGGCTGACATTTTCCTGATCGGGAAAAGCCACATGGGGTTGGGATCGCTACGCGCGATTTACGCGGGAAATGGTCTGCACGCCCTGCCCGCGCCGGAACAAGGGCAAATGTGGTGCTTGGGGCACCACAACATGGCTCTGATGCACAAGTCGCCCAGCCAGGTTTCTTTCTGGGCATCCGAAACCTCATAGCGTGGTTCCAAGGGCGCGCGGTTCGCATGCGCGACAACGCTCTTGATCGTGTCCCACGGCGTGGTGTAGGTTCTGGCTGAGGTGGTCACCGGCGATTTCCGGCTAGGGTCTGGTTGCTTACACCAACCTTGACCGAGAGGACCACCGATGACCGACGAGATGATGAACCTGCGGGCGCTTGTTG
>NZ_JAUXPI010000051.1 GCF_030684035.1 Phaeovulum sp. | reverse complement strand
CAACAAGCGCCCGCAGGTTCATCATCTCGTCGGTCATCGGTGGTCCTCTCGGTCAAGGTTGGTGTAAGCAACCAGACCCTAGCCGGAAATCGCCGGTGACCACCTCAGCCAGAACCTACACCACGCCGTGGGACACGATCCAAGATGATTATCCCGGGCAACGGTTGCCACGCGCCGCGACGCTGCAGGTGCCGGTGCACGCATGCGTGGCCAGATGGCGACACTCGGCACCAAACAGCCTCGCCACACTGCCGCGGGGCGCGGCGATGGCGACGGCGACGTCGGCGGCAACGGAAGTCGAGCCAGCGTTGCCCTGCATGCGCTGCGCCGCGGCGTCGGGCACGGGGCAAAAGGCGCGCGCTGGCCGCTACTCAATTGGAGCTGTCCGAAACGCCAGTGATCGTGCTGGGTCGTTTGATCGGTCCAAAGCGGAGGCATTCGAATTGCTGACAATAAGCTGACCGAACTCCGCAGTTGGGAAGAGGAGCCGCTGTCGGCGGAAAAGCGCCAACGAAAAAGCGCAGATTATGAGTTGAGTTAGCGGTTATTCCCGAGGTCTAAACGCGGGTCGACGACCCCGACCAAAGATTCAGAGGATCACGTGGCTGCCTTTTTCGTGTACAGTGCCCTTTGTGCCTCGCACAAACATGGCCGCCGCGCCGGAACGGTTCTCGGGTTCATGTGTTTGGTGTGCTGAAGGGCGAATTTCTGCCGCGCCCAAGGCCCAATCAAAACACGGCGACCGGCGCGCGCACGGCGGCTCCGGGTCTGTCGGTCGGGGTGTGCGAGGTCATTGGGGCGCATCAGCAGTTTTTGCCAGAGCGCGGCCCACGCGGATGGAAAAGGCACTTGGGGGTGATTATGAAATGGAGTGAAATAGAGACGAAATGGCGGGAAATGGCGCGTCGTACGCAGGCCCACTGGGAGGCCAACAGGGATTTCCCCAAACGCGATGCCCCGCCTGCTTCGCCTCGCCGGCCAACCGAAATCGCTGCGAGCGGGCAGAAAGGCTTAGCCGTAAAAGCGCCGGTCGGAAGTGACGCTTCATCGCACGCGACGTTGGCCGAGTGACGAGAGTACGCCCGGTTTCCCATGCGCCCGATGACCCGAAATCCGCAAGGCGTTCCGGGGCCGGAACCGCACCTCGCGCTTCATACCGGGCATGGCAACAACGCTTTCTCAGCGCGCTGCCGCAGAGCGGTGCCCGATCTCGACTCTGGTCTGATCTGACCCCGATCCGGGCAGAACTGTTCGGTGCCGAACGGCTTGAGCACCACGCCGAAGGTCTGGCGGCCGCGCAGATGATTGGCACCGGGCACGGGGGCAAGGCGGTTGCGGCCCAGCCCGCGCGAAGGGTCCAGCCGCTTATCCGACGGCTCCGGAACAACGCGGCGTGCATTCTCGATGCCTATCATCAAAGCGCTGCGGCGCTGGACGCGGGCCGGCGGGTTTCGCCCGCTGCGGAATGGCTTCTGGACAACTACCACCTTGTCGAGCAGCAAACCCACCAGACCGATACCGATCTGCCCCCCGGATATTATCGCACGCTGCCCAAACTCTCAGACGGGCCGTTTGCTGGTTATCCTCGGGTGTTCGAAATTGCCTGGGCCTATGTTGCGCACACCGACAGCCTTGTTGAAACCGCCACGCTGCGGCGGTTTCTTGCCGCATATCAACGTGTTCAACCACTGCTGATCGGCGAGCTGTGGGCGGTGGCAATCAGCCTGAGAATTGTTCTTGTCGAAAACACCCGCAGGATTTCTGAACAGATCATCGAAGGCCAGCGTCTGCGCCGCGCCGCTGATGCCATCGCTGACAGGTTCATTGGGTTGCACGGTCAGGACGTGCTGGAAATGCAGTTGGCGCTGGCCGCTTATGAAGGCGCGCCATTGTCGGAAATATGGGCAGCGGAACTGGCCAGAAGGCTGCGCGGCTCCGACCCGGCCGAGACGCCGCTGTGCGGCTGGCTCGAAGATCGGCTGCGTCAGCAGGGCACATCGTCGGATGCCGTCGTCGCACTGGGAATGCAGCGGCAAGGCGCTACGAACGTGACGATGCGCAACATCATCACCAGTTTGCGGCTGGTGTCGGAAATCGACTGGGCCGAGGTGTTCGAGGCGGTCAGCCTGGTCGATGAGCGGCTTCAAAGTGGTGGCGGCGCAGTGTATTCCGAGATGGATTTTCCCACGCGCAACAGCTACCGAACGGCGATCGAGGGCTTTGCTCGCGGTTCGCGCCAAAGCGAAATCGCCGTGGCAGACCTGGCGAACGCGCTTGCCAGAACTGCCAAAACCGGCGCCGAGGCCGAACCGGGTTACTACCTCATTGGTGAAGGACGGTCGGCGCTGCAACAGCGCATCGATTTTCGAACGCCGTGGCAGCTTGGCTTGCGCCGCGCGATGCATGGGCTCGGCATCGGCGGGTATGTTGGCCTGATTGTGGCAACCACGCTGGCGGTGCTGGCTTTGGCGCTATGGGGCATCTCGGGTGCGGGTGCGGCATCGGGCGTGTTGGCGCTGCTGGCATTCTTGGGGTCTGTGCCGGTAAGCGCGGCGGCGACGGCCTGCGTGAACCTTGCGGTGACTCGCGCCGTCGGGCCAGCCGTGTTGCCGGGGATGGAACTCAAGCATGGCATTCCGCCGCATCTGCGCACGCTGGTGGCGGTTCCCGTGCTGCTGACCGATACCGAAGATCTGGCGGTGCAGATCGAGCGGCTGGAGGTGCATCATCTGGCCAGTGCCTCAGGCGCGGTGCATTATGCGCTGGTGTCCGATGGCCCTGACGCCGCAACCGAAACCACCGCGTCGGATGCAGAGCTTATCGCGGCGGCGGAGGCGGCGATTGCGGCGCTGAACACGGCCTATCCGTCGGAGGATGGCGCGCGGTTCCTGCTGCTGCATCGCCGCCGTCGCTACAGCCAGACCATGCGCTGCTGGATGGGATGGGAGCGCAAGCGCGGAAAGCTGCACGAGCTGAACCGGCTTTTGCGCGGCGCGACAGATACCAGTTTTCTGCCGATCGGGGGCCGCCCGCCAGAGGTCCCGGCGGGTGTACGTTACGTCATCACGCTGGACGCCGATACGCGGCTGCACCGCGACACGGTGCGCCGGTTGATCGGCAAGATGGCGCATCCGCTGAACCGGCCCCGGTTCGATGCTGGCGGCACCCGCGTTGTTGGCGGCCATGCCATCTTGCAGCCCCGCGTCACACCGGCGCTGCCCTTGGGGCACGAGGGGTCAACGTTTCAGCAGATCACTTCCGGCCCCGGCGGCATAGACCCCTATGCGGCGGCGGTTTCCGACGTCTATCAGGATCTTTTTGGCGAGGGCTCGTTCACCGGCAAGGGTATTTATGATGTCGATGCCTTCGAGGCGGCGTTGCAAGGCCGCGTGGCGCCAGACACCCAGCTTAGCCACGACCTGTTCGAGGGTATTTTCGCCCGGTCCGGTTTTGCCTCCGACGTCGAGGTGATCGAGAGCTTTCCGACCCGCTACGATGTTTCCGCGAAGCGGCAGCACCGCTGGGTGCGCGGCGACTGGCAACTTTGGCCGTGGCTGTTCGGCGCGCGCCGAAGGATGCCGGGCGGCGTGCCTGCAACCGGGCGCTGGAAGATGCTCGACAATCTCAGGCGCTCGATGGTGGCGCCGCTTTCGGTTGCCGCGCTTGTCGCAGGGTGGCTGCAGCCTTGGTCCGTCGCCCTGGGCTGGTCCGGGTTTATTGTAGCGGCGTTGGTGTTGCCGCAGTTGTTGCCGCTTCCGTTTGCGCTGCTACCGGATGGCTCGGGCACCACCATGCGCGGCCACCTCGCGGCGCTGCGGACCGATTTCCGCAACGCGATCTGGCACGGTGGCGTAAATGTAGTGTTTCTTGCCGATCATGCCTGGCGGATGCTCGACGCCATCACCCGTACCGCATGGCGATTGAGCGTGAGCCGCCGGAACCTGCTGGAATGGGTGACTGCAGAGCAATCCAGTGGGCGCGCGCAGGCCGGTGTGGTCGGGTATTACAGCTTCATGCTGGGCGGCACCGGGTTTGGGCTTTTGGCCGCTGACGTTGCGCTAGTGGCCCGGCCCGAAAACTGGCCGCTGATCGTGCCGTTCGCAGTAGCCTGGCTGCTGGCGCCGGTCCTCGCATGGCGGATCAGCCAGACGACAGCGACACGAGAGGCGGCCCACCTTTCCGCAAGCCAGGCACAACAGTTGCGCCTGATTGCGCGGCGGACCTGGCGCTATTTCGAGACCTTCGTGACGGACGAACACCATATGCTGCCGCCAGACAATTTTCAGGAGCTTCCGCAACCGGCAGTGGCTCATCGGACCTCGCCGACGAACATGGGGCTTTACCTGCTCGCTGTGGTGGTGGCCCGGGAAATGGGCTGGATTGGGCAGGAAACGGCAATTGCCAGGCTTGAGCAGACGCTGCAGACGATGCAGAAACTGCCTCGGTTTCGGGGCCATTTCCACAACTGGTATGACACGCATGATCTGCGTGTGCTCGACCCTCTCTATGTGTCGTCAGTTGATAGCGGCAATCTGGCGGGGCATCTGATCGCGCTCGCGAATGCCTGCCGCGCCTGGCAGGCTGCGCCGATTGCGGATGACATCCGGGGCGGGGGCGTGCGGGATGCGGCGCTGCTGGCGCTGGCCGCACTGGTCGAGGTACCTGAAGCAGGCGGCACCGGGCGGGCGCTTGCGGGCACGCTCGATACGTTGCTGACGCAGATCGCAACATCGGCAACTTTGGCATCGCCGGATTTTCCGTCGCTGTACGCGCTTGGTACCGAAGCCGCGGAAAAAGCGCGCGCACTGGCGGGCGCGGGGTCCGAGCTCGACTATTGGACCGAGGCGCTGGTGCATTGCCTTGCCCAGCATGCATCCGAACCGCCTCAGGTTCCGGCCCCGCAAGTGACCCGGCTGCACGCACTTGCCACCCTGGCACACGATCTGGCGTTAGCGATGGATTTCGGTTTTTTGCTCGACCGCGAAAAGATGTTGCTGTCGATCGGCTTCTCGGTCGCAAGCAACAGCCTTGATCCGAGTTGCTATGATTTGTTGGCGTCAGAAGCGCGGCTGGCGAGCTTCATCGCCATTGCCAAGGGCGATGTCGCAACCCGGCACTGGTTCCGGCTTGGCCGCGCCGCGACACCGATTGGCGCCAGGGCGGTGCTGATTTCATGGTCCGGCTCGATGTTCGAATACCTGATGCCGGCGCTGGTGATGCGCGCGCCCGTAGGCAGCCTGTTGGAACAGACCAATCGGCTGGTCGTAGCGCGACAAAACGCCTATGGCCGCGCGCTCGCCTTGCCATGGGGCTTTTCGGAATCTGCCTACAATGCCCGCGACCTTGAAATGACCTATCAGTATTCGAATTTCGGGGTGCCTGGCCTGGGCCTCAAGCGCGGGCTTGGCGACGACCGTGTGGTCGCGCCCTATGCCAGTGGTCTTGCCACGATGTTCGACCCGGTCGCCGCGCTGCAAAACTTTGCGCGGCTTGCCGCGCTGGGGGCCGAAGGTCGGTTCGGTTTTTACGAGGCGGTTGATTTCACGCCCGAGCGCGTGCAGGGCGGCACCGGCCATACCATCGTGCGCAGCTTTATGGCACACCATCAGGGCATGACCATTGCCGCCATAGCGAACACCCTGAATGACGGTTGCCTGCGCCGACATTTTCACGCCGAGCCGATCGTTCAGGCCACCGAAATGCTGTTGCAGGAACGGGTGCCACGTGAAGTCGCCGCCGCGGCACCACGCGCCGTGAAAGTGCACGCCACCAGCGCTGAAGATAGTCCCGATGACGCGATACGGCGTTTTCTGAGCCCCATCGCAATGCCGGCAACGGCGCATCTGCTGTCTAACGAGGGCTATAGCGTGGTGCTGACTCCGACCGGGGCAGGCAGCAGTCGCTGGCGCAATATTGCCATAACGCGCTGGCGCGGCGATCCCGCGCAGGGGCAGCTTGGGTCTTTCATCATCGCCCGCGATCACCGCAGCGGTTCGCTCTGGTCGGCCTCGCAAAATCCACTGAGAATTGAACCCGGAAGCTATTCCGCGTCTTTTTGTGAGCATCACGCGGCATTCGTGCATCGCAAATCGACGATGACGACCACCTGCGAAGTGGTCGTATCTGCCGAAGACGATGCCGAGGCGCGGCGGGTGACACTGGCCAACTCAGGGCGCCATGCGCGCGAAATCGACCTCACCTCCTACGCCGAGCTTGCGCTGGCGCCACCGGCCGCCGACCTCGCACATCCGGCCTTTTCCAAGCTTTTCGTGGTAACCGATTATCTGCCCGAACTGGAAGTGATCATCGCCACCCGGCGCCGTCGCGCACCCAGCGAGCCCGAAATCTGGGCGGCACATCTGGCCGTTGTGGAGGGCGCGGAAAATGGGCCGATGCAGTTCGAGACCGATCGCGCCCGCTTCATCGGCAGGGGCCGCGATATCGGCTCGGCGCTGGCGCTGGGTGCGGCCCCCCTTTCGGGCACTACCGGCACCGTGCTCGACCCGGTCTTTTCGATCCGGCGGATGCTTATTGTGCCCGCGGGCGGCATGGCGCGCGTGACCTTCTGGACAATGGCAGCAGCATCGTCGGGCGCGCTGCTTGATCTGGTAGATCGCCACCGCGATGCGTCGGCCTTCGCCCGGGCCGAAACCCTCGCCTGGACCCGCGCCCAGGTACAGTTGCGCCACCTTGGCATATCAAGCGCTGATGCCGCCGATTACCAGCGGCTGGCGGGGGCCATCATTGCAAATGACCGGCGGATGCGTCCGTCGCCCGATGCGATCTTTGCCGGCGGCGGGCCGCAGTCGGACCTGTGGCAGCACGGCATTTCGGGTGACCTTCCGATTGTTGTGCTACGCATTGAGGATGCCGACGACATCGAGGTTCTGCGCGAGACCCTGAGCGCCCATGAATATTGGCGCACCAAGAACTTTGCCGTCGATCTGGTGATCCTGAACGAACGTGCTGCGTCTTATGTACAGGATCTGCAGATCGCCATTGAAACCGCGGTGCGGTCCGCGCAGTCGCGCGCCCGGGCAAGCGGCGAAGCCGCATCGCAGTTGCCGGGCACCGTGCGCGTCCTGCGCGCCGACCTGATCACCGCCGAAGCCCGCATGCGCATACTTTCGGCTGCGCGGGTGATGCTGGTCGCAAACCGCGGACATATCGGGCAGCAACTGACGAGGTTGGCAGAGGCTACAGGAGTATATGGCGCTGTGACGGAAAGGCCCGGACCGCTGCTTTCTTTGCCTCGTCCCGTCACGCCCGGCCCGGACGAGGCGACGGAAAACCTGGAATTCTTCAATGGTACTGGCGGTTTTTCTCAGGATGGGCGCGAATATTGCGTGGTCCTGAAAGCGGGCAATTCCACGCCGGTGCCCTGGATCAACGTCATTGCCAATGCAGGTTTCGGGTTTCAGGTGTCGGCCGAGGGCAGTGGCTACACCTGGGCCGAGAACAGCCGCGAGAACCAGTTGACACCGTGGTCGAACGATCCGGTTACCGACGCGCCGGGCGAAGCCGTCTACATTGCAGATCTCGACAACGGCGCGCTCTGGTCGCCGACGGCGCTGCCGATCCGTGATGGCGGCACTTACACTGCGCGGCACGGCTTTGGCTACAGCCACTTTGCGCATACCGCCGAAGGGATCGCCGCCGAAATGGTGCAGTTCGTGCCGCTCGATGACCCGGTCAAGATCACGCGGCTGACTTTGCGCAACACCACGGACCGTGCGCGCAGGCTATCAGTCACCGCTTACGCCGAATGGAGTCTTGGCAGTTCGCGTGCCGCTACCATGCCCTTCGTAGTCACTTCGGTGGACGTCGAAACCGGGGCGATGTTTGCGCGCAATCCGTGGAGCGCTGCGTTTGGCCAGCGGGTCGCCTTTGCCGATTTGCGCATTGCCGGGGGGCCCGGCGCAGGTGCGCGGCGCGCCAGCCACACCGGCGACCGCAGCGAATTTTTGGGTCAGGGCGGCACCTTGGCTGCCCCGAAATACCGTGGCGACCAACCGCTTTCCGGGCGCGTCGGGGCTGCGCTTGACCCCTGCGCGGCCTTGCAGCAAACGCTGAACCTCGCCGCCGGGGCATCGGTGGAACTGGTCTGGCTGCTCGGCCAGGCGGAAACTGCCGAGGCGGCGCGAGCGCTCGTTATACGCACGCGCGCGGTGGATCTTGACGTGGCGATCGACGGAGTTTCGCGGTATTGGCGGGGTGTGTTGGGTGCGGTTCAGGTGCAAACACCGGACCGCGCAATGGATATTTTGCTGAACGGCTGGCTGCTGTATCAGACACTTGCCTGCCGTATCAGGGCCCGGGCCGGATTTTACCAAGCGAGCGGAGCCTACGGATTCCGCGATCAGTTGCAAGATGGCATGGCGCTGACCCTGGCACACCCCGAACTGACCCGGACGCATATTCTGCGCGCCGCGTCACGGCAGTTTCCGCAGGGCGATGTGCAGCATTGGTGGCTGCCACATACTGGGCAGGGGGTGCGCACGCATATTTCGGATGATCGGGTCTGGCTTGGCTACTGCACCGCAAGTTATGTGATAGCTTCGGGCGATGCCGCAATTCTTGATGAAAAATTGCCCTTTATCAAAGGCCCGGCGCTGCGTGCTGGCGCGCATGACAGTTTCTTTCAACCCACGACTTCAGCCAACGTCGCCACACTGTTCGAACATTGCGCCCGTGCGCTCGACCAGAGCCTTACGTTGATCGGCGCCAACGGCATGCCACTCATCGGCACCGGCGACTGGAACGATGGGATGAACCGGGTAGGCGATGGCGGCGCGGGCACCTCTGTCTGGCTGGGATGGTTGTTGATTGCCACGCTTGATCTGATGGCACCGCTGGCCGATACGCGCGCCCCCACCCGCGCCGCTCGTTGGCGGGCAGCTGCAGTCTTGGTGCGCGCTGCTATCGAGCGCGATGGCTGGGACGGGCAGTGGTATCGGCGCGGCACGTTTGATGACGGCACCCCGCTGGGGTCTGCCGACAGCGAGGAATGCCGGATCGACAGCATCGCGCAATCCTGGGCGGTACTGTCGGGTGCCGGTGATCCGGCGAGGGCGCGCACTGCGATGGCGTCGCTAGCGACGCATCTCGTGCGCCACGACCCCGATCTGGCATTACTGTTCACACCGCCCTTCGCGCGCACAAAGCTCGATCCCGGCTATATCAAGGGCTATCCGCCGGGTTTGCGCGAAAATGGCGGCCAGTACAGCCACGCCGCAATGTGGGCGATACTTGCCTATGCGAAGATGGGCGATGGTGACGCCGCGGCAGATCTGTTTGCGCTGGTGAACCCGATTAATCACGCCCGCGATGCCACGGCGACAGAACGCTATAAGGTCGAGCCCTATGTGGTGGCCGCCGATGTCTATTCGACCGCCCCGCATGTGGGGCGCGGCGGCTGGACCTGGTATACCGGCTCGGCCGCCTGGATGTATCGCGCCGGCATCGAGGGCATTCTCGGGCTCACACGGCATGGCGATGCGCTGATGCTTGAGCCCACCCTGCCCAAGGCTTGGCCGCAGGTGGAAATGCGCGTTCTTGTGGCCGGCACCCGCTACAAGATTGTGGTGGAAAATCCGAGCGGCTCTGGGCGCGGAATCGCGGCAGTTCAGATCGACGGTGCCGCCGCTGCACACCGTTCGGGGCCGCTGCGGCTGGCGCTGGATGGCGCCAACCATGAGGTTCGTATTACACTTGGCAAAATCGGCGCGGCCGAATGATTCAACTATCGAAATCAAATGGTCGCCTGCCCAGCTACCACCGGCAAAAAGCCTGCGGCATCACGCTGACCTTTCGCGGCGGGGTGCGAACTGTGGCACAAATCAGCTGACGGCCGGACTTTCCCTTCTCCCGGACAGACTTATCCCACGACCTTCGTGACGGGGATGCCGAGCGCGGTGAAGCCGTTCAGGACGGCAACACGGACCTGGAACTCCGCGACCTGACGGTCGAAGTCCCGCGCCATGAGGCGCTGACCCAGCAGTTTCACGCAATGCATCTTGGTTTCGACGCGGCTTC
>NZ_JAUXPI010000007.1 GCF_030684035.1 Phaeovulum sp. | reverse complement strand
GAGGCTTTGATGATGTGACCGCCCCCCGACGGCATCAACGTGCCAAGGTGGGTCATCAACGATCCACAAAGCAGAGCGGTCATGTCGGAGATTATCACGGTCGGGCTCGATCTGGCGAAGAATGTATTCCAGGTTCATGGAGCCGACGGCGTGGGCCGAGCGGTCTTGCGCAAGAAACTACGGCGAGCGCAGGTGCTGGAGTTCTTCAGTCAGTTGCCACCTTGTGTCGTCGCGATGGAGGCATGCGGTGGCGCTCATTTCTGGGGTCGTGAGATCGGCAAGCTGGGACACGACGTGCGGCTGATCCCGCCTGCCTACGTCAAGCCATTCGTCAAACGCCAGAAGAATGATGCCGCCGATGCCGAAGCCATTTGCGAAGCTGCACAGCGCCCGACGATGCGCTTTGTGCCCGTGAAGAGCGAAGAAACCCAGGCGGCGGCAATGGTCTTCCGCGTGCGTGAGATGTTGATCCGGCAGAGGACGCAAGCCATCAATGCCCTGCGCGGCCATCTGACCGAGTTCGGGCAGATCGTGCCGCAAGGGGCGGCCAACGCGAAGCGGCTTGTCGCGATTGTCGAGGATCCGGACAGCGGCTTGCCCGCCGTTGCGATCGCCGCCTTGAAGGTGCTGATCACGACGCTGTCCCATCTGGAGGCGGAGATCGAAATGCTCGATGCCGAGATCACCCGCCGGGCAAAGGCGAATGATGTGGCACGGCGGTTGATGACTGTGCCCGGGATCGGCCCCCTGATCGCCACAGCCATCGCGGTCTTGGCCCCGCCTCCCGAGACTTTCCACAAGGCACGCGATTTTGCGGCGTGGCTGGGTCTCGTGCCGCGGCAGCATTCCACTGGCGGCAAGCAGCGCCTTGGGGCCACGACCAGGATGGGCGAACGATCCCTGAGACGCCTCCTGATCATTGGCGCCAACAGCGTCATCATCAAACGGCACGTCCATGCCGTGGCCAAACCCGGCACATGGCTGGGCAGGATGCTGACGCGTAAGCCACCAATGCTGGTGCGGGTGGCGCTGGCGAACAAAATGGCGCGGATCGTATGGGCCCTGATGGCCCGGGGCGGCGTCTACCAGTCTCCGGCTGCGGCGGCATAAGCCGTCCGTCGGTCGCGAGGACGTCGGAGCGGAAGAGGGCAAGGAGCAGTTTGGCGCAACAGTCGTGAGACGGGATCGGGAGAACCAGTGTGCAACAGAGTGCCTTCGAGCACGCGGCTTTGATCTGGACCCGACCTTCGAACACCATACGGGCCCGCGGCATGTACGACGCCGCATACAAGGCCGGACACATGTCAGCACCCGATGACGCGCCAAGAAAAGCTCTGAAGATTCCTCTTGCGCAAGGGGCGGTTACACATGTTGCACAACTCCGCGGTTGGAGGATTCACAACGTGAATCCATGCGGTTAGAAGTTGGGGATGACGAAGCCCCCGCCTGCCCGCTATCGCACGACGAACTGGTCCAGTTACACTGTGTCGCTGCGCAGGCGCGGGTCGCTGCTGATCTGGCTGGACAAGGAGATGACCTGGCTCGCGCCGCATGATGGCCGCCCAGGCCGCCCTGTAGTGTTCTCGGAATGAGGAGGATCAGAAAACGGTCAGGGGGACTGTTTTCCCGACGAATGCGATCCAGTTCTGTCTGACCATCAAGGTCCTGTTCAAGCTGCCCTTGCGGCAGACGACCGGGATGGTGGCCAGCTTGTTGAAGATGGCGAACCTGGACTGGCCCGTGCCGGATTATACAACGCTGTGTCGGCGGCAGAAAACACTGGCTGTCCAGATCCCCTACCGGCGTGCCGATGGCCCGCTCAACCTGCTCGCGGACAGCACCGGGATCAAGTTCATGGGCGACGGTGAGTGGCAGGCCCGCAAGCATGGTGTTCAAGGCCGACGCGCTCGCCATTGTCGCTCGGACCAATGGCGCGACAAGGCTCGCGGCGCAAGGTGCATCTGGCCACGGACACCGCGACTTCGGACATCCGGGCGGTTGAGTTCACCCCCAGCAGCGACGGTGACAGCCCCGTCCTGCCAGAACTGCTGGATCAGATCCCCGAAGGCGAAGAGATGGGCACGGTGACCGGCGATGGTGCCTATGACACCCGCCGCTGTCACAGCGCCATCATCGACCGCCAGGCCACCGCGATCATCCCGATCCGCAAGAACGGTCGGCCCTGGAAAGAGGACTGCCCGGCCGCAATCGCCAGAAACGAAACCCTGCGCGCCACACGGCACTATGGCAGGGCGTTCTGGAAACGCTGGACCGGATACCACGCACGAAGCCGCATCGAGGCGAAGATGCGATGTCTCAAAGCCTTCGGCGAACGCATCGCCGCAAGAGACCCCGACCGCCAGACCGCCGAGATCCAGATCCGCGTCGCACTGATGAACCGCTTCTCAGCCCTCGGCACCGCCGAGATCGGTCGCGTGGCATGAAATCCACGAGAAAGGGCAAGTCACGCCTCGGGAACCAGTAATGCAACAACGCCGCGCCAATCCCAAGGGGCAGGCACGCGCCTTGGAAGGATGTTTGCCATGTCCGCGCCGACCAAAACCGCCAGCAATTCCGAACAGCAGGTCAAGACCGTCAAATCCTGCTGCGCAAGCGCTGCCGAGGGGCCGAAGAAAGACGCGGCGATGGCGCATATGGCCTCGGGCATGATGACCGAGTTTGCGGTCACGCCTCGGCCTGATGCAAAGCGGGGTGCCCTCACGTGGGCACCCCGGTATCCCGACGCGTCCACGCTGGCTGCCCCATGTTAGCCCGACGTTCGAACGAAAGGCGTAGCCTATGACAGAACAGAAGGAGACATGATGATGAACTGGAACGAAATGGGCCCCGGAATTGGTTTTGGAATGGGCTTCGGCTGGCTCTTCGGCCTGCTGATCCTTGTGCTCGTGGTTTTGGCCATAGCGGCACTGATCAAATATCATCGCAAATGAACAGGAGAAACGGACATTGACTTATACGATCAATCGACTGATCGAAGGCGCGGATATCGATGACGTCGAAGCCCGCACCCGCGCAACACTTGCTGATCATGGCTTTGGCGTGCTGACCGAGATCGACGTCAAGGCGACGATGAAGACAAAGCTCGACGTCGAGATGCCCGCCTACCGCATCCTTGGGGCCTGCAATCCGAAGATGGCGCATCAGGCAATCGGGATCGAGCCGCGGGTGGGCGCGATGCTGCCCTGCAACGTCATCCTGCGCGAGGTCGAGGGTGGGGTCGAGGTCAGCGCCATCGACCCGGTCGCGTCGATGCAGGCGATTGACAACGCCAAACTGACCGCTGTCGCCGGACAGGTCCGCGATATGCTGGTCAATGTCGTGCAGAATGTCTGAGGCTCAAGGCGCGCCGGTGTGCATCATGGATGGCGTCGTCAGCCTGTCCGTCGGCACGCCTGATGGTGCTGTCGAAATTTCCCGCGTCCCAGACGCGGACCATCGTTTGACGGACGAATGGGCGCACACGTCCCGGGCCGCGCCTCCGGCGCTGCTGCAACCGCTCGTGCCGGTTGCGGGTGTGGTGCCGCTTGGCGAACTTGAATTGATCGAGGCGCTGAGCGCGCCGGATATCGTGGTCGCTGACGGGCGCAAGCCGGACCAATATGCGAAATACACGATTCCTGGCGCGGTCAACCTGCCCTTTACCGATACCGATCAGGCGTTGGAGCATCTCGGGTGTCGCCGCGGGGCGGAGGGGTGGGATTGCCGTGATGCCGCCCGCGTCGCCCTGTTCTGCAACGGGGTCTGGTGCGGGCAATCGCCATCGGCGATCCGCAAGCTGGTGGAGGCCGGCTTTCCGCCCGGGCGCATCCTCTACTATCGCAACGGCCTTCAGGGGTGGCTGCTGCAGGGGCTGAGCGTCTGGACCCCGGGGAAGGCTGAAAGTTTTCATCTGTAGACCCGAAGAACCGTCTGTGTGTGGAGGAAAGCATGAAACCCGAAGGTGACGTCGTTCTGATCACCGGATCCAACGGTCGGATCGGCTCTGCCGTGATGCGCGAGCTGCGCAAGACCTACCCGAATGTGGTGGGATTTGATCGCGAGGCCCCGCCCGATCCGCCCGAAGGCTGCACCCGAATTCCAGTCGATATCACCTCGGACGCCAGCGTGACCAAGGGCCTGAAGCTGTTGCGGGCGCATCACGGTGGCCGGGTGGCCTCGGTCATCCACCTTGCGGCCTATTACGATTTTAGCGGCGAACCCAACCCGAAATATGACGAGATCACGGTCAACGGCACGCGGCGGCTGCTGGCTGGCCTGCGCGCGAATTTCGAGGTGCAGCAATTCCTGTTTTCCAGCACGATGCTGGTGCACAAGCCGGGCGAGCCGGGGATCTTCTTCAACGAAGACTGGCCGATCGACCCGACCTGGGCCTACCCCGAATCCAAGGTCCGCACCGAGGCGTTGATCCACGCGGCGCGCGGCGATGTTGCGACCGTGGTCCTGCGCTTTGCCGGGGTCTACGATGACGGCTGCCATTCGCCGCCGCTGGCGCATCAGATCCAGCGCATCAACGAACGCCAACTGGAATCGCACCTCTATGCCGGCGCGTCGTCGCATGGCACCGCCTATGTCCATATGGATGACGTGGTGAATGCGATTGCCCTTTCGGTGGCGCTGCGCGCGACGCTGCCCGCCGAAACCGTGCTGCTGATCGGTGAGGCCGAGGCGCTGAGCTATGACGAATTGCAGCATACATTCATGCGCCAGATCCATGACGAATCCTATGAAACCACCTCGGTGCCGGGTCCGGTGGCCAAGATCGGTGCCTGGGTCGAGGACAATATCCTTGGCCAGAAGCCTTTCATCAAGCCGTGGATGATCGACCGTGCCAGTGACCATTACGCGCTGGATATCAGCCGCGCCAAACAGGTTCTGGGCTGGGTGCCGCAGCACAGTCTGCGCGGTGCGATCCCCAACATGGTGGCGGCGCTCAAGGCCGACCCGCTGGCTTTTTACCAGGAAAACGCGCTGGAGCCGCCGGAATGGATGCTGGCCAACGCCGCTGCAACCGCACAAGAGCAGGGGGCATGACCATGGATCATTCCGGCCACGCTGCCGCGGCACCCGGCCCAGGCACCGACCCGATCTACACCTGCCCGATGCACCCCGAGATCAGGCGCAGCGCGCCGGGCAGTTGCCCGATCTGCGGCATGACGCTGAAGGTTGAGACGGCACCCTCCAGCGCCACGGCGGCGACGATGGCCGACCCGAAGCCCGCAGATATGACCAACGCCGGTCTCGCAATGCCCGGCATGGCCCATGGCATGGCGAGTGCGGCATCCGGCGGCATGGGCGACATGGTGGGAGATGCGCACCGCGCGCTGCTCTGGCCGCATTATGTGGCAATCATGCTGGGGTTCTGGATGATCAGCGCCCCGTTCACGCTGGGGTATCTGAGCGATTTCGCGGCCGATGCCAATCAGCTGCGGGTCATGGCTGAGCGCGGTCTGGCACCTTTTGCGCAGCGCGCCATGCTGATGACCGTCAGCGATGTGGGCAGCGGCGTTCTGATCGTGATCTTCGGCTATCTCTCAGCCAATGCCGCCCGGCGCTACCCTTGGGCGCAATGGGCCAATGCGGTGGTTGGTGGCTGGCTGCTGCTGGCGCCCCTGGTGTTCTGGACCCCGCTGGCCGGAGCCTATGCCAACGCCACCCTGATCGGCGGCGCGGTGATCGCGCTGTCAGTGCTGATCCCGATGATGCCCGGCATGAGCATGGAGGGCATGATGGGCAAGCCCGACATTCCGCCCGAATGGGGCTACAATCCGGCAAGCTGGTTGCAGCGGCTGCCGGTCGGGGTGCTGGCGCTGTTCGGCTTTCTGATCGCGCGCTATATGGCCGCCTATCAGTTGGGCCATATCGACGGCGTGTGGGAGCCGTTCTTTGCCGGAACCAGCGGGCTGAATGGCACCGAGACCATCATCACCTCGCCGATGTCCAGGGCCTGGCCGGTCGCCGATGCCGGGCTGGGGGCGGCGGTCTATGCGCTGGAACTGGTGATGACGTTCATGGGCGGCAAGGATCGCTGGCGCACCATGCCGTGGATGGTTCTGGCGCTGGCATTCCTGATCCTGCCACTGGGCATTGTCAGCATCTATTTCGTGATCGTGCAGCCGATCGTGATCGGCACCTGGTGCACGCTGTGCCTGCTTACGGCGCTGGCGATGGCGCTGATGATTCCGTTCTCGCTGGATGAATTCGTGGCGATGGGGCAGTTTCTGACCGCCTCGCAGCGCGCCGGAAAACCGTTCTGGCGCACCTTCTGGACCGGCGGCGCAATGGCGGGCGGCAGCGACGATCATTCCCGCGGCGTACTGGCAGCCAAGGCGCAGATGTTCGGGCAAGCGGCGCGGGGTGTCACCTTTCCCCCGGCGCTGCTGGCAATCTGTGCCATCGGCATCTCGCTGACCTTTACCCGGCTGACCTATGGCAACTCTGGGGCATTGACCAACAGCGACCATCTGACCGGGCTTTTGGTGGTGACGATCGCGATCATCGCGTTTGCCGAAGTGGCGCGCGCGGTGCGGTTTCTTGCCCTGCCCGCCGGGCTCTGGCTGATCGCCGCCCCCTGGCTGCTCGAAGGGGCGGCATCACCAGTGGCGCAATGGGGCAGCGTGCTTGCCGGGGTGCTGATTGCCGGTCTCGCCATTCCGCGCGGCTCGATCCGCAACTCGTATGGCGGCTGGGATGTCTTCGTGGTTTGAAACCGGCACCGAACGGTGCGCCGGGCGCTGGCAACCGTTGGCGGCGCGGCGGTCGACGGGGTGGCGGTGGCGCTACTGGCATGGCGCGAGGCATCGACCCTGCGCCCTGCACAATGTCCTTTGGACCGAAGCATTGCACGACAACCGGCGAAGGGGTAGGCAAAGACGGTAGCGCAATTGGCAAGCGGGAAAATGTAGATCCCATTTCGTTTGGTTCCGGCTTTGGGGCTGGCTGTTGCGGTAGTGCTGGGTGGACCGTCCGCCGCCAGTGCTGAGCCGATTGCGACGGATGCGATAAGCCCGATCAATGGCATCGCGGTCGATGCCGCATCAGCGCATCCGGTGTGGCTGTTGCTGGCGACGCAATACGGATTGCTCAACGAGGCACCGGATGGGGTTTCAGCGCTCGTTCCCGGGCTGGAGGTCGGGCTGACGGCACTGGTGAGTGCCCCTGAAAACCCCAAGGCGCTGATTGCAAGCGGTTTTGGTGCCACCGGCCAAGCGACAGGCTTGTTGGCGTCCGTCAAAAGTGGCACAACTTGGTCTGCCGCGTCAAACCCGGCCAACAGCCTGCTGGCGTTCCGCGCCTTCGGTGCCAGTGCCGCCGACCAGCAAGTGATCTATGCCATTGCCGATGACCTTGAGGTCAGCCGCGACGGCGGGAAAAGCTGGACCGCCGTCAAGCACTTGCCGAAAGACACGTTTTCGCTGGCGGTTTCGGCGCTGGATGTCGACAGCCTTTATGCCGCGACGATGACCGGGTTGCAGCAAAGCCGCGACAGCGGTGCCACCTGGCGGCCAGCCTACGCCACGCCCGCGCCGACAACCATGGTTCATGCCATGCCCGACAAGCGGATTTATGCCTTCGTTTACGGGGTCGGACTGATCTCGGCGCAGGAGCCGGATCTTGACTGGCAGGTGGTGTCCAGTGCTTTTGCCGACCGCTACATGGTGAACCTGACCCATGATCCGGCCACCCCGGACCGGCTGTTCGCCACCGTCGATACCGGCGCGATCCTGATCTGTGCCGACGGTGGCCATGGTGG